>NZ_JAAFKG010000099.1 GCF_013299185.1 Microcoleus sp. bin48.metabat.b7b8b9.023 | reverse complement strand
CATCAATCGGTCAATTAATTAATTCCGATGTTAATGGTTCTTATAACATCCTCAGAAAAGCAATCCCAAATGCTTTTAGCGATGGGATAGGGAGCTGTGTAGTTCAGCCGAGGCGGGTTAATCCGCTGAAAGTAAAAGCGAAGGGGGAGGGACTCGAAGCCTCTCATGTCTATAAATGACTATACTTTTACCAGCTATGTTTATTTGTATCTAGTTACTTAAGTTAAGTCGATCGGCATTTCATCCTGTTTCGCAAATCTGATATAAGATAGAGCTAAATTTCTCGTGTGAGAGTAGAGGCATTTGTGAGCCAACAAGATATCTTAAATTTAGCAAAAGAAGGCGATGCCAGGGCGATCGCATTTCTGATCGGCCAAGCACTCCAAACCTTCGGCGTCACGGCTAAAGGCAGCTTGGAAAATGAAACCCTGCACCTGCTGCTGGAAGCAGAACAATTGCCCGCAGAAGAAGCCTGTCTCCGAGTCGCAATCAAAGGGTTGCAGCGACTGCAACCAAATAACATTTACGGAGTAACAGTGTACGGGCGGCGCGAAGGCGAGCAATTGCCCGCTTGGACTCAGACGGTAGAATTAAAACAACGCTTGGCTAGTGTACCCGCAACCGCAGCCGCGCCAGTCAGTGTAGCAGCACCCGCAACTGTAGCCCCTGTTCAAATTCCTGTAGGTGTCGCCAGTGTACCCACCGCCCGAATTCCTGTAATTTTGCCCAAGGTAGAAACACCTCAAAATATCACAAACCCACCCATTCAAATACCAGAAAAATCCCCCCGCAAATCCTATAGAATCCCAACTCCCAAACCCACAAACCAACGCCAAAAAAAGCCATCACTGCCGCCAGATACAATCCCAACTCCCCAACCCACAAACCAACGCCAACAAAAGCCATCACTGCCGCCAGACATAATCCCAACTCCCAAAGCCACAAACCAAGGCCAACAACAGCCATCACAGCCACCAGATATAATCCCAACTCCCCAACCCACAAACCAACACGAACAAAAGCCATCACCGCGGCCAGATTCAGCCCGTCGTAAAACTAAAAAATCTTGGCTGTCAGTCGGTACTCTCAGCCTAATTTTTGTACCGATAGCAGGCTTTGTACTCGGTTCTCAATTCAATAAATCCTCAAGTACCGCTACAATTAACCATGTCACCTCAAAGCCTGCGGTACAAAAAGTAGGCGCGGCAAAGCCATCCCGCAAGGAATCTATCCCAGCGTCAGCATCCGCCGCCAAACCCGCATCACAATCACCACCCCAGGCAGCAAAAATACCTGCAAATTTGCCCGCAACTGTCAGCATCAAAGCAGTTGGCGACATGATCCCCGGCACCAATTTCCCCTACAATAAACTCCCGGAAAATAAGGAGCGTTTATTTGAATCGGTAAAATCCTACCTACAAGGAGCCGATATTCTGTTTGGCAATTTTGAAAGCACGATGACCGATTATCCTTACAGTTCCAAAGGAGGCGGTGGAGGAATGCTGTTTGCCTTTAGGACGCCTCCGAGTTATGCCAAAATCTTCAAAGATGTTGGTTTTGATGTTTTGAATATTGCCAACAATCACTCCTACGATTTTAACGAGCAGGGATTTAAGGACACGATCAAAAACATCGACAGCAACGGCATGAAGGCTGTTGGCAAAAGAGATCAAATTGTTTATCAAAATGTCAAGGGCGTCAATGTTGCCTTTATCGGTTTCAGCAACTACGGCGAAGTTCACAATTCCTTGCTGGAACTGAAAGCAGGGGCTGAAGTTGTCAAAAAAGCGAGGCAAAAGGCTGATATTGTAGTCATCTCAGTTCATGCTGGAGCTGAAGGAACCGGAGCTCAGAATGTGAACAATAGAACTGAGTTCTTTTACGGAGAAAACCGGGGAAATATGGTGTTGTTTTCGCGGACGATGATTGATGCGGGAGCAGATTTGATTTTGGGACACGGCCCGCACGTTACCAGAGCTGTGGAACTGTACAAAGGGAAATTGATCGCGTATTCCCTGGGCAATTTTATGGGTTATCGCACTTTGTCCACAGCCGGAGCACTGGGTCAATCTCTGATTTTGGATGTCAAAATGACTCCAAAAGGGGATTTTGTTTCTGGTAAGATTATCCCCATCGAACTTGACAGGCAAGGTATTCCCTCTGTGGATGAAGATTTTACGACTGTGGGGTTGATTCGCCGTTTGACAAAGAGCGATTTTCCCAATACTGGTTTGACGATTGATGACAAGGGACAAATTTTGAAGAAGAGTAAGTAGTCGTTGGGCATTGGGCATCGGGCATCGGGCATTGGGCGGAGCGTAGCGGAGGGATTGGGCGAAGCGAAGCGGAGGGATTAGGCATTAGGCATTGGCACTTGTGCTGAGCGAAGCCGAATTAAGCCGAAGTATTGGGCATTGGTAAGCTGTTCGACATCTAAATTGCATTTTTTGTGCGGGCTTTATGGCCCACCCCACAAGAACTTTATCAAATTTTGGCTGTGCAGTTTAAATACAGAACAGCTTAACGAATAACTAATAATCAATCACCAATTCCCAATTCCCAATTCCCAATTCCCAATTCCCAATTCCCAATTCCCAATTCCCAATTCCCAATTCCCAATAATTAGTCATCAATCATTAGTTTCAAAGCTTCTTTCATTTCCTCCGCAGTCGTGGTTGCCGTACCGAATTGACGCACGACAATGCTAGCGGCCAAATTTCCCAAAACTGCCGCTTCCCAACCCGATGCACCGACGCACAAAGCTAAAGTCATCGCTGCTACGACTGTATCTCCAGCACCAGTTACGTCGAATACATCAGTCTTGTTAAAAGGGGGAATATCCCAGCTTTGAATGGCAAATTCTCCCTTGAAGCAAGTGGATGTGGGAGGGGGTGAATTTTTGATTGGTTCGCCGTTCACCCTTTCAAACAAACTCATCCCTTCTTCGCCGCGAGTAATCAGGATTTTTTGAGCTTGAGTTAAGTTCAACAAATCGCGTCCTGCTTGCATTAAAGTTTCAGGATTTTTGATAGCATATCCGACTGCTTGCTCGGCTTCCGGTAAGTTCGGAGTAAACAGCATCGCTCCAGAATATCGCTGCAAATTTGTTTGAGCGTCTACAATTGTTTTGCCGGGAACCACTGCCGATTCGATCGCCAAACGAGTCAAAACTCCGTCGCCGTAGTCAGAACAAACCACCGCATCGACTGTGGGGATTTGCTGCCGGATGTAGTCTGCTAATTGCAACTGCAAGTCTAAATCCGGCAACTCGTCAGATTTGCGATCGACTCGGACAATTTGTTGAGTCACCGACTGCCGCGCGTGCCCGGAAATGCGAGTTTTGGTAACGGTTGGACGCTGCGAATCGATTAAAATCCCAGCCGTATCAATTCCCGCAGCCTCAAAAATACCGCACAAAGCCTTTCCCTGGTCATCTTTTCCCACCAAACCAGCAACTTTTACTTTGCCTCCCAGTTTGGCTAAATTGTAGACAGCATTTGCGCCACCTCCGGGTAATTGCCGAGTATTCTCGTAGCGCAAAATCAACACAGGTGCTTCGCGGGAAATTCGCTCTACTTGTCCGGTAAGAAACTCGTCCAAGGTCAAATCTCCGATCGCTAATACCTGCGCTCGATCGAAGCAGTCTAATCTTTTCAACAATTGCTCAGTTGAGGCACGCAGTTGAGGCAAAAAATCGGAATAGTCGTTAGTCATTAACCAAAAAAATGAGACTGAGGAGTTGATAGTTGAGTGTGGCACGAGCGGCAATTAAAAAATCTTAATAAAGATTAATAATTGATTTCCTCCCTGGTTTGATTTTTAACTTTTAATTGATTTTCCCACTGAGATTGTGAGAAATCGGTTGCAGGCGATTGGCTATCGCGCGATCGACCAATTTAGCAAAAAACTACGGACACAAGGGGACCCATTGAAATAAAGTGAGAAAGTTTCACAGTGTGGAAGTTTCCTTCTACATGAGTGCCTTCTGCACGAGTACCTGTAAAAGACCGCAGAATTATTTCGATTTCATCTGCTTGATGATCGTAATCACCTGAGTCATTTGTTTTTTGAGTGCATCAATTTCCGCTTGCATTTTCGCCATTTGCTTAGTCATCGCCTGAATTTCGGCAGCACCGGCTCCAGAACTCGGTGCAGCAGCGGCGGCGGCAGGGGCTTCTGGTACTGGTTTCTTTTTAGCCAGTACCATCGCCGATTTGATCGCCTCGGTTAGCTGCTTTTTCTCAAAAGGTTTAGCGATGAATGCAAAGAAATGCTTCTCGAAGGGTTTTGGAATTTTCTCCATCACCTCTTCTTCGCGCCCCGACATGATCACCAAAGGTATCTTGCAAAGCACCGGATGGGCTTGCACTTTTTGATACACTTCCCAACCACTGACTTTGGGCAGTAGGAAATCTAACATAATTAGATTCGGTCGGGCTTCACGGATCAGTTTGAGTCCTTCTTCGCCGTCTTTTGCTTCTAGAACTTCAAAGTTACCTTGAGGTAACATCTCTCGAACTCGAACGCGGATGACTTTACTGTCATCGATTACCAAGATTTTTTGACCAGCCACGACTGACTCCTTCAGTAATGAGTGTTGAGGATCTCAGGGGCATTGAGAGCCACTGAGATTTTTTGCAGAGAAGATCGGAAACCAATATTCAAAGGCATTGTCAAGGTGCCTCGCTTTGGCTCAAAACAACTATCTTTCGATGCTGCAATCGCGCTTGCGTTATCCTTTTCAAATGCTTTCTCGGTCTATCACTTTGGCCAGTTCGGTACGCTTTCCATCCTGCTGTTACTTGCTCTTTTTGTTTAACGCCTCAATGCGTTTACTAAGTGGCCGGAATTTCTCCGTACTAGGATAGTTCGTTACGCAGACAGATTTACTTACTTGCCTCTAGATTTTGACACTCTCCGACTATAGTGGAACGGAGATTCTTAAGAAACAGCCTTGCGATTGTTCTTAAAGGCGCTGTCAAATCGCCGCTACACGTTCAACCTCACTGACTTTCGCCACGATCGCCATGAGCATTACGTCTACTTTTTTGCTTTATGCTTTCGTTCGCACTTTTCAACACGAAGCCAGTTCGGTACGTTCCCCATCCTGCGTTGCTTGGCTGTGCTGCAAGTCTTTCCCAGTCTAAAATGCTGAGGGTGTCTTACTGCCTGGAATTTCACCGTTCTAGGAATGGTTCAGCACGTAGTTGATACGCCTACTTGTTTAGCACAATTCAATTCTAATCTAGAGTAATGGCAGCCTTCAAACGGCTGCTGCTGCGTTTCATCCCCGGCTTGAAAGACCGAGGTTTGCGCGTGATGCGCTATAGAGTACAGACCACGGGGACTAAAGTCCTCCGAGTCGCTTTCCTCTCAGGACTGAATGAAGCCTCTGAGTTTGCCGCTTCCCGTGTGGTCTTGTGATTTGCAACCTTCAGTATATCCCTAAGAGAATTCTACCTAGAATTCTGAACGAGTTTAGTTTGGCTGCAATTGATCCGAATTCTGATTTGGGGTCAGATTCCTACAAGTTGAGGGACTTTGATTTCGGATACGATCGCATATATTAACTCGATCGCCATGCAGGTTTTATGTCGCCCCAAACTCCTCAAACTCCTACTGTCAAAGCAACTGCCGCTCAAATGCGGAGCGAAATCGAGGCGATGCCGGATTGGCTGCGACGGCCCATTGGCAAAGCTAGCGAACTTTCCGCAGTGCAGAAAATTATCAAACAGCGGCAAATTCATACGATTTGCGAGGAAGGCAGATGTCCCAACCGGGGCGAGTGCTACGCCCAAAAAACGGCGACTTTTTTGTTGATGGGGCCGACTTGCACCCGTGCTTGTGCTTTTTGTCAAGTAGATAAAGGTCATTCTCCGATGCCCCTCGATCCCGAGGAACCGCAAAAGGTGGCCCAGGCGGTGCAATTGTTGGGTTTGCGCTATGCGGTGCTGACTTCGGTGGCGAGGGATGATTTACCGGATGGAGGCGCGGGTTGGTTTGCGTTGACGATCGCCCAAATCCGTCACTTAAACCCCGATACTGAGGTTGAGGTACTGACGCCGGATTTTTGGGGAGGCATGGGGAGGAATGTTGAGGCGGATAATTCTGGTTTGGATCAGTTGCAGCGGGAGCGGATTCGGACGGTGGTAGAGGCAAAACCGGCTTGTTACAACCACAATATTGAAACGGTGCGCCGGTTGCAAGGGCCGGTGCGGAGGGGGGCAAAGTACGATCGCTCGATCGACCTTCTGCGTATCGTCAAGGAATTTGACCCAACTATTCCCACCAAATCCGGTTTGATGTTGGGGCACGGGGAAACCGAGGCCGAGATTGTCGAAGCGATGGCCGATTTGCGGGATGCCAAGTGCGATCGGCTCACCCTCGGTCAATACATGAGACCTTCTCTAGAACACCTCCCAGTTCGCAAATACTGGACGCCAGCCGAATTTGACCGTTTCGGGTCGATCGCCCGCGAGATGGGGTTTGAGCGAGTGCGATCGGGGCCTCTAGTCCGCAGTTCATACCACGCCGGAGCGATCGATTAAAATCAATCTGAATTCAACTAGGTATCAAGTCCTAGTTACAAAAAATAACACTCTTAGATTGTGTCATGTGCGACGCTCTCTGCTATTTGTGAATACAGTGACTTGTGAATTAGGAGCTTGAATTATGGCAGACATAGCAAAGAACCAATTAAAATCCGACTCCGTGATGAAAACGGGCAAATTCCCTTACACCTTTCGCGCAGCCTGGTTTCTGTTGCTGTTAGGTATCAATTTTCTGATGGCAGCCTACTATTTCCATATCATTGAATAGTTCTGCAAGTTGACTTTGAGCATACCCTGCTTTTGGGAACCTCAAAGTCGAAGAGAGGGAGAGAGGGAAAGAGGGAGAGTGGGAGAGAGGGAGAGGGGGAGAGTTTTTCTTTCTTACTACTTACCTTTTCCTTCTTACTATTTCCCTCTTCCTTCTTACTATTTCCCTCTTCATTCTTACTATTTCATTTTTCCTTCTTCCTTCTTCCTGATGACTAATGACTAATGACTGCTAAGAGGGCGGGCACGGGGGCACCGCCCCTACTGACTAATGACTAATGACTAATGACTAACGATTTCTTGACGCTTCTAACTTAGACAACCGCTCTTGAATTTTGATTACATCTTGCTTAGTTTCAATTGCCAAAGTTGCTAAATTGTCAAACATCGGATCACCCGAAAGCATTCTAGAATTTGTCCTGCCCGAACCAGGGCGGTTCGGAGACTGAGGCCGATTAACTCCAGAACCTTGAGACTGCAAACTGTTGATTTGTCCGCGGAGTTCAGCAATTTGACTTTCTAATTGAGTAATCCGAAACTCTAATTGACTGGTCAATTGAGCAGGGGTAAAAATTGGCGAAATAGTAATTGCTAACGCGCAAACAAGACACAAAAAACCGATTTTTATGGCGTCGCGATGGCGAATATTTTTCGGCATAGCTTTAATGATTTAAATCATACCATTTATATTATAGCAGTCCTAAATGAGTCGTAAAGTTTTTTACCCCACCCCAGCCCTCCCCTTATTAAGGGGAGGGAGTAAGAAATTCACAAATGATTTAGGATTGCTATATAACAAATAGCCGCTATTTTTGACCTCTATCAGAAGTGTGTCTTATGCCAACTAGGAACGTAGCTATTTTCATGTTCGATGATGTCGAGGTACTGGACTTTGCCGGGCCATTTGAAGTGTTTTCGGTGACATCAGAATTAAATAAGGATTCACAACCTTTTGCCGTCTCTACCGTAGCCGAACATCCCGGTGCAGTAAGCGCGCGCAACGGTTTGAGCGTCAATCCCCATTGTACTTTTTCCGATTGTCCGCCCCCCGATATTTTAATTGTACCGGGAGGACTAGGCACGAGAAAGTTAATCGATAATTCAGCCGTGATTAACTGGATAAAAGATTGTTCGCAAACAGCAGAATTAGTGCTGTCGGTATGTACGGGTTCGCTGCTGTTGGCAAAAGCTGGCTTGTTGGAAGGTTTGGCCGCAACTACACACCATGGGGCATTTGATTTGTTGAGAGAGTTAGCTCCCAATACAACTATTATCGAAAATCAGCGATTTGTCGATAACGGCAAAATCATTACATCCGGGGGAATTGCTGCGGGAATTGATATGTCTTTGCACGTTGTCGGCAAGCTTTTGGGTGCAGCACAAGCTGAACAAACAGCAGATCACATGGAGTATACAATTAATAATTGATAATTGGGTATGTTGTTGGGCTTTAGCCCTCTTTGTATATACGTCGAAAGAGGGCTGAAGCCCAACAACGTACCTCTTGTAATTGGAATGCGACGCTCTTTGTATATACGTCGAAAGAGGGCTGAAGCCCAACAACGTACCTTTGTGTGTAGTTGAGCTTTAGCCTCCTTTATTTAACAACACTAATAGCTGTGTTCGTAGCTAATTAAGAATCTTCGCCCCAAACTCGAATCTGAACATAAACTAATATCAAAGCTATCGCCATCAGAAAAGTTGCTGCTGCGGCTGCATAGCCAAAATCGAATTGGGAAAAAGCTTGCTCGTAAATATAATAAACTAGCAAATTAGTAGAGTTCAAAGGGCCGCCGCCGGTGATGACATAGACTTGCTCGAAACTGCGTAGAGTAAAAATAGCTGTAGTAATGGTAGCAAATACTAAAGTCGGCCGCAAACCGGGTAAAGTGATGTGCCAAAATTGCTGCCAACCATTAGCTCCATCCAATTCTGCTGCTTCGTAACGATTTACCGGAATTGCTTGCAATCCTGCTAAAAATACTACCATATTAAAGCCTAATTGTTTCCAAACACTGAGCAGAATTATGACTGGCATTGCCCAAGCTGTGCTGCTGAGCCAAGGAATTGGATTTAAGCCGATCGCCCTTAGCATATCATTCACCGGGCCTTCGGTTTGAAACAACCACCGCCAACCCAAGCCAACAGCCACTAGAGAGGTAATCGAAGGGATAAAATAAGCAGTGCGGAGAGCTCCCCGCCAAGCAAACGAGCGATTTAGCAACACTGCCAAACCCAAGGGAATTATTAAACTAGGAATGACTGTCGCGGTTGTAAAATAGATCGTGTTTTGGAGAACTTGCCAAAAATCCGGGTTTGTCAGCAGGCGCGAGTAGTTATTGAGGCCGATCAAACGCACTCCCGACTGGGTAAAGCTGCCGCGGGTAAAGCTGAGGTAGAATAAATAGGCGATCGGCCCAATCAAAAAAGTACCCAGAAACAGTAAAGCCGGGGCCAGAAATGTCCAAGCTGCGATCGACTCATTGTCCAACCAGTTAAAACGCCCAGATTTTATCGGAACCATTGGCTTGTAAATTTTAGCTTTTAGTTTTAAATGGTATCACAATATAGGTCAATGTCAAAATGAAATTGCTCGATATATTAGCAAATATACCCACTATAGAAACTGAAAGGCTCCTGCTCCGAAAAATCACTTTAAATGATGCCAGCGATATGTTTGAGTATGCTTCCAACCCGGAAGTCTCCGAATACACAATGTGGTCAACTCATACCTCCCTCGAAGACACTAAATACTTTCTCAAGTCTCTGACAAAAATGTACAAAAGAAAAGAGCTTGTAGATTGGGGAATTGTCCACAAAGCCGAGAAAAAGTTGATCGGGACTTGCGGATATGTGGAATGGAGCATGACGCACAGCCGCGCTGAAATTGGCTATGCACTTTCTGCGAGATATTGGAGAGAAGGATACATGAGTGAGGCTGTCAATGCAATTATTGAATTTGGCTTTCGGGAGATGTTGCTAAATCGAATTGTGGGTAGATGTGAAGTTAACAATATTGCTTCGGCGAGGGTGATGGAAAAAGTGGGGATGCAGTTGGAAGGGATTTTGCGACAGCAGCTATTTGTCAAGGGCAGATATTGGGATTTGAAAATTTATTCGATTCTGAGGGAAGAGTTTTTTGATGATATTGTTGTAGAATAGCTCTGCCAGCAAGCGGTACACTGATTGTGCAGGTCAGAGGTTGACATTTATGCAAAAAACATACTTAAATATTTCCAGATTGCTGATTGGTGGCTGTTGCCTGTTGTCTGCGAGTAGGTTTGCTATAAGTGCGACGATCGCCCAACCGATCGTCGCAGCGCCAGCCCCAGTCCCCGCCCAAACAACTCCCACAGCCCAAACTGTAGCCGAACAATTAGTAGGACAGTGGCAGTTACAATATCTATTATCCGTTCCGGTAACAGTAATTTTTACACAAGAAGGCAAATTATTTATACTCACTTCGTCATTTCCTTTTGCACCTCCAACCGAACCTCTAACTGCCTATGAATTCAAATACAGAATTAACTCTACTACCAGGCCGATGGCAATAGATGTAACCGCCAGTGAAAACCAAAATTTGCAGACAATTTTTGAATTTACTCCCAACGGTCAAATGCGCGTAGAATTCATGGGTGTAAAGCCGGAAGAAGCCAGACCAACTACTTTTACAACGGGTGCACTTTTTCTTCAAAAACTTTCCACCACTACAGCTTTGCCTCGAAATACAAAAATAAAAATACTTAACACGTTTGAACCAGAAACTCCGCGACAAGCCTATGAAAGTGGGCAATATATTCGGTCGGCGCTTAATGCTCAACAAGCTTTCTATGCCGAAAATGCCAAATTTGCTAGAACATTTGAGGAACTGGGTATAGGAATGAAGTTTGAAGAAGAAAATTACCGCTATCAATTTTTATCTCAAAGTGATTTCACTCAAGATGTAATCATGACGGTTCAAGCTAAAAACCATCGATTAAGAAGTTATACAGGTGCAGTATTTCTCGTTAAAGTGAAAGACGAACCCGAAAATGTTGTAACTAGCATCGCATTTAGTTGCGTAACAAATTGGCATTCTACTTCACCTCCACCGAGACCAATTGTTCCTAAAAATAACGACCCGGAAAACTTTCGATGTCCCGCTGGTTCCTCTTTGATAACACGGTGAAACTTTGATGATTGCAGCAAATACTAATTCTACAGACTGTTTGATTTCTCCCGCAATTTCTCCCGCACTCATAGAGGGAAATGCTAAGATTGCCGCGCCCTTAAAAATAGGAATTTTAGCCTCAGGTAGCGGTAGCAACTTCGAGGTAATTGCCCAAGCCATCCAACAGGGACAACTCAACGCTAAAATCCCAGTGTTAATTTACAACAATCCCGAAGCTAAAGCTGTCGCCAGAGCGGAAAAATACGGCATTCCATCGATTTTGCTCAATCACCGCGATTGCAAAAGCCGCGAAGAATTAGATACAAAAATTGTTAAAACCTTCCAAGAATATGATGTAGAATGGGTGGTGATGGCGGGTTGGATGCGAATTGTTACCAAAGTTTTGCTCGATGCTTTTCCCAACAAAGTTATTAACATTCACCCCAGTTTGCTGCCGAGTTTCCCAGGCATTCGCGCCGTTGAGCAAGCACTCGCCGCTAAGGTGAAAATAACGGGATGTACGGTGCACATCGCTCATTTGGAAGTAGACAGCGGGCCGATTTTAATGCAGGCTGCGGTGCCGGTATTGCCTGATGATACGCCAGAAACGCTGCACGGGAGAATTCAGGTGCAAGAGCATAAAATTATGTTAGGCGCGATCGCACTTATTGCCGATCGACCTCCTGTTTAATGTCTGAATCTTGGCAGCAGATAATAGACAATTATACCAAATTTCGTCACCGAGAGGAACCACCGAGGTTATGATTGTCCGTAATGTCGATCGCACTTTTCCGCAAATTGCGCGGTTATCATCGAAAACATTGTGACTAAAAACCCCACCAGTGCCGCATCTTCCCCAGAATTGCCCGTCAGCAACTCACCCGAAACTAGCCCGCCGCTGACTGATTCTCATAGCCTGAAATTAATTCTCAAAGAAAGACTCAAAAAGAACATCGGCATCAAGGGAGAATTTTATCTACCTTGTTTGCCATCAATGCTAGACGACTATCTAAAATTACTCTCAGACTTCTTAAAAGTTCTCGGACAAAACCTCGACGCTGCCCAAACCGAAAACTTGCGAACATTAATCGCTAACGCGTTAACAGAAGGATTCAAAAATTCTCCCCACGCTAATCTCATCGTCTCATACTTTCCCGCCAATCCCCAAACAGGCTTAGGCGGCGGGATTACTCTGAATACCAAGATTCAAGTCGAATCGATGGCCCAGAAATATCATACCTGGCCGGATATTCGCCCCGAACCTTTATTTGGCAGCCATCCCGATGCTAAAGTGATGGCAATTGTGGCCGAATTAGGGGAAGCGGGTAAAGCAGCTATTTTAGATGTCGGTGCGGGCCCGGGGCGCAATAGTCTGCCTTTAGCTAGGTTAGGACATTCCGTGGATGCGATCGAGCTAACGCCCATATTTGCCGAAAAACTCTCAGCAGCAGCCCTCGCCGAAAACTTGCCGATTCATGTCACCCAAGGCGACGTTTTAGATCCTTTATTGAGGATGAAAACCTATCGGTACAAATTAGCGATTGCTACCGAAGTTCTCTCGCACTTTCGCTATCCCGAACAAATCCGCTTATTCCTCGGCAAAATGTCTGATGCTGTGTTAACTGGCGGCTTTATCCTATTCAGCACTTTCTTAGCTGTCGATGGCTATGAACCTGATGAAATGGCAAAACAAATGTCAGAATTGTGTTGGTCTTATCTAATTACCAGACAAGAATTGGAAGCAGCTATCGAGGGTTTACCGTTAGAAATTATTGCCGATGAGTCGGTGATGGAATACGAACAAAAACATTTACCTGATTCTGCGTGGCCGCCGACACCTTGGTTTGTGAGTTGGGCCAGCGGGCGCGATTTATTTCCGGTGCAAGAAACGCCGCCCATCGAGTTGCGGTGGATACTGGTTAAACGCTTGTAGAATTTGTTGTAATATCATGTCATCTCGCACAAACACAATCAAAAAGGTTCGTAGTAAGGACTTTAGTCCTTTGACAAGAAACGCCGCCCATCGAGTTGCGGTGGATACTGGTTAAACGCTTGTAGAGTTTGTTATAATATCATGTCATCTCGCACAAACACAATCAAAAAGGTTCGTAGTGAGGACTTTAGTCCGCATAAATTC
Source organism: Microcoleus sp. bin48.metabat.b7b8b9.023 (assembly GCF_013299185.1). GTDB lineage: Bacteria > Cyanobacteriota > Cyanobacteriia > Cyanobacteriales > Microcoleaceae > Microcoleus. The sequence goes on along the minus strand of NZ_JAAFKG010000099.1, from coordinate 234 downwards.
AGAGGACTAAAGTCCTCACTACGAACCAATTTTACCTAACACGAAAAATCTACTATTCAACTTATTTCCGGTGGAAGAAACCCCGCCCATCGAGTTGCGGTGGATACTGGTTAAACGCTTGTAGAGTTTGTTATAATATCATGTCATCGCGCACAAACACAATCAAAAAGGTTCGTAGTGAGGACTTTAGTCCGCATAAATTCAGAGGACTAAAGTCCTCACTACGAACCAATT
>NZ_JAAFKG010000098.1 GCF_013299185.1 Microcoleus sp. bin48.metabat.b7b8b9.023 | reverse complement strand
CATTAATCAGTTCTATTTTCTTACAAAAGTCATTACAAAGCGTGTCTATAGCTTCTAAGAATGGTGAATTTATCTCAAAATATACTCACCACTGATGAATAGTGTTCAATAAGATGCGTTCCCCCTGCCGCAATTTGTAACCGCCCAGGCGGTTTAAGCGCAATTTGCAACCGCCCGGGCATCGGAAATTACCGAACTTAAGTCGTATACTCCGCATTAATCTTCACGTAGTCATAACTCAAATCGCATCCCCAAGCCTTCGCAAAACCGCCACCATTCCCAACACTTACCTGAATTAAAACAGTGTCTTCCTTCAAATATTCGCCCGATGCAGCCGCTTTCATATAATTACTCGCAGCAGATTTATCGAACGCTAAAGGTTGCCCATTTTCCATCATCAAAAAATCTCCCAATTGAATCCGCAAATTCTCTTGTTCAAAAGCAACGCCCGCGCGCCCAGCCGCCGCCGCAATCCTTCCCCAATTCGGATCGCGTCCAAAAATAGCAGCCTTCACCAAAGAAGAACCGACAATTGTTTTGGCAATTTTACTCGCAGAAACTTCGTCGGCGGCGCCGCTAACTTGCACTTCCACCAAACAAGTTGCACCTTCGCCGTCACGGGCAATTGCCTTTGCCAAATGCACGCAAACTTCTGTTAGCATCGCCTCTAATTTTTCAGCATCCGCGCCCTTTTCTGTAATCGCCGGCGTGCGGGATTGGCCGTTAGTCAAAGCAATTAGCGAATCGTTGGTACTGGTATCGCCGTCAACAGTAATTTGATTGAAACTTCTGTTTGCCGCCCGAGTCAGCATTTCTTGCCACAAATGTGACGACACTGCTGCATCACAAGTTACAAATGCGAGCATTGTTGCCATATTCGGGTGAATCATTCCCGAACCTTTGCAAATGCCGCCGATACGCACGGGACGATCGCCAAACATGGTTTCCAGGGCGATCGTTTTCGGCACTAAATCAGTCGTACAAATCGCCTTAGCAGCCGCATCAGAACCAGTTTCCGAGGCTTCAGCAACCAATCGCGGAATTCCCGCCCTCAGCGGTTCCATTTTAATCCGCTGCCCGATGACGCCAGTGGATGCCAAAAGAATGGATTCTGAAGGAATATTCAGCGCTTCGCCCAACAATTTCGCGCTTTCGAGGGCATCTGCTAAACCTAATTCGCCAGTAGCAGCATTTGCTTGTCCCGCATTGCACAAAATAGCTTTGGCGCTGGGTTTAGCTTGCAAGCGCTGGCGGCAGTAGTCCACGCAAGCAGCCCTGACTGTCGATGTAGTGAAGACTCCGGCGGCGATCGCATCCACCTCTGACAAAATTAAACTTAAATCCGGCAAGCCAGAAGGCTTCAAACCTGCTGTAATTCCCGATGCTCGATATCCTCTCGGTGCTGTAACTCCGCCGCCAATTTCTTTCCAGTCCGACATGATGACCTCCCTAGAGCGTTCTATTCTATTGAGAGGGGATTATATCATTTTAGATTTTAGATTTTAAATTTTAGATTTTAGATTGTCAACAAATGACGAATCAATGAGTTATTTTTTCGTCGTTTAATCGTTCTTTGCCCGACGGGCGATCTCAAATTCCGTAGCATTATAATTATTAATCTCTATCTTCTCTCTCTGTGTCCTCTGCGGCCTCTGTGGTTAAATCATTCCGATTCAAAGAGAATGGGCTGAAACCTTAATTTATTGTCTCAGCTAAGCCCAATCAGAAGGGCTAAATTATACCTTCCCGGACTTTTAAAATATCCTCTAAGAGGGCTAAAGCCCAACAACGTACCCGATCTTTCTGAGAAAGCCTATATTTCAGTGTTTCTGTTTAATTAATTCCGTAAAATTAATCGCGACTTGTTCTGTAAAGAGCAAACTCAAGAACAAGTCGCGACGGTTTTGTAACAGTCATTATTAATTTTTAGCTGGCAAACAACAAACTTGATTCAACTGTCTCGCTGTTGAAAAAACGAGTTATTTGCGATCGACACTCGCCTGAGAACCAGTATCTAAACCAACTTCAGCAGCCGCGCGGCTGAGCATAGATTCCTGACGGTTTTTGACGAGGTGTTGGTGGCGCATCATCAGGCTGCGCGCTTGTTGTTGAGTAGACATAACTGGTTTTCTCCAAATGTAGGTAATAGGTTTGCGGGCAATTGGGGAAATTGAGCTTTGCCTTAGCTCATGGTGGCGTTGCTGCGATCGTAACTGGCTTGAAGGCTGGGCTGCGGTTTGCCTTGAATGTGGCCCCAGTAGTGAGTATTTTCCATTCCGACTTCGCTGGCGCTGCGGTTGAGCATGGATTGCTGCCGGTTCTTCACCATTTGGTGGTGGCGCATCATCAGAGAGCGGGCTTGATTTTCGGTAGACATATCGGGTTCCTCCGTTTTGCTCGATCGATCTTGGGCTGCTTTTTTGTTCCTATTTATAACTATACTAGATATTTCTGTATCTAAAGCTACAAAATTAAAATTGTAATAAAAGTTTACAATAAAGCGACAAGTGCGATCGAGAATGCGGGGAGTGCAGGAAAGCCGCGAAGTGCGATCGGCGCAGCTATCTCCTACAATCGACTGCTTGCAAAATAGGACGCTGCTCAAAGCCATCCCACAATTGTTTTTCTTGTGGGATGGCTTTGAGCAGCGTCCCAAAATTTGATTAAAAAGATTGAGCCAAGAAGTCTAATTGATGGCTGATATGGTGTCCGCTGATTAACTGCACTACGAACTGTTCGTAGTGCGGACTTCAGTCCGCAGCATTTTACGGACTGAAGTCCGCACTACAAACAATTTTTGTTATGGTAATCGACCGGACATGATATGACTACCCGCGAGGCTTAAAAAATATTAGAAAGTAACTTATAAATTAAGCGAAAAATAGCTGTGGCCGCGATCGCCCCCAAAGCAGCCAACCATCCCACAAACAACACGCCTGTGATCGGAGAATTCGGATAAATCGTAACAGCGGCGCGCAAAGCCGGGAACAACCACAGTACAGCCAGAGTACCTGCGCTAATAATCAGCATCTCAGTTTGCTCGATCGCCCTGCGGTACTGGCCGAAAATTAGCCCCCCGACAATCATCCCCAACAATCCGATACTCACGCCTGGATTCGGTAGCAAACTCGTCAGGGCGATCGCCAGCAACCCCCCTTCAAAACCCGTAAACGCAGCCCCACCCAAAATATCCCAAATCGAAAAAGCCCTTCGCGCCCCAGATTGCAGGTTTCCTGGAGGAGTCGCCACCACAGGAGGCACAGGAGGCTGCTGAGTTGGTGGTGGCTGCTGAGTTGGTTGTTGGGGGGTCGGAGTGGGTAGGGGAGGCGGCTGCACGACCATCGTAGGCTGTTGAGAATTGTATTTCAGAGCAGCTTCCACCTCGATCGCCGATTGATAGCGCTGGCTGGGAGCGGGTAACAACATTCGATCGAGAACTTCAGCCAAACGCGAACTTACCTGTACGTGCGATCGCCAATTCCACTCATTTTCATAACTATCAAACAATTCCGTCGGCTGCAAACCGCTGAGCAAAGTAATGCAAGTCACAGCCAAAGCATAAAAATCCGTTGCGGGATAAACCTCTTGTCCGTTCATCTGTTCGGGCGGAGCATAACCCAAAGAATAAATACCAGTCGAAGCCTTAGAAGCACCCGCAGTTTGCGTCACCTGTTTGACAGCCCCAAAATCTAATAAATAAAGCCGACCACTTTTAGCCCGCATAATATTAGCAGGTTTAATATCCCGGTGAATCGAACCGCGAGAGTGTACAAAGTCGAGAACCTTCAAAATTTCCCGCAGCACCTCCATCGTTTCCGCTTCCGAAAACTTGCCTTTAACAACAAGTTCTTCCTCCAAATTGTGACCGTCAATAAATTCTTGAACCAGATAGAAAAACTGATCGTTTTTCCCAGGCTCCAAACTCGGAACAGTCAGCTCAAAAAACGCCAGCAAACTCGGAATTTGCGAATGTTCGTTTCCCAGTTCTTCCAGCACCGCCGCTTCCCGTTCAAACAGAGTTTGAGCGATTTTTAGCTGTGCCGGAGTCAGATTTACCGACGGCTGCAAAAGTTTAGCAACGCACTGCCGCATCGCCGGAGTATAGCGGTCTCTGGCCAAAAATGCCGCCCCAAAACCGCCTTGACCTAACAACCTGACTGGCAAATAGCGACCGCTCAAAATTAGGGGCATTCCACAGGCCTTGCAATACCTTTGCTGCACCGTTTTCAGCAGGGAACTGTCATCGAGGTCGGAAAAATTGTTTTGAGGGCGCGGGCAGCCCGGGCGGGTGCAGTAAACTTCCATTTTGGTTTGCTAATTGGTCATAGGGCATTGGGCATCGGGCATTGGCCAAACAGGGCATTGGGCATTGGCCAAACAGGGCATTGGCCAAACAGGGCATTGGCCAAACAGGGCATTGGCCAAACAGGGCATTGGCCAAACAGGGCATTGGCCAAACAGGGCATTGGCCAAACAGGGCATTGGGCATTGGGCATTGGGCATCGGGCATTGGGCATTGGGCATCGACTAAACAGGGAATTGGTTTAATTCCTAATTCTAGGTGGTTAAACTTTTTAATACTAATCCCAGTTCTTTTTACCAGAAAGAATTGGTTGAAAGTCCGACCGCCTGCTTGGGATAAATTAAAATCAGACTATTCATTACTCCAATCCTCGCACTTAAGGGTAGAAGTCACTCTCCTTCGGTCAACTGTCAACTGTCAACTGTCAACTGTCAACTGTCAACTGTCAACTGTCAACTGTCAACTGTCAACTGTCAACTGTCAACTGTTGAACAGGGATTATCAAACCAGATTTTAATCTCTAAACTACGCGCGAACTGCTGAGAACCAGCAACTTAATAAATCAACTTCCCCCTGAGTTGGGAGTTCCTATTTCTATCAGTCCCAAATCCATGGTCGGAGGTTCTTTCTTTTCCTGGGTAGTCGAATAAGTAGCAAAAGAAGGCAAAATTTCATTGCTGAAAGCCTCTGCTGCTTTAGAACGGTAGCGGTTGGGGTTGTAAATCAGCGACAAAATTCGAGTTACCAAAACTTCATCCATTTTAGATTTGTGCAAGACGCCCATCATCAACTCTTTTTCGATCGCCGAAACCGACACAAAAGCAGCGCCCAACCCGGACTGAACAGCATTTTTAATGGCTTCGATGGAGTTGAGCTCCATCTCGATTTTCAGGCGGCGCGTGTCAATGCCGCAGCGAGTCAGTACCTGATCGATGACTTTGCGGATAGTAGACTGCGAATCGAGGGAAATAAACTGCAATTTATAAAGGTCTTCTTTTTGGATGCTTTCTTGTTGTACCATCGGGTGAGATGGAGGGAGAATTAGAGCCAGTTCGTCCTCAGCGTAAGGAACAATTTCTAAAGCTTCTACAAGTTCGGTAGGGATTTCTCCGCCAACAATTGCCAAATCAATTTGCCCGTTGGCCACACTCCACGCCGTGCGGCGGGTCGAATGTACGTGAAGCTGTACCGCTACATCGGGGTACTTTTGCCGAAACATCCCAATCATTCGGGGTAGCAAGTATGTCCCCGTGGTTTGAGAAGCGCCGACAATCAAAGTACCGCCTTGGAGATTTTGCAAGTCTTCGAGAGCTCGACAAGTTTCTTGACAAAGCGATAAAATTTTCTCGCCGTAACTCAGCAGCAGGTGTCCGGCTTCGGTCAGTTGAGCCCGCCGCCCCCCCCGGTCAAACAGCGGCACGTCCAACTGTCTCTCTAGGTTCTGCACTTGCAAGCTAACTGCTGGCTGGGATACGTAGAGGCTGTCGGCGGCGCGTTTGAAGCTTCCTTCAGAGGCGATCGCCTTGAGAATGCGTAACTGGTCTAAAGTGAAAGGAAGGTCAGACATATATCTAAATTGTCAGTTGTCATTTGTCAGTTAACTGTTGACGGTTGACGGTTGACGGTTGACGGCAAACAGCAAACAGCGATCGATCGGCAAACAGTGAACAGTCAACAGCGAACAGCGAACAGTCAACAGTCAACAGCGAACAGCGAACAGCGAACAGTTAACTGACTGATAACCGCTGAATGCTCCTATAGATACTTTGTGACACAATTTGGCCACGAATCAATAACTTTTCTTAATATTTGCAATGACGATCGACTTAGCGCTTGACTCCCACTTAGTTATTCTCGGACTTTTATTTGGTTTTGCGATCGCCCACAGCGGTTTAGCAGCCCTGCGCCCGAAAGGTGAAAAGCTGATCGGGCCGAGACTTTACCGCGTTTTGTTTGCCCTTGTCAGTTTGCCGCTGGCGGTGATTTTGGTTGTCTACTTTTTCAACCACCGCTACGACGGCGTGCAGCTTTGGCAAGTACAGGGCGTGCCCGGAGTTAAACCAGTGGTTTGGATACTGTCGGCAATTTCCTTTCTGTTTCTGTACCCAGCAACCTTCAACCTTCTAGAAATTGCCGCCATCCAAAAGCCGGAAGTTCACCTCTACCAAGCCGGGATCATCCGCGTCACCCGTCACCCGCAAATGGTGGGACAGGTGATTTGGTGCGTGGCCCACACCCTCTGGATTGGCACTAGCTTTACCCTCGTCACTTCCATCGGTTTGATACTTCACCACCTATTCGGAGTGTGGCACGGCGACAGCCGGCTGCGGGCTCGTTTTGGCGAATCCTTTGAAACCATCAAATCTCAAACCTCAATTATTCCATTTTTGGCAATCCTGCAAAAGCGTCAAACCCTTGATTTGCTTGAGTTCCTGCGCCCTTCCTACCTAGGCGTAGTCATTTTTACAGGCCTGCTGTGGAAAATTCATCCTTTTCTGATGCGTGTCACTGCGAACATATACTGGTAGCATGATCCCTAGGATAGAAAAAAAATTATTAAATTTTGAGGGATCATGGTGTTGTCGGTTAGCGAACGCACTTTTGCACAAGAGGTATTTCAAGCCTCTACCCCCGTTTTAGTTCACTTTTGGGCGCCTTGGTGCGGTTTGTGCCGTGCGATCGACCCCACGCTTACAAGTTTTGAGACACAGTGGGCAGGAAAAGTCAAGCTCCTAGGGGTGAATGCCGATCAAAGTTTCAAATTGGCAAATACTTACCGGCTGACCAGTCTGCCCACACTGATTTTGTTTGAGGGCGATCGAGTTCTATTTAGATTTGAAAATTATCAAGGTCGCGAGGAACTGCGACGCACTCTGGATTCCTGGATGCTCGCCACTCAGAATGCTCCCCAAAGTCAACGCCTGCAACCGCAGCAAGTAGCCAACCGGTAACGGTTAAAAGGCATTCGGTTCCTATCGATCGAGAATTGGGGAATTACCCATTCGATCGGCAACCAGACATTTAAAGGTCGGCAAAAACCGGGTTTTTTTACGAAAATACCGCATCGAGCGCGAGGGTATTGTGTGGAAAAACCCGGTTTATTTATTCCTGGCCTGCCCCCAAAAATTGGAAATTTGTCAATCTATCTTTTGGCATAGATTTAAGGCGAACTAGATCGATCGCCAACACCAGCAGCAATTCTTAAGGATTGTCGATCGGCAATACTTAAGAATTGTAGAGAGTCTTTCTGCCCAGTCGCGCAAGCGTGTGTCACAATTATTAACAGTTTTGGCAATATCTAGTAGAAACTTTAAACTACCTATCAGTCATGGAACCGCTTTATCAATACGCCTGGCTGATTCCAGTCCTGCCACTGGCAGGCGCAATGCTAGTAGGTTTAGGCTTAATCACCTTTAACCAGGCAACCAACAAACTCCGACAAGCGAATGCGATTTTAATCCTTTCCACCCTCGGAGGGTCAGCGGTAATGTCTTTTGCATTGCTGTGGAGTCAACTACAGGGCCACGCACCCTACACCCGAACCATTCAGTGGGCCTCTGCTGGGGACTTCTCGCTGAACATGGGCTATATCATTGACCCCCTCACGTCGGTAATGCTGGCGATCGTCACCACGGTCGCCTTTTTGGTGATGATTTACACCGACGGCTACATGGCACACGATGACGGGTACGTGCGATTTTACGCCTACCTGAGCATCTTCAGCGCCTCAATGCTAGGTCTAGTAGTCAGCCCGAACATCGTTCAGATTTACATTTTCTGGGAACTGGTAGGTATGTGTTCGTACCTGCTAGTCGGATTTTGGTACGATCGCAAACCAGCAGCAGACGCCTGCCAAAAAGCCTTCGTCACCAACCGCGTCGGCGACTTCGGCTTGCTGCTGGGCATCCTCGGCATTTACTGGGCCACCGGCAGCTTTGAATTTGACGTGATGGGCGAACGGCTGCACTCCCTAGTCGAATCCGGTGCTTTGAGCGCAACTCTCGCAACCATCTTCGGAGTCCTGATATTTTTGGGCCCAGCAGCCAAATCAGCTCAATTCCCCCTCCACGTCTGGCTTCCAGACGCAATGGAAGGCCCGACACCAATTTCGGCCCTCATCCACGCCGCGACGATGGTAGCAGCCGGCGTCTTCCTGATCGCTCGGATGTACCCAGTATTTGAAGGACTGCCCGCAGTCATGAATTTGATCGCCTGCACCGGCTGTTTTACAGCATTCATGGGTGCCTCGATCGCAATTACCCAAAATGACATCAAAAAAGGCTTAGCCTACTCCACAATCTCCCAATTGGGCTACATGGTGATGGCAATGGGAGTCGGCGCATACAGTGCCGGACTCTTCCACCTAATGACCCACGCTTACTTCAAAGCAATGCTGTTCCTGTGCTCGGGTTCAGTCATTCACGGCATGGAAGATGTCGTCGGGCACAACCCCGCCCTCGCTCAAGACATGAGAGTCATGGGCGGCTTGCGGAAATATATGCCGATTACCGCTACTTGCTTTTTAATCGGAAACTTAGCAATCTGTGGCATTCCGCCCTTTGCTGGTTTTTGGTCAAAAGACGAAATCCTCGCCCAAGCTTTCCATGCAAATCCCGCTCTGTGGGCTGTGAGTTGGGTGACTGCCGGGATGACCGCGTTTTATATGTTTCGGATGTATTTCAGCACCTTTGAGGGCGAATTCCGGGGCAATGACAGCGCCATCAAGCAACAACTCCTGCAACCGGGTTTGGTTTTCGGCCCTGGAGCGATGAACGTTAAGGAATTGGCATCAACTGGCGAAAGTCACGACGCACACGACCATTTCCCTCACGAATCTCCTCTGACAATGGCTCTGCCGTTGGTGTTGCTGGCTGTACCTTCTGTGTTTATCGGTTTTCTCGGTACGCCGTTTGCCAATTATTTCGAGCAGTTTGTCCGCGCTCCTGGCGAGTCTCTCGAAGAAGTTTTGGCACACGCCGCGAAGTTCGATTTGACGGAATTTCTAATCATGGGCGGCAGTTCTGTAGGTATTGCTTTGCTGGGCATTACTTTGGCTTCTCTGATGTATTTGAGCCGGAAAATCGACCCAAGTGCGATCGCCCAAAAAATCAAACCACTTTACGAGTTCTCCCTCAACAAGTGGTATCTCGACGATATCAACGAAGTTCTCTTCGTCAAAGGCAGCCGTCGTTTAGCGCGGCAAGTCATGGAAGTGGATTTGCGAGTTGTCGATGGTATCGTCAACTTGACAGGGTTTCTCACCCTAGTTAGCGGCGAAGGTTTGAAATACTTTGAAAACGGTCGCGCTCAATTTTATGCCCTGATTGTGTTTGTCGCAGTTCTGGGTTTTGCGATCGTTTCTGGAGTTGGTTAGATATGTAGGGAAACGGTATTGCCTGTTAGTCTCAACTTAAGGCAAAACCTACCGTATCTTTTGTTTGCCTCGAAGTCTAGATCCCCCCTAGCCCCCCCTTAATAAGGGGGGAACAAGAGTACAGGGAAACGGTATTGCCTGTTAGTTTCAACTTAAGACAAAACCTACCGTATCTTTTGTTTGCCTCGAAGTCTAGATCCCCCCTAGCCCCCCTTAATAAGTAGGGTGGTTTTATTGTCAGGATAGGAAATCTCAAACTACCAAAATTATCGCTCAAAGGTCGGCTCGCGTTTGAGTCAAGGTACGTAGTTGCGCTTCAGCGCGCTCTTTATAATATTAGGAAAGAGGGCCCAAGCCCAACTACGTACCTAATTTGTCTGACGACAATAAAACCGCCCTGCCTAGCCCCCCTTAATAAGGGGGGAACAAGAGTATTCTGTCAAAGTCCCCCTTCTTAAGGGGGATTTAGGGGGATCGGATCTCGGCGATAAACAAGAGATCCAAAGGTTTTTAGGGTTAATTTGATACGATGAAAGGCGTTGTCATGTCCCACTAGAAGATATTTTAAGGATTGCTCTTAGCTCAATAACTCAAAATTGACAATTAGCAAATAGAAATAAATCTTTAATTAAACTCAACTTTTGCGATCGCACAAATCGTCGCAAACATTACAAAAAGAATTGTTTCGTATAAAGAAAGTATAAAGTTTAGACCAAAATCGCCAAAATGTGTTTAAACCTAATAATTGATGGATAATTTTAAAACGCAATGGATACAGCTAACTTTCCCTGGTTAACAACAACAATTCTGTTTCCCATTGCTGCGTCCCTGCTAATTCCTTTGATTCCCGATAAGGATGGCAAGACGGTGCGGTGGTATGCACTAATTGTGGGTTTGATCGATTTTGCCCTGCTTGTTTACGCTTTTTGCACTCAGTACGACTTCAGCAATCCCAACTTGCAACTCGTAGAAAGTTATGCTTGGTTGCCCCAACTCGATTTAAATTGGTCGGTGGGTGCTGACGGTTTGTCAATGCCGTTGATTTTGCTGACAGGTTTTATTACTACCCTGGCTACTTTAGCAGCTTGGCCAGTCACACTTAAACCAAAGCTATTTTACTTTTTGATGCTGACAATGTACGGCGGCCAAATCGCAGTTTTTGCCGTACAGGATATGTTGCTGTTTTTCCTGGTTTGGGAACTAGAATTAGTCCCGATTTACCTGATTTTGTCAATCTGGGGCGGCAAAAAGCGCCTCTACGCAGCAACTAAGTTTATCCTTTACACCGCAGGCGGTTCGCTGTTTATTTTGGTTGGCGCGCTGACGATGGCGTTTTACGGCGATACCGTGACTTTCGATATGCGGGCGATCGCAGCCAAAGAATTCGCCCCCAATGTAGAATTGCTGCTGTACACAGGATTTTTAATAGCCTACGGCGTCAAACTGCCAATTTTTCCCCTGCACACTTGGCTCCCCGACGCCCACGGCGAAGCAACCGCACCCGCCCATATGTTGCTAGCAGGAATTCTGCTAAAAATGGGCGGCTACGCCTTGCTGCGGATGAATGCCGGAATGCTCCCGGATGCTCACGCTGTATTCGCACCCATCTTAGTAATTTTGGGTGTAGTTAACATTGTTTACGCCGCCTTAACCTCCTTTGCTCAGCGCAATTTGAAGCGCAAAATTGCTTATTCTTCAATTTCCCACATGGGGTTTGTGCTGATTGGGATAGCTTCGTTTACCGATTTGGGAACGAGCGGCGCCATGCTGCAAATGGTTTCCCACGGTTTGATCGGGGCGAGTTTGTTCTTCATGGTAGGCTGCACTTACGATCGCACTCACACCCTCATGCTCGACGAAATGGGCGGTGTCGGCAAGAAAATGCGTAAGGTTTTCGCCATGTGGACTGCTTGTTCTATGGCTTCCTTGGCTTTGCCGGGAATGAGCGGTTTTGTAGCAGAATTGATGGTGTTTGTAGGTTTTGCAACCAGCGACGCTTACAATCCGGTGTTTAAGGTTTGCGTGGTATTTTTGGCGGCTGTCGGCGTAATTTTAACTCCGATTTATCTGCTGTCAATGCTGCGCGAAATCTTCTACGGCCCGGAAAACAAAGAATTAGCGGAACATGAAGAATTGGTGGATGCGGAACCGCGAGAAGTGTTTATTATTGCGGCTTTGTTAGTGCCGATTATTGGCATTGGCTTGTATCCGAAGATGCTGACTCAGGTTTACGATGCGACTACTGCACAGTTGACTGCAAAGTTGCGGGATTCAGTGCCATCGCTAGTGGCTAAGGCTGCTGCGGATAAAACGGTGTCTTTGCGCGCACCTGCGATCGAGCCTAGCAAGTTGTAATTTGCACGCTGATGCAATGAAGAAAACCCCCAAACCCTATGTTTAAAAAGGTTTTTGGGTTTTCTTTTTTTTCTGACACTCTTGGACACACTCCAACAAAGAAACCGGGTTTTTTGCCAAATCTTTGGGCTGCAACGAAGTATTTTCGTAAAAAACCCGGTTTCTGGGCCCCCATGCGTAAGTTCTAGAATTTGCTTTGCACCCCGTCAACCGCAACTGCGCTATGATTAATAGTTAAATCTCTCAGTTGCCTGTGAGGACGCAGTTGAAGAGTTATTTGTCAGAGTTAAGTTTTTGTTAGACTACTGGTCATGAAATCAGTAGATGTTCAATCAATTAGCTAGATTAGAAACTATGGGAAAGTTTAAGCAGAGTTTGGAGAAAACGCTGGAGGATTTGAAGTCTCCGAATATAGCTGTAATTGGTAGAACAGGTTCAGGAAAAAGTAACCTGATAAATGCAGTTTTCGGCAGAGAGTTAGCAAAAACTGGAACTGGCTTTCCTGTAAGTGCAGCCTTTATTCGTTATCCTCATCCTGGTAAACAAGATGAGAAAGCACCTGTTGTTCTCTATGATTCAGCAGGTTATGAGGTAGAAAGATCTGATAAATTTATCAACGATGTATTTAACTTTTTGGACGAAAGGAAAGCCAAAGGAGTAGATGAACAGATTCATCTCATTTGGTATGTCATTCATGCTGGTCTAAAGCGATTTGAACCTTTTGATGCAACAGTTCTCAGAAATTTTACAGAATATAAAATACCTGTTGTCATTCTTCTGTCTCAAGCTGACCTTGCAAGACAATCAGAACTTGAAGAGATGGAAGAAACCTTAAGAATTCATGAATCTCATTATAACTTAGAGCCATTTAAAGTTGTCAGGGTGTCAGCTAATCCAATCAACGGTGAACCTTTTGGGGTGAAAGAGATAGTTAATCTAACAGTTGAACTACTCCCAAAGCTTTATACGGATGCATTCATTATTCGCCAGATAGCTGATTTAGAATCTAAAAGACAGGTTGCTGTTAGTTATGTGAAAGTTGCTGCTTCTGCTTGTTTCGCAGCCGCATTTGTCCCTATACCGCTAACTACTCCTGCCGCTGCTTTTACATCTCAGGGACTTCTATGCACTCAGATAGCTGCTCTCTATGGATATAAAGAATGGGTTGAGATTTTAGATCAGATTGGTTCCGTCACAATTGTGACCATAGTGGCTACTATTACGACGAGTGTTTTAGATATTGCTGGTTTCATAAGTAATTGGTTCACTGGCCTTATTGGTGGGGCAATTGCTAATTTTGTATCTGGAGCAGCAGCAGCAACCTTCGTCACAGTTTTAGGTTTGACTTACACATCAGTTTTTGAAAAGTTGAGTAAACAAGATCTAAGTGACTCTGGACGACAAGAAATTGAGGAGTTTATCAAAAAAACTTTTAAGGAGGAACTTAAGAAATACTCATCAGTTAGAATTTTAGTTAGTGTCATGAATTATTCGCGGGGGGTTCCACGGTCATGTTTGGCATGATCTCGCTCTACGACGAGGCAAAAAACTGTGAGACAACTGGTTTCATTGGGAAAGGCTCCAATCTCATCAGATTTG
>NZ_JAAFKG010000097.1 GCF_013299185.1 Microcoleus sp. bin48.metabat.b7b8b9.023 | reverse complement strand
CAGAATGGACTACTGGGTAATGCTGAGTGACCGAGATAGTTGAGTATTTCTACTCATTTTTGTCTCGGATGATTCACTTTTACTCCCTCAATCCCCCTATGTGCCAGTTGGGGGTGCGGAATGTGGGTTGAAAGTCACCAAAAAATCGGGGGTTACTGCCCCCTCACTCGATAAAGAACTGGTATTGACCGATTTTTGCCAAATCTCGTATATAAAACGTAATTCATCAGTTGATATTTTTCGTTTTACATAGCGGTAACTGTTGCCATAATATGATTTGCCACTTTGAGTAAATTCTGATTTGAGAATTTCGCTAATAACTGTGCTTTTGACGCAACCTGATAGCTGAATTAGAATATCTTCAGTTTCCTCCTGAGCTGATTGCCATTGCTTAATGTCCAGTAAATATTTCAGCCTGCTATAGGTAACATCTCCCTTCGGATTTAGTTCATTGATATATAACCGCAATGCTGCTTCGATCGCAGGTTCTTGGCTACTTTGAAGTTGTGAAAATGCAGCCTTTTGTTCTGCCTTGGTTCCGCGATTTAGTGTTTGAAAAGCTTGGTATAAACTAGAGTTTTGAGGTTGCTTGATTTTCATGTAGCTGTGGAATATAGCAACTGCATCGCATCGCTCTGGATTGCAAAAATCTGCTAGCCATAGCTTGATGGTTTTGTTGCTGCCAGAGTCAGACGAATAAGTGGCAAGGAATTGCCCGTTCGGGCTAAATGATGAGGAGAAACGAGAGTCCGACGCAAAAGTAGTTATGACTGTACCCGTCTTTACATCCCACAGCTTGATGGTTGCGATCGCAGGGGAATTGTCAGGGAGTTGCCCATTAATGGTAAACGAATCGCCTGCAGCATCCACTCTTTTTGTTTTATCCATACCGGCACCGACAAGGAGTTGTCCGTCGGAGCTGAAGGCTACGTATTCAACCAACCTTGAATACCCAGTGAGAGTAGTTTTAAGCGTACCCGTCTCTATATCCCACAGCTTGATGGTTCTGTCTCGACTGCCACTGGCAAGGAGTTGACCATTGGGGCTAAAGGCTACGGAGCAAATATCATATGAATGCCCAGTGAGAGTAGTTTTAAGCGTACCCGTCTCTATATCCCACAGCTTGATGGTTCTGTCTTGACTGCCACTGGCAAGGAGTTTCCCGTTGGAGCTAAAGGCTACGGAGTAAACAATATAATAAAATGAATGCCCAGTGAAAGTAGTTATGAGTGTACCCGTCTCTATATCCCACAGCTTGATGGTTCCGTCTTGACTGCCACTGGCAAGGAGTTTCCCGTTGGGGCTGAAGGCTACGGAGTGAATATCATATGAATGCCCAGTGAAAGTAGTTATGAGTGTACCCGTCTCTACATCCCACAGCTTGATGATTTTGTCACCAAAACTGGCAAGGAGTTTCCCGTTGGGGCTAAAGACTATCGGGAAGGTTATCGAGTAAGTAGATATTGAATCCAAAGTGAGAGTAGTTTTAACAGTACCTGTCTCTACATCCAACAGGTTGATGGTTTTAGAGTCCCCGTACCAAGTAGCAAGGAGTTGCAAATGGGGGCTGAGGATTACAGAGCTAACTTGTCGTATTATAGGAATATTACGAACGCACCGTAGCGGGCAAGGATTATTTATTTCCAGCACCCTTTTCAATTCTGGCTCTGCATTTTCCTGTAGCAAAGAATAGGCAACGTACCCGACTTCTGACACTTCATCTTTCAAACCGTGCACCAGCAATTCTATGCCTTGTTCCCCATACTTAACTGCTTCTCGCAGCCCAGCAATTCTCATTTTGACATCTGAACTTGCACAACGCTGTTTTGCTCCTTCTATTCCCCCTAAAACTGCTGCGTTGATTAGAGGTTCTAGATTTTGACCGCCAAGAACTGCATCGCCTGGTTTGGGTTGAGAAGATTCCTTTACCATTGCATCTACCTTGCTGTTAAGTTTATTCGTACCTACCAACTTGAATTCTTAAGCTTGAATTTTTGCAAGATGCCTGTTTGCCTGATACATTTAAGATAACAGCGGATTTTTGAGACGGCTATAAGTTGTGAATAAACTTAACATCAATAGATGCGATCGGAGCATCTCACTTTTGCAAAAAAGCAATTTCTTGACAGTGCGAGCGTCCCCGCTCGCGATTTGTAGAATACGCGAGCGGGGACAGCACTATAATAAAGTCAAAACATCAAAACTGAGATGCTCCAGATGCGATCGCCCTCGCGCAATCTGGTAAAATTTGCAATAGCGATAATTATTTTAACAGCTAACAGTCAACGATAAAACGGAGAAGTTCATTGAAAAATATCACTACTTGGACAACATTGGCGGCGAGTTTACTTTTATTGACAGCCGGATTTTTACTTCCCACTAAAGCTAGCAATACATCCTTAAAACTCGCCCAACAGGTTAACTGTAAAAGTCCTCAAACGACACTGGATCAGAATGTGTGTTCCAGCCAAGAGTTTCAGGCAGCAGACAAAAAACTCAATCAAGTATACCAGCAACTTCAACCAAAACTCAACAGCAAACAAAAGCAGAGATTGACTGTTGCACAGCGCAGTTGGCTCAAGTTTCGAGATGAATCTTGCGATTATGAAGCAGGTTACTTTGAGGGTGGTAGCGTGGCTCCTTCTATCTACGGTTATTGCAGAGCCAGAGTCACAAAAGAACGGATTAAAGACTTCGAGCGTTATTTGGAACAAGTAAGTTTGTAAAAGTGCGATCGAATCATCAATATCACAGCAAACTCATCTTATGCGGTATCAAACCCCCCAGCCCAAATTATCTTAAAAGTGATAATAAGCTTTGTTTTTTATTTTATACTTTGACACGCCAATGGTGTAAGATTTAAAATCTAAAATCTACAATATAAAATCGCTATGTCTTTCGTTGGTTTGCACATTCACAGCGATTACAGCCTGCTAGACGGCGCGTCTCAGCTACAACAGCTAGCAGAGCGCGCGGTGGAATTGGGGATGCCCGCGATCGCCCTTACGGATCACGGCGTGATGTATGGCGCGATCGAGCTAATCAAAGTTTGCCGAAATAAAAATATCAAGCCCATCATTGGCAATGAAATGTACGTCGTCAACGGCGACATCGAAGTCAAAGTTCGAGGTAGAAGAAAATACCATCAAGTTGTTTTAGCTAAAAATACGCAAGGTTATAAAAACTTAGTAAAGCTTACCACAATTTCCCATTTAAAAGGAATGCCCGAAAGAGGTATTTTTGCCCGTCCTTGCATCAACAAAGAACTCCTCAAACAATACTCCGAAGGTTTAATTGTTACCAGCGCTTGTTTGGGTGGTGAAGTTCCCCAAATGATTCTGCAAAACAAGCTAGATACTGCCCGCGAAGTTGCCAAATGGTATAAAGAAGTATTTGGAGAAGACTATTATATAGAAATTCAAGACCACGGTTCCCAAGAAGACCGCATGGTTAATGTTGAAATCGTCAAAATTGCCCGCGAATTCAATATTAAAATAATTGCCACCAATGATTCTCACTATATTTCCTGCAACGACGTAGAAGCTCACGATGCTTTGTTGTGCATCAACACCAACAAACTGATTGAAGAAGAAAAGCGGATGCGCTACAGCGGCACAGAATATCTGAAGTCTGCTATGGAGATGGCGCAACTATTTCGAGACCATTTGGATGATGAAACCATCAAAGAGGCGATCGAAACCACCCTAGAAGTAGCAAACAAAGTATCAAGATACGATCTAACAGGAGAAGCTCGGATTCCCACAATTCCAATTCCCCCAGAACATACCGCCGATACCTATGTAGAAGAAATATCTTGGCTAGGATTATTAGAAAGACTCAAAGCCCGTACCAGAAATGAAATTCCCCCAGTCTACAAACAAAGACTAGAATATGAGCTAAAAATGATTCAGCAGATGGGCTTTTCTGAATATTTTTTAGTGGTTTGGGACTACATGAAATATGCTAGAGACAACAATATTCCCGTCGGGCCAGGACGTGGTTCTGCGGCAGGTTCTTTAGTTGCTTATGTCCTCAACATTACAAACATAGACCCTGTACACCACGGACTACTATTCGAGAGATTTCTCAATCCCGAACGTAAATCGATGCCAGATATTGATAGCGATTTCTGCATCGAAAGACGGGACGATATGATTAAATATGTCACAGACAAATATGGTACAGACCGCGTAGCGCAAATTATTACTTTCAACAGAATGACATCAAAAGCTGTTTTGAAAGATGTTGCCAGAGTTTTAGGTATTCCCTACAAAAAAGCCGATGAGATGGCGAAAATGATTCCTGTATCGCGGGGGAAACCGGAAAAACTCAAAGTAATGATTTCCGATGCAACACCGGCACAGGAATTTAAAACCAACTACGAAAATACTATTTGTACTAATGCCGAAACTGGCACCGAAGTCCCAGTGCGTCAGTGGATTGACATGGCAATTCGCATTGAAGGAACTAACAAAACCTATGGTGTTCATGCCGCCGGCGTGGTGATTTCTTCCATCCCCCTTGATGAAATTGTGCCCCTGCAAAAGAATGAAAATGGTGCTGTAATCACCCAATATTTTATGGAAGACTTGGAATTTTTGGGGTTACTCAAAATGGACTTTCTGGGACTCAAAAATTTAACGACTCTCCAAAAAACTGTTGATTATGTTAAGCAAACTCAAGATATAACTATCAATGCTGAAGGCTTACCTTCTGACATAGAACGCAGAGCTCAAGAGACATTTACTAGGAACAACAAGTTACCCGGTGATGTAGCAAAGACTTATCAACTATTAGAAAAAGGAGATTTAGAAGGTATTTTTCAGCTAGAATCTTCTGGGATGCTGGATGTAGTAAAAAAAATCAAACCTTCTTGTCTGGATGATATTTCTTCTATTCTGGCGCTTTATCGTCCCGGCCCGCTGGATGCTGGTTTGATTCCACAATTTATCGATCGCAAACACGGCAGAGAAGTGGTTAAATACGACCATCCGCTGTTAGAACCGATTTTGAAAGAGACCTATGGAACGCTTTGTTTCCAAGAGCAAATCATGCGGATGGCTCAAGATTTGGCGGGCTATTCTTTAGGGCAAGCTGATTTGCTGCGCCGCGCCATGGGCAAGAAGAAGGCTGATGAAATGCAGAAGCAAAAGGAAACATTTATTGATGGGGCAACTAAAAATGGTGTCACTCAAAGAATTGCCGAAGAGTTGTTTGGGCAGATGCTACAATTCGCGGAATATTGCTTGAGCTATGACACGCAGATATTGACGGTGGAATATGGGCCGATGGCAATTGGTAAAATTGTTGAGGAACAAATTCAGTGCACAGTTTACAGTGTTGATAGTAATGGTTATATTTACACACAGCCAATTGCACAGTGGCATCGCCGGGGAATGCAGGAGGTTTTTGAGTATTGTCTCGAAGATGGCTCGATAATTCGCGCTACAAAAGATCACAAGTTTATGACTGCTGACGGTCAAATGCTGCCCATTGATATAATCTTTGAAAAAGGATTAGAATTAAAACAAATCAACCCTCTATTAGATATATAAAATGTATTTAGACTATCGCAAACTAACATCTGAAAATAAGCAAAAGATTATTTCTGCTTTTAATGATGGCATGGAATGCCGAGAAATTCCTAACTACCTTGGTGTGAGCGAGAGAGCGGTTTCAAGAGTTTTAAAAGAAGCTGATATTAATACTAAGCGGCGAAATCGCTATTCTTTAAATGAAAACTATTTTGATGTAATTGACTCTCACTCTAAAGCTTATTTGTTAGGCTTGATAGCTGCTGATGGCTGCGTTACTAGCACTAATTATATAGCTTTTGAATCTATTGACAAGGAACTTACAGAAATGCTGAGTATAGAGCTACAATACTCTGGCGAAATTAGAGTTATTCAGCTTCAAAATTATGCTCCTCACTACCGAATAAATTTTTCTTCTGAACAACTGGCAAACTCTTTACGCGGTTACGGTATCATAGCAGGAAGGACTTTTTCGGGAGTTACTTATTTCCCGATATCAAAATATTTAGGGTCTTATGTGTTAGGCTACTTTGATGGTGATGGTTGTGCTTATCTAAACAAGGGTAGAAGTGGTGGTTTAGTGTGCATCGTTGGTTCCTTTGAACTTGCCTGCGAACTATCAATGCACCTAGGCATGGGTTCTGTACAAGAGCATATATTTAAAAAAGTTTATTATTGGAGAATATTTAGTCGAAAAAACATACAAGCATTTTATGATTTTGTATATCAGTATCCCCAATTGGGACTGCAACGAAAGAAAACTAAAATTGAGGCTATTCTAAGGAGTTATAAACATGGTTAAAATTATTAGTCGCAAATCTCTAGGAACTCAAGAGGTATATGACATAGGTGTTGAAAAAGACCACAATTTTATTCTAGAAAATAGTCTAGTTGCATCTAACTGCTTTAATAAATCCCATTCAATGGCCTATGCCTATATCACTTATCAAACTGCTTATTTAAAAGCAAATTTTCCTGTTGAATACATGGCTGCACTGCTGACAGCTAACCGAGGCGATCAGGAGAAAGTACAGAGATATATTGCTAATTGTATCAAGCTGAAGATTGACGTTGAGCCACCTGATATTAATGGTTCTGAACTTACTTTTACGCCATTGCCGATGGAGATGACAAAAGCCGAAAAACATAAAATTTTGTTTGGGATTTCGGCAGTTAAAAATGTTGGTGAAGGGGCAATTGAGAATATTTTGGAGGCGCGCAGGTCAGGGGGTCATTTTAAGTCTTTACCAGATTTGTGCGATCGCGTAAATCTACATTCTGTCAACCGCCGCGCCCTAGAAGCCTTGATTCACTGTGGTGCTTTTGACAAAATCGCACCCAACCGCCGTCAATTAATAAACGACCTTGAAGGGGTGATGAAATGGGCCCAAGACCGCAAAAAAGATCGGGAAAGCGGTCAAGGTAATCTGTTTGACTTGTTAGGTGGGAACAGCTTTGCTAAGTCGGCGAATACCTATGATTCGGCCCCAAAATCAAAAACTGTGAAAGATTTTGACACGCAGGAAAAATTGCGTTTAGAAAAAGAATTGCTGGGTTTTTATGTATCAGAGCATCCCCTCAAGTTTCTGCTTCAATCCAATCAAGATCCAGATGTGGTGACTCTCGCACAGTTAGCCGAGAAAAAGGGTAAAGTATCCGTTATTGTCATGCTCAATGCTATCAAACTTGTAGTGACAAAAAAAGGCGATGCGATGGCAATTTTGCAGTTAGAAGATTTGACACACCAAATCAAAGCTGTTGTGTTTCCCAAGAGTTATGAAGAAGTTAAACAGCATATTACAGAGAATGCTATCTTACAGATTAGTGGGAAAATTGAGAAGGATGGCGAGGAAATTCAGATCATTGTAGATACTGCAAAGCCTGTAGCAACACCAGAGGTTACAGAGGAAATCGAGAGCCCACTACCGGAAACACAAAATTCTTGGGCGGCGCCATCGGAAACACAAAATTCTTGGGCGGCGCCATCGGAAACACAAAATTCTTGGGTGGCGCCATCGGAAACACAAAATTCTTGGGGGAATCAACCGGAAATACAAAATTCTTGGGCGAATCAACCGGTCAACTTTGGACGATCGACAAAACCAGTGGAAGTTACAGAAATGGTGATTGTCAAGTTTACACCGTCGCAGGTGCAAGATGTCAAAAACCTTAATTCCCTGAAAGCTATTTTGCAAGAACTTTCCAATCGTGGAGAGGATGCTAGCGTTTCGGTGGGGGGAATCGTTGTCGGTGAATATTGCTGTCAACCTCTTCGGATCAAGCGTCAATTGTGGGTACAAGATGGCGATGGCGCTGTTAGCCGTCTCAAGTCGGCGGGATTTGATGCTTGGGTTTTCCCTCTCGACA
This sequence comes from Microcoleus sp. bin48.metabat.b7b8b9.023, assembly GCF_013299185.1. Lineage (GTDB taxonomy): Bacteria > Cyanobacteriota > Cyanobacteriia > Cyanobacteriales > Microcoleaceae > Microcoleus. Next base: position 7,145 of record NZ_JAAFKG010000097.1, on the reverse strand, counting down.
GTCGCGGGGATGCTGCAATATTTCGGGAAATGCGATCGCAACTTAAGATATATTCTTGGGCCAATCGCTTACTTGACGCAGATGTCGATCGCATTTCCCAGTATCTCAGTTATCTCGCCCAACTAAACAAACGCCCGCCAAATTAACATTTCATCCCCATCGCCACCGGTGACTAAAGTTTTGCCATCAGGACTAAAAGCCACCGGATTGCGGCCAACTAAGCTGCACAAACATTCGCCTGTTTGCAAGTTCCAGATTTTAACTGTACCATCTCGACTGCCGCTAGCCATAGTTTCGCGATCGGGACTGATAGCCACCGATATCACCTCATCAGAATGGCCGCTCAAAGTATTAATCAATTCCCCGGTATCGGGATTCCACAATTTTACGGTAGTATCGGCACTACCGCTGACAATCATCTTACCATCTTGGCTAAAGGCGATCGCATAAACCCAATCAGAATGTCCGACAAAAGTCCGCACACTCTGGGCCATCCCTACACGCCAAACCTTAATAGTTTTGTCCGCACTACCGCTAGCCAGCATCATACTTTGAGGGCGAAAACTCACAGATAAAACCTTGTCAGAATGTCCCGAAAGTTTGTGAACTAAAGCTCCGTTGTGCTGGTTCCACAGCTTAATACTATTGTCGCCACTAGCGCTTGCTATTGCCCCTCCATCGCAGCTAAAAGCCACCGAATATACGGAGCCGTACCGGTGACTGTACGGCGACCCATAATCGCTGTAAAACTCGCGAATCATCGCCTTTTTATCCAGCTTCCACTCAATAACTTTTCTGTCAAAACTGCCGCTAACCAGCATTCTCCCATCGGGGCTGATAGCCACCGCATCAACCGTCGCGCAATGGCCGAAAAAAGTATGGATTAATTCCCCTGTTTGCAGGTTCCACAGCTTAATTGTTTTATCGTCGCTGGCGCTAGCGAGAATATTGCCTTGAGGGCTAATTGCAATAGCATTAACCGAGTCTGAATGACCGTGAAGAATGCGCGCGCACTGCCAGTTATGAGATAATAATTGCGGGTTGCTAGCTGCGGTTGTCACCTGCACATTCTGAGGTGGCGCGGCAGATACGGCGGTTGCTGTCGCTGTCTGCGAGTGAGTTACAGACGAATTAATGGCTATTTTGGTGCGATAGTTATACGCAATTTGCGATCGGGGATATTGCCCAAATTTCACCAAGTCGTGCAGCACTTCTGCCGCGGATTGATATCGCTCCCTTACGGAATCTTTGAGCAATTTATTTAAAATAGTTGTTAATTTTTGGCTGACTTTGATGCCTTTTTGCGCTAAGTGCGATCGCCAAATCCATTTGCATTCCAAAGCATCGAACAAATCATTCAGCACCGCCCCAGTCAGCAAGTGAATGCAGGTAACGCCCAAACTGTAAAGGTCGCTCGCCGGATACGCCTTACCGCTGCGAATTTGTTCGATCGGTGCATAGCCAGCAGTTCCCGTTATCGTACCAGTTTTCGCCTCAGAAATCGCGCTAATGTGCTTAGCAACTCCAAAATCTACCAGCACAAACTGACCCCCCCTCGATTTCCCCTGTACAGTAGAAGATTCTGCCAGACTTATCCCTTTTTTTCCATTACCAGGAGTCGAGAAAGTTTGGGGATTTCTCCGCAGAATATTTTCCGGCTTAATATCCCGATGAATTACCTGCCGCTCGTGCACGAATTGCAAAACAGGCAACAAATTAATCAACAATTCCCAAATCTGTTCCTCGCTAAAAGCTCCGCGCTGCTGCAACTCCTGAAACAAATTATTTCCTTCGATTAACTCTTCTACAAGATACAGGTGTTTTGCTTGTTCAAAAGAAGCCAGTAAACTTGGAATCTGCGGGTGTTCTCCGAGTTCGTACAGGCGATGAGCTTCTTGTTTAAACAGTGAAGTTGCCTTTTCTAATTCTGCCTTTTCTTGAACGTGGGGGAAAAATTGTTTAATGGCGCAGCGACTTTTCAACCTATCTTCATCGACAGCTAAAAAAGTTCTGCCAAATGTTCCTTCACCGATAGGTTGAAGGGCGCGGTAACGCTCTTTCAGCAGCAATTTTGAGCCGCACGCCAGACAAAACTTGGTTGAATCACGATTCTGCGGCTTGTTGCAATGGGGATTGAGACAATAGCTCATCTTTTTCCTGCCTGGAGATTCCCACCAAAGCTAGACTTAGCAATATGGTAGTCTATTTCCGCTGACGGCGAGAGCAGGATTGTCGATCGCGCCACAGATAGGGCTTTTCTCCACCCAAAATCTCGGATCTCAGGCAAGCTCGGCGCTAGAAGTGCTTGATTTGAGTTTCCACATATTTTAATGCTTGCCTAAAATTTTGCAAGTAAGCCGATCGGCAACTCTAGAATGCGCTTCGCCGTAAAAACCCAGTTTCTAGCCAAAATCAGCTATTGTCAGCGATGGATGTTAAGCCAGAAACCGGGTTTTATACCAGAAATAATTGGTTGAAAGCATCTCCCTTTGGCGTAGAAATTAAAATCAGACGATTCATTACTCCAATCCTCTTCCTTCTAGGTAGAGATCGCCCTCAACTGTCAACTGTCAACTGTCAACTGTCAACTGTCAACTGTCAACGGCGGCTATTTTCCCCCGTCTGCAAGACATTCTTCCTCCTCGCCACCATTCTGTGAGGATGCTTTGGCTTTAATCACCGCTTCCCGAAAGCCTAAAACTACTAAAATATTGGCAAGTGTCAAGAATAGTTCCGCACAACCGTGGAGCCAATCGACATTTGCTAGCGACTCGTTGTAGGCAACTTTTGCGTAAATTGCTGCGGGAATAGTCACACCCACAAACACGAGAGTGCCGTAAAATCCCATCAGAGCTAAACGAGGAGTTTTTCCAGATTTCGTCAAAAACCAGAGAAAACCCAAGTAGGGAAATAGAGACACCACAAATAAACTTTCTTTGGAAATCATTAGTATTTGGTGAGCGACCAGATACCATCATAGATTAAAAAATTAAAAATTAATGTGAATAAATTTTAACTTTTTGTGGTTAATTTTTCATGTCTAATTTGAAAGTCTAATTTGATAAAGGAACCCATTTCTGTCGAACTGCTAGAGACTGCTATATAAATCCTAGACAAGCCTAGTCATTAATTCTCATTTCACAGGGGGCATCGGAGCGGCTATCCCTCCATGAGCATTCAAGGTTAAGCCAACCTCGATAAGTTAATCGCCGCGTTGAGATCGCGGTCGATAGATATGCCGCACGAGCAACAGTCATAGGTGCGTTTTTTGAGAGGCATATCCTGAATATTTCCACAACTAAAACAAGTTTTAGAACTGGGATACCACCGACTAATTATTATTAGTTTGGAGCCGAATTTCTGGCACTTATACTCTAGTTGTCGCCTGAATTCATGGAATCCACAATCAGCAATTGCTTTGGCTAGCTTATGATTAGCCATCATCCCGGCTACATTCAAATCTTCAATTACTACTTGGGCGTGGTTTTTGCTCAAATAAGTAGTAACGTGATGAAGAGTATTTTTGCGGAGATTGGCAATTCGATTGTGTTGTTTAGCCACTTTCATCCTGGCTTTGAATCGACGATTGCTACCTTTATTTTTTCGAGATAATTGCTTCTGCAATCGCTTCAACTTAGCTGCTTCTCGGTCATAATGTTTGGAATTTTCAAACACAACTCCCGTTGAAAGTGTAGCTAGGGTTTTAATGCCTAAATCTACTCCTACAACTTCAAATTGCTTGATTGTTACTTGTTCTGGTTGCTCATAGGCAAAAGACAAATACCAATCTTCAGCAATTCTAGAAATCGTCATCTTAGAAGTGGTGACATTTGGCAATCCCTCAAAGGTTCTGAGCCAGCCAATTGTCGGTAATTTAATCCTGACACCACCAACTCTCATCGGCTTGCCACCAGCATCGATAGTGAAAGAATCGTGTTGAAACTTCTTTTTAAAATTGGGATAAGCACCAAGTCCTTTAAAGAAACGATCGAACGCATTACCTAATTGGTCGAAAGCATATTGAGTGATCTTTTGACAAATTCCTTTTTCTTTAATCCATTCTAGCTCTGGCTTGACGTGATTATTGAAAAACTTTTTGAGAATATATTTGTTGGGCTTTAATCCATCTTGGTACAAGTTTTGCCAAGTCGCCAAACCCCAATTGTATGTAAAACGAGCTATTCCAGCGTGTTTACTCATCAATTGTTTTTCGGCACTTGTTAATTTTAACTTGGTCTTGATCGATAACAGCACAAGCATCAATTAAATAACTTTCTCGATCGTAGGCTTTTTTCTCTAGGTTTGTCAAGTTTTTCTATTACCTTAGTCTACATTTGTCTAGCCTTTGTCAACCTCACCCAAGCCCATAGCTTTTAACCTTCTCCGCAGCAGGTCGCTAGTATTAAAAATCCCTGACCCGCGCGGAGACACAACCCGTAACTCTTCCCCTAACACCGTTATTAGGATAACACATTTTCAACCGTGCCAGTCTGTTAATTGTTACTTTACCCAGCAATCGGAAACTGAGATATGTCCAAAGTTGTCGGTCTGCTAGGTATCAAGGAAGTATCGCTCAAAACCTCTAAATCAGCAAAGCGTTTTCTATCTGTTGCGATAATTTCTTGGAGCTTAGCATCAAAATCAAAACGCGGGCCACAATCCCAAAGTTTGAATTGCCAGTGTCCGCTACATACCGTAATTTGCAGTTGAATAGGAGTTTCTGCGGGCAGATTTTTGTGAGCGTGACGAACTGCATTAGTGAAACCTTCAGCTAAAGCTAGCTGTAATTGGAACCAAACCTCATTGGGGATCGATACATCTTGCAACTGCTCCAACCAGTCCAAAACTTTAGTTAAAGCATTCATATCTGTGTTGACTTGCAGGCTGATGTTTTTAAAAGAACTTTCATTCAGTTCCGCTTCCTGCTCAATGTCATCTTGCCAATCCCACTTCTTTAAAAAATTCATTAACCCATCTAAAGCGCTAGCCTTTTTTATCTTTTGCGATCGATCGCGACTTTCTACTTCGTAACTTTTGCTCAGCGACAAACAATTTCGACCGTCGAAAGTCCGGGTGTAACTCAGCTCGTCTGCAATCTGCCACATGAGTTTGATGCCTCTGCCGCCTTCTGCCAGTTGATCTATGCTGTTCGACATTAATTTTCCTCGTCTGAAAGTATTAGTTGTACCCAATTTTCACACCCGCCGACACACCTTGTCTTTTTTTATACTTGCTTGTTAAGTATAATTTCGGCGATCACACCAAAATGCTATCTTTTTTGCAGAAGGAATCGCATCAGCAATATGTCTTAAGAGTCTAAGCCAATTGGCTTATTTACCGATCGCCTGTACGGAGAGGGATCGCCCCCGTAGCACAATCCGCCTGCATCCACCAGAAATTACCGAATCACTGCCGGAGCTCATTTACCCCAGCCGTCGCCAACTACAAAATACAAGGCATTGAGCCACTGCCAACGGTGGCTCGCCGGTAGCCTGCAAAGCTGATTCGAGGTAATCGCTCTCATCCTAAAGGAGTAAGTAATATCCGCAAATGCGATCGTCCGCGAATCTCACACCGGCGTGCCACGTCAATCCACTAGACTAAGACTGCTGCAAACAAGGCCGTTTCTGCTAAAAATATTGGATTTGACAGCGAAAAATCTAGCAATAAACCCTGTTTTTAGCCCCGCGCGCGTTATTCCAGGAGAAAACTAGGCGATAAAACGCAGTTAGATGAATTACCCGGACTAAGCTTTGCTTGCATCTACATAGTCTGTTATGTTCGAGGAGATTCCGGCAGAGGGGAGAGATCCAGGGAGAAAGTCTGATGAGGAGATGATTTGACAACTAGGTAATAGGTAATTGACATATACAATTTAAACGCGCAACACCTGATGACAAAAATTAAACTGACAATTCTGGCAGCAGTGATTCTGCTACTCCCATTTGGCGCAGCAGTTCCCTTACAAGCTCAAAATCTGCCTCTAATCAAGCGGCTGCTAGCAACAAGAGGATGTCCCGGATGCGACTTATTTGGTGCTTCCTTGAGCCGTGCAGATTTGTTTGGCGCTTCCTTGAGTCGCGCCACTCTCAGCAGGGCCGACTTAGTAGATGCGGATTTGACTGCGGCGGATTTAATGGAAGCTAATTTAAATAACGCCAACATGAGAAATGCCTTTTTAATCGATGCCGACCTCAGCAAAGCCGACATGAGCAGGGCAGACATCAGGGGAGCAAACTTAGAAAATGCCAATCTCAGCGAGAGTTCTCTGCTCGACGCATCTCTCCAGTTGGCTAACTTAAAATGCAGTAATTTGATCGCAGCTAACCTAAGTCGAAGTGACCTGAGAAATGCCGATTTTACAGGGGCAAACCTTAGCGGTGCTGACCTCAAAGAAGCTGATTTAAGCGGTGCAAATCTCAGCGGTGCTGACCTCAGAGGGGCCGATTTGAGCGATGCGAGATTGAACAAAGCTAATTTTACAGATGCTAATTTATGTGGCGCCCGGATGCCGAACCGCAAAATATCTCGGCGAGGTTGTGATGTTAAAAAACAACAACCGATTAGCTCGAACAATTACTGCAATTACTGCCGTGCCGTCAATGACTGGTGGTTAGATATTTTAAGGTTGAATTAAGTGGTAAGCCGTTGATAGGGGTTGATTCTTAGGTACGTAGTTGCGCTTCAGCGCTCTTTTATATATATAAGATAAGAGCGCTGAAGCTTAGGTACGTAGTTGCGCTTCAGCGCTCTTTTATATATATAAGATAAGAGCGCTAAAGCGCAACTACGTACCTGTGTTTTATCATATATAAGATAAGAGCGCTAAAGCGCAACTACGTACCTTTTTTTTCTGATAGTTGCGCCTGGACTTTCTTTTTTTACGATCGCACTATGAGCTCACGCACCCTACAATAAAAATTTGCTCACTACCCCCAGATATTCTGCACCGCCGATTTGTGCCGCATTATTGTGTCCTCCATTGGGAACCATGTAAAGCTGTTTGGGCTCGGGTGCTGGGCGTTGCTGAATCAAGGTATGAATGCTCCAGGAATGGGAATATCGTCAAACTTCAAGTAATGTATTAATAATTTAATAGAATGCTTGAGCATTTCCTCACATTTAGAATAACAAAGAGTCTTGCG
>NZ_JAAFKG010000096.1 GCF_013299185.1 Microcoleus sp. bin48.metabat.b7b8b9.023 | reverse complement strand
TCGTAAAGTAGCAACAATGCTTGGATTGGATCTAAGTGGAGTTGGTAGAGGTGATTTGTCAGCACCTATAAGACTTAAATTGTGGTCTTGTGAATCCCCTCGCCTTTAGGCATGGGGAGATGTCAACGCGATGAATTAGATTTGCGATCGAATACCGAGGGCGTGTTTAGCCGTTTGAATCAAATTCTCGAAAAAAGGTAGAGATACATCAACTTCTCTAGCATCCTGGCGGGATTTACCCAACAAACCGACGCTTTGTCCCGGTTCAACAACCAAAACTTGCCCTTGAGAATTGCGAATTCTCAACTCCTCTTGAGAACCGGCGGGAGACAGACTGCAAGAATAAGTGCGATCGCAATAATCAAACTCAACTTTTCCGAACACCGACGGCCTCGAACTAGCAGCACTTGCCACTAAGCGGACACCCAACAATTCCAACTCAACCGAAGTCTTGCCATTAAAACTATTTTCCCGCAAGCGGTAAGCAATATCAACCCGCCGAGGCAACGGAAAATATTCGCCCCAACGCCACGCAATCCCCTTCAAACTAGCCGAACCTTTTTCATCTTGAGTTGCAGTTAGTTTAACATGACCTCCCTTACCAACAATTTTTTGTTCAGTAATACAAACATTAGGCGTCCAAAATACAGGAGCCTTATTTTCAATCCCGCAAGGTTCTAGAGCATCAATTTGTCGGTAAAGGTCAAGATTAATTTCAGCCAAATCCGCTCGCACATCTACTGAAACCAAGGGTTTGAGGTGTTCCGGCTGCAAACATTGATTCGCAAAAATTGACAGTTGCTTGCGGAATTGTTGAAGATTCTTGGCAGGCATAGAAAAACCGCCAGCCGCCTTATGTCCGCCAAATTTAGTTAATAAATCCGCACAAAAATTCAGCCCGTCAAATACATTAAATTCAGGAATTCCCCTCGCCGAACCCCGGATGATATTACCCGTTTCACCACCCTCATCCTCAAAAGTACCGATAAAAACGGGCACGCCGTAACGTTCGAGCAACCGAGAAGCTACAATCCCAATCACCCCGTGGTGCCAACCGGGCTGCACGACTACTAAAACTCGTTCCTGCTGTAAATTAAGAGCACTTTGCTCGCACCAAGCAATTGCTTCCTGCTCAATTTCCTGGCACAACTCCTGTCGGCGCTGATTGATTTGTTCGCACTGCATCGCATTTTTGAGTGCCAATTCGCGATCGTCCGTTGTCAGCAACTCTATCACAATTTGAGGGTCAGCCAGCCGCCCTACAGCATTAATCCGCGGCCCCAGCCGAAAACCAATATCTTCAGGCTTTAAGGTATTGTTAGCTTGACTTTTTGAATTAAAAAGAGGTAAATTTTCCGCACTTGCCGGCTGCACTCCCGCCACCTGAATCAAAGCTTGAACTCCGGCTAATTGCGAGTGAGGCAAAAGTCGCAAACCCCGCTTTACCCAGCGGCGGTTAACTCCTGTCAGAGGCGCCAAATCCGCAATAGTTCCCAACGTAAATAATTCCAGCAGCGGATTCACCAACCCGCCAACTTTCTTCAAATCTTGAGCCAAAGTAATCGCCAAAACATAGGCAACACCTACCCCAGCCAAACCGCGATAGGGCGAAGATTCTGCAATTAATTTTGGGTTGAGAATAGCATCAGCCGGGGGCAGTTTTGGCGGCAAATCGTGGTGGTCTGTAATAATAACTTTTACACCGAGTTCTCGCGCTCTGGCAACTGGGCCATAAGCTGCAATCCCGTTGTCTACCGTCAGAATCAGAGCCACACCTTCGGCATGAAATTCTTCTACAATGCGATCGTTAATCCCGTAACCTTCGTGCATCCGACTGGGAATAGCATAATCAACATTCGCGCCCAAAGCCCTGAGAGCTCGCAGCAACAAAGCCGTGCTCGTCATTCCATCAGCATCGTAGTCGCCGCAAATCGCAATTTTCTGGCCTGTTGAAATCGCTTCCCGCAACAATTTGACACTCGCAGCCAAATCGGGAAATTCATCCAGTGGCGCAGGCAAAACCAGAGATTCCGGTTCGATAAACCCTTGCACTTCTTCGAGAGAATCGATACCGCGATTGATTAGTACCTGTGCTAGCAAGCATGACAAACCGATTTCATTGGCAAACTGTTCGGCTTGCTGTGGTTGAGGCGAATAAATTTGCCACCGTTGGTTCGGCAATCGGGGAGAATGCGGGGGTACAGATGTCGGTAGCTCTGGCACGGAAGCTGAGGTCTAAAGATACATAACCAATCTTACCCAATTAAGTGTCTCATGAACTCAATATTAGATTGGCGATCGATCGCAAAGATGAGTTTTTTGGGTAAAATCCGAAGGTTGTGCGGATAAAAGCAGTGTGGTGAACAGTTGACTGTTGACAGTTGACTGTTGACAGCGAAGTGATAATAACGGAGATTTAAACTCGGTTCTTATCACAATCTGCCTTCATGCTGGGGCTTCAAACCCTTGCTATTCGGTGAAAGTGCGATCGCATCTGAAAACAATGTCTGGCAAACACTTGTCAAGTCCGTACAGTGCTGCATTGCTGGATTTTATTTTAACAGGAGATTGTGATGATTTCAGAAAAGCGGCCCTGGTTTAAAGTTGCCTTCCAGTTTCAAGGGTCGATCATTTTTTTCATCTGGCGCCGCGTCATGCTGTGCGCTGGTTTTGGGTTGTTGATTTCGGTACTGTACTTTTTTAAACTCCCAGTATCCTTGCCCATCTTATCAAGCATTGTTCCCAGTATAGTCCTCGGCTTATTGTTAGTGTTTCGGACAAATACGGCTTACGATCGATTTTGGGAAGGCAGGAGGTGCTGGGGAACCTTAATTATTGCAGTCAGAAATTTGGCACGTCAAATCTGGGTATCTATTAGCGATCGAGAACCGGATGATTTAGCGAAAAAAAAGTCTACTTTGCGATTATTAGTAGCTTTTGCCATAGCGATGAAATTGCACTTGCGCCAAGAACCCATTAGCTCAGAAATAGAGCCTTACGTACTACCCCAACAGTATGAAAACCTAAAAAAAATGAACAATCCTCCCCTTGAGATTGCTTTTTGGATTGGGGATTATTTGACGATACAGTACGAGGCAAATAACCTCGATGTCTATCGGCTAACAGCGATGAATCAGTTAGTAAATAGCATGATTGAGGCTTTGAGCGGTTGCGAGCGAATTTTGAGAACTCCTATACCTCTGGCCTACGCGATTCATCTCAAACAGCTACTCTTGCTTTACTGCTTGGCACTGCCTTTTCAAATGGTGAAGGAGTTAACTTGGGGGACAGGCCCTGTGGTAGCTTTAATTAGTTTTGCTTTGTTTGGTATCGAAGAAATCGGCATTGAAATCGAAAATCCTTTCGGACACGATGCCAATGATTTACCTTTGGATAATATTTGTGCTACAATGCAGCGCAATATCAACGATTTAATTACTTTATCTCCTAGCGTTCATGCTAGGCCAAAAGAGCATTAGAGTCATTGGTCATTAGTCATTAGTCATTAGTTATTAGTTAACTGTAGCAGCGCGTTCACTAATAAATCTGACTCGTGCCAACAGATTTAACTAACTATAGCGGTTCTCAAGCGTGGTGAGGTATGCCCTATGCCCTATGCCCGGTTTGGCCTATGCCCGGTTTGGCCTATGCCCTATGCCCATGAGTACCTCACATGGGAGATCGAAATGCTATAGCTTCCGCCTAACGTTAATTTCTAGCAATCAACCACATTAACCCAGCTAAAACCAACAATAAAGGCGTCAGCCGATCGCCCCACCGCACGTACAAAGTCCGAGTTTGCCGCCGATAAATAGTAGCATCTCGGACTTCATAGGTATTAATTCCAGACTTCCAAATCGTCTCGCCGTGAGGATTTACAAAAGCAGAATAACCTGTATTAGTTGCGATCGCAGCCCATCTATCTGTCTCAATGGCTCGCATCACATCGAGAGCGTGATGTTGAGCCAGCATCGGCGTTTTGAAATGGGCATTGTTGGAAGCTGTGAGCATAAATTCACCTCCATTTGCCGCCTGATATCGGAAAATTTCCGCAAACGCCGAATCGTAACAAATCCCCACAATGGCGCGACCAAAGGGCGTATCGAACAATTGTTTAGAATTGCCTGGTACTAAATGAGCATCTAAGGGAGAAAGCCGATCGATAATCCCGCCTAAGATTTCAGAAAAAGGGATATATTCGGCTAAAGCCACTAGCTTTAGTTTATCGTAGCGATCGACAATTTCTCCTGTTTTGTCGATCGCCAATAAGCTATTAGTCGTGCTATCCCCTTCCTGTCCGAACCCTCCAACCCAAGCCAGAACACCGCGTTCCAGAATCGCTTGGTAAAAGGAAAGAGTAGAACGCTGATACTCATTTGTCCAGATAAAAGGCAAAGCCGTCTCTGGCAGTAACACAGCATCGACTTTCCTATCTGCTAACTGTTGGTATCCAGCCGTGTAACCTTCCAAAGCGCGCCGCCAACCACCTGAATCAAACTTAATCTCGTTAGGAATATTGCCTTGAATAATCCCAATTTTTAATGCTGTTCCCGCTTCTTGAATTAAAGGGCGATCGTACAAACTCCAGCCGACAATATGCAAAACTAAAAATAAACCCGCAGGCAAAATATAAGCAACCCACTTCTGCCCTCGGACTTCTCCCTTCTTCTTTCTTTTTACCTTGAGCGAAGCCGAAAAGCCCTCCTCCTTTTTCATCCCATCCGTTACATCCGTTACATCCGCTATACAATCCGTTGCCGAACTTCCCTCTTCCTTCTTCCCTCTTCCTTCGATCCAAGCTTCGGCAATTAAGCCATTAACTGCTACAATTGCCGCTGTTACTGCGCTGGGCCCGGAGAGTTGTCCGAGGTGCAAAATTGCTAAATTGTGCGGGCTTTGTGTATAAGATAGAGATGTCCACCACAGCGATCCTGTACTCCAAATACTTTCTAAGCCGCACCACAAAGCTGTGCCAATTAACACGCGAGTTAACCCTGAGAATTTAGAGCTACCCCCCCCAGCCCCCCCTTGTAAAGGGGGGGAGTTAAGAGTACCAGTCCCTCCTTGTAAAGGGGGGGAGTTAAGAAGAATAAGAAGAGGATTTTTGCGTGGTAAAGTTAGGGAGTTGAGAATTATAAATAGCCACGCCCAAACAGTGACTAATCCGGATCCCCAGAATGTGATGAATACCCAGCAAAAAAGTGCGATCGCCAAACTGGGCCACCAAGGAACTCCCAACCAAGTCATTGGGTGTATTCCCATAATCCAATATATAGCTAATCCGTGATAACCTATTCCCCAAAGTACAGGAAGAAGGAAGAAGGAAGAAGGAAGAAATTTTTGTTTTTTTTCGGTGATTATTGGTCGTTGATAACTGATAACCAAAACCCATAGGGGAACTAATGCCACCCATGCCAACAGCCAAGCATTGAATGGTGCTGTTGTCAATGCCATCAAAATGCCACTCAAAAATGCGATCGCCCCGCCTAATATTTGAGTTTTCTCAACCGCGAGTTTTTCCAATTTAAGTCTGTTAAATATCGCCACTTTGATAATTCCTAATTAATAAATATAATAATTCTTAATCAATATATCATATCATAATAGTTTGTAGTAAGGACTTTAGTCCTTTTTTGGATGCGGACTAAAGTCCTCACTACAAACCTGTTCGTAGTAAGGACTTTAGTCCTTTCTTGGATGCGGACTAAAGTCCTCACTACAAACCTTTTTGATTGGCATCTTTACAGCCGAAATAAGATCGGAAATAAATCTCTTAATTTATACTTGCCAAAACAAAAAGCGCCCTCCTTTGGAGAGAGCGCTTTTTGTCAATCAAAAGCTAAATTTAGCCGTTGATGGAAGGAGCAACCATTGCTACTGGGGTGACTTCACCGGCGGCCAAGTCGAGGGGGAAGTTGTGAGCGTTGCGCTCGTGCATTACTTCCATACCCAAGTTGGCGCGGTTGATGACATCCGCCCAAGTGTTGATAACGCGCCCTTGCGAGTCGATAATCGATTGGTTGAAGTTGAAACCGTTCAAGTTGAAAGCCATTGTGGAGATACCTAAAGCGGTAAACCAGATGCCGACAACTGGCCACGCACCTAACAAGAAGTGCAAGGAACGGCTGTTGTTAAAGCTGGCATATTGGAAGATCAAACGACCGAAGTAGCCGTGGGCTGCAACGATGTTGTAGGTTTCTTCTTCTTGACCGAATTTGTAACCGTAGTTTTGTGATTCACTTTCGCTTGTTTCACGAACCAAGGAAGATGTTACCAAGGAACCGTGCATGGCGGAGAACAAGCTACCACCGAATACACCAGCAACTCCCAACATATGGAAGGGGTGCATTAGGATGTTGTGCTCTGCTTGGAACACGATCATGAAGTTGAATGTGCCGCTGATACCCAGGGGCATACCGTCAGAAAAGCTGCCTTGTCCGATCGGGTAAATCAAGAATACTGCGGTAGCAGATGCCACAGGTGCAGAGTAAGCTACGCAGATCCAAGGACGCATTCCTAAGCGGTAGCTCAGTTCCCACTGACGACCCATGTAGCAAAAAATGCCGATGAGGAAGTGGAAAATGACGAGCTGGTAAGTGCCGCCGTTGTACAACCATTCGTCTAAAGAGGCTGCTTCCCAGATTGGATAGAAGTGAAGCCCGATCGCATTCGATGAAGGAACAACAGCACCGCTGATCAGGTTGTTGCCGAACATCAAGGAACCAGCAACTGGTTCGCGGATGCCGTCAATATCCACAGGAGGAGCTGCCACAAAGGCAATGATGTAGCAGATGGTAGCGGTCAGGAGAGTTGGGATCATGAGTGTCCCAAACCAACCAACATAAATCCGGTTATCGGTGCTAGTTACCCACTCGCAGAACCGTTCCCAAACGTTGCCGCTTTCGCGACTCTGTACGGTTGTTGTCATGTGTTTTATGATTGCTTAATTGAATTTTCAAGGTTCGTTGTGGAAATCTCCACGCTTATATTAGTAACACTATTCACAACAGTTTGCAAAGGGATTAGTGCTTATATTTGAATAAATTTATAATCCTTTACATAACTTGATTTTTGATGAATCTCTGTGGCTGTTTGCAAAGTAATATTACAGAATAAATACGGTTAAAATACAGCGAACAGAAGAGCTGAATCTTTAGTATTTAGGTTGGTTCAGCAGTTAAGTCAAATTATTTTTGTGGAGGTCAAACTTCTTTATAGTTAAACATATCTTAATTAGCGATTGAGCAGATAAATTTTAATATTAGTTTACATATTCTGGGTGGATTGACAGTTGACAGTTGACGGTTGACAGTTGACGGTTGCAGAACGATAATCAAATCATTGATGCTTGAGGAGTATCGGCTCTATTCAAGAAGTTATTTATGTTCTCACGGATGTGGCGATCGCACTAAATTCTCCACAATCGGCAATCAACCGGATTCGTCAACTAAAAACCCGGTTTATCAGGCGCTTTGCAATTGCCATAAACCGGGTTTCTGAGGCTGAGTTCGTAGAATTGTACCTAAAAATTAGCCTTTAGCCTGGGGGCCACTTCATGTGCCGTCCACCGAGAATGTGAAGGTGCAGGTGATCTACGGTTTGGCCGCCGTCATTGCCGGTATTGATGACGACGCGATAGCCATTGCTGAGTCCGAGTTGTTCGGCTACCCGTTTTACAGTCAGCAGCAGGTGTCCCATGAGGGCATGATCTCCCGATTCGGCATCGGCTAATTTGGGAATAGGTTTTTTGGGAATGACGAGGATGTGGATGGGCGCTTGTGGATTGATATCTCTGAAGGCGAGGGCTAAGTCGTCCTCATAAACGATGTCTGCGGGAATCTCTTTGCGGATGATTTTGCTGAAAAGCGTTTCTTGGGTTGTCATGGGTGTTAAGGAAGGAAGAAGGAAGAAGGAAGAAGGAAGAAGGAAGAAGGGGGAGGAAGCATCCCGATTTAGTAAAAAGCGTTTTTTCAGAGTGCGAGCGTCCCGCTCGCTTGCCTATATATCTCTTCAGAGTGCGAGCGTCCCGCTCGCTTGCCTATATATCTCTGGCGCTCAGGATGCTCGCACTCCTGTGAAAGAAAAGTTGGGACGCTTCCAAGACGCAACACGCGAGGGGACAAGGGGAGGAAGGAAGGGGGAAGAGGCAGGAGAAGAGAAGGAAGAGCAGAAAAGGAAGAGGCAACGAAAAGTTTTTCTTGCCTCTTCTGATATTCATTAGTCATTGTTAATCATAATAGATGATGGAGCGAAGACAGGCAAATTGAGGATAAACAAAAATGCTTGCGAGGGTTTGGAGTGCATCGATCGTAGGAATTGACGCGGTAAAGGTGGGTGTGGAGGCTGATGTATCGGGGGGACTGCCGAAAATTGTGGTTGTGGGGTTGCCCGATTCGGCGGTGCAAGAGGCTAAAGAAAGGGTTAAGGCTACGCTCAAAAATTCGGGATATGGTTTTCCGATGCGGAGTATTGTGATTAATTTGACTCCGGCGGATTTGCGTAAGGAAGGCCCGAGTTTTGATTTGCCGATCGCCATTGGCATTTTAGCAGCATCGGAACAGGTCAGTGCCGAGCTGTTGGGAGATTATTTGTTTTTGGGGGAACTCTCTTTGGACGGGAGTTTGCGGCCTGTGGCGGGGGTTTTGCCGATCGCCGCTGCTGCTGGAAAAATGGGGATTTCGGGGTTAATTGTACCAGCCGCCAATGCAACGGAAGCGGCTTTAGTAAAAGGAATATCTGTTTACGGTTTTGAAAATATATTTGCAGTTACTGATTTTTTGAACAATCCTCAAGTTTATTCACCGATACAAGTAAACGGTAGAGAAGAGTTAGGAAAAACCAGGTTTTCGGGTCTAGATTTAAAAGACGTAAAGGGGCAAATTCACGCGCGGCGGGCTTTGGAAATTGCGGCAGCCGGCGGACACAATTTAATTTTTGTAGGGCCGCCAGGAAGCGGTAAGACGATGCTGGCGAGACGTTTGCCAGGTATTTTGCCACCGCTGACTTTTGATGAAGCTTTGGATGTGACTCAAATTCATTCGGTGGCTGGTTTGTTGAAGGATAAGGGTATGCTGGTGAGCGATCGACCTTTTCGCAGTCCTCACCATTCAGCATCCGGGCCTTCTCTAGTGGGCGGGGGCAGTTTTCCCCGTCCGGGTGAAATTTCATTAGCACATCGCGGCATACTTTTTCTGGATGAATTAACTGAATTTAAAAGAGATGTTTTGGAGTTTTTGCGGCAGCCATTGGAAGATGGTTATGTAACGATTTCTCGAACCAGACAATCGGTGATGTTTCCGGCACAATTTACATTAGTTGCGAGTACAAATCCTTGCGCTTGCGGTTACTACGGTGATTCGATCCAACAGTGTACTTGTTCGCCACAAAAGAGGGAGCAATATTGGGCAAAACTTTCGGGGCCTTTGATGGATCGGATTGATTTGCAAGTGGCGGTTAATCGTTTGAAACCTGAGGAAATTACCAGACAGGCGACGGGGGAGGAGTCGGAACCGGTGCGGGTGAGGGTGCAGCGGGCGCGAGAGATGGCGACTCGCCGTTTTCAGTCGGAATCTGGCTTGCGGTGTAACGCGCAGATGCTAAGCAGCCACATTAACACCTGGTGTCAGTTGGATGATGCTTCCCGGAATTTGTTAGAGATGGCGATTCGGAAATTGGGGCTTTCGGCGCGGGCGAGCGATCGAATTTTGAAGGTTGCTAGGACTATTGCCGATTTGTCGGGGGATGAAAGCTTGAAGACTAATCACGTGGGGGAGGCGGTGCAGTATCGGACGATCGATCGGATGCAGTAGAATTATTTGCGATCGGTACGTTGTTGGGCTTTAGCCCTCCGATCGGGATGATATACTAAGCAAGATCGTATCAAAAAAATCATTTACATTCAAACTTCATCTTTCGCTAAAAAGGTTATAGCGTTTCTAGCGAAAGATGAGGTATTACTGACAGCTTCTATAACCCGAAAAACCTATAGGGCTGAAGCCCAACAACGTACCTTATATTTATGATAACCGCTATATACTACTAAACTAAATTGATAATAAATACGGTTGAGTTAACACAATTGGACTCTGCGTAAATTTGGGCATGATACAAAGCGCAAATGAAAATTGTTACAACACAAGTTTTTGATCGAATGAACGTTTGAGCTGTTTCCTCAAATATTCTCGCCTGTCCGTTGCTAGCTCGATTGTCGATTTTTTTCGGGTACAAACAATAAATCCACACCTACAAAAAAATTGGAAGATAGGTATTATTTACGACCAGTCAACAAATAAGTAACCATGTATCCCTTGCCCTTAACTTGAATCGCCCCTCGCTTCTGAAAAGTGTATTTATCCTTTAATATTTCATAGGTTTCGGCGGTGACTTGAATGCAGCCGGTAATCCCGTGGGATTCCATGCGCGAAGCAATATTTACTGTGTCGCCCCAAAGATCGTAAATAAACTTTTTTAAGCCGATGACGCCGGCAACTACAGGGCCGCTGCTAATTCCGATCCGAATGCTGAATGGTTCGGAATGATTTAAGCTCAGAAACCGGATTTCTTGTAGCATATCGATCGCCATATTCGCCACCGCCTCGGCATGATCCTCTCGCGGCGTAGGTAAACCGCCGACAACCATGTAAGCATCACCAATAGTCTTAATTTTCTCCAAACCGTGGCGATCGGCTAAATGATCAAAAGCTGAAAAAATATCATTGAGCACTTTCACTACCGCAGTCGCTGAAATTCTCGACGAAAGCTCTGTAAAGCCCACAATGTCGGCAAACATCACCGTTACTTCCCCAAAACTTTCGGCGATATTATGTTCATTGTCCTTCAAACGCAGGACGATCGCCGCCGGCAAAACATTCAGCAACAGTTGCTCGGATTTGGCTTGTTCCAATTCCAACTGTTGGTAAGCAGCCTGCAACTGTTCGGTTTGGAGAATTCTTTCTCGGGCTAGCTTTTCGATTTGGGCGGTGCGACTCAACGCTGTCAGCATATATGTCACCGGCAGCAGAGTCCACAACATCCCCATACTCAGAGTTCCCCAAGAACGCCAGTGCTTGCGAGTCTTCCGAATTTCCGGCGTTGCAGACACGTATAAAGACCACTGACTGCCACTAATTTTCAGCACCCTTTGGCAAGCCGCATACTGCGGGCCCGGATTGTCCAGAATCGGGCAGTTTGACCTTTGAGTTACTTTCGCAGCGGCCGATGCGGTGAACACTTGTTGGGTGGAGGATTGGAACAAAGCCTCAAATTGCGGAATTTGCGCGTCAGCAGCCCGATTTTGGAGTGCGGGGTCGCCCGTTGGCGGTAACAACGGCAGTGCTTCTGGCTTCTCTGGAGGCTCGCTGGCGAGATAAATGGTGAGGTAGTCGGTATTGCGTCCTTTTAAAGAGGTTTGGAAAATATCTTTGCCTTGAAATACACCCAGAACAAATCCTTGCAGCAGTTGGCGGCGGGATTCCAGGGTAGTCGGTTTAGTGCTGTTTTCGTAAATCGGAACTATTACCAAAAGACCCACTTCCGGCGAATTGCGCTGAATTAGACCGTCGTAGCTGGTGACAATCATTTCTCCAGTATCGCGCGCGCGATCGATCGCGGCGCGAATTTCTGGGTGGGAGGTGAGGTCAAATCCCAATGCTGTCTCGTTTCCCGCCGTTGGTTCGACGTAGAAAGCTGGGAAATATTCCGAACGCTGGCCGGCCTTGCGGAGTTCTCCCTGGAGCCCACGCTCTGTAATCTCGAAGGTGGAGTCAGTTTCGGTTCTGGCTTGGGCTTCGTATTTGGCGCGCTGGGAATTGGGAACGCGGGGGGCCCAAGCCAGCAGTTGCAGGCTGGGGTGAACGGATAGGGGACGGCCGACAAACCGAGCAAAAGAAGAACGTTCGACGGCGCTAAACGCTTTCATGTAGTCGCTGAGGGCGAGCACTGCGTCTAAGTCCGAGTTGAGTTGGCGTTCAATGCCGATCGAAATATCGTCGATGCGGCGGTGCATTTCGTAGTCGTGGCGCCTGTCTTCCCAGTCCCAAACCAAGGCAAATGCCAGGGCCGAGAATCCGACACCCAAAACAAGTGTCAACCCGGCTGGAATGTAGCGAGACCAGGATAAAGGTAGTTTTTTCAGCATAATTGCCTAGCGAATAAGGGCAGCAGATGAGCACACCGCGCAAGTGAGATTAATTTCGGCGTCTCAGTGCCGTTAATTCAAAACCTGATAACTCAAGCACCGACGGCAATTGGGCATTAAAAGTTAGATATTTAAACTTTTAGCTAAATTTCCATCCTTCACACCGGAATTTCAATCCAGAATTCTGCTCCTTGTCCGGGCGCTGAGATGCACCGCAGATTTCCCTTATGTTTTTCTACCACAATCTGATGGCTGATGGACAATCCCAAACCTGTTCCAGACCCAACCGGTTTCGTGGTAAAAAAGGGGTCAAACAGGCGCTTGCAAACGTCTTCGGTCATTCCAGGGCCGCTGTCGGCGATGCAAATAACCACGCGATCGCACTCGCCGACATTGCTTTTACTATTGTTCAACCCAGCTTTTTTCATTTCAGTACGAATCACGATCGTCCGGGGTTGTTTGCGGTTTTCCACAGCGTCAATTGCATTGCTGATAATATTGAAAAAAACCTGATTTAACTGCCCCGCACAACAGTGAATTTTCGATATATTTCCGTAGTCTTTAATGATTTCAATTCGTTTTTCTTTTGTGTCGTGGTGCAATCGATGCTGCACAATTAACAGCGTACTCTCAATTCCTTCGTGAAGGTCTGCTAACTTTATTTCTGATTGATCTAATCGCGCAAAATTCCGCAGTGACAATACAATATTACTAATTCTTTCTACTCCTACTTTCATAGAATTTAGCATTTTGGGCAAGTCTTCCTTGAGGAAATCAAACTCTATTTGCTTCAGTGTTTCGGTAATTTGCTGAGCAGGAGACGGGTAATAGTGCTGGTAGAGATTCAAAAGTTCTATTAAGTCGTTAAAATAGATGTTGGTGTGAGAAATATTGCCGTTAATAAAATTTGCAGGATTGTTGATTTCGTGGGCGATACCAGCCACCATCTGCCCGAGGCTAGACATTTTTTCTGATTGAATTAATTGGATTTGAGTATGTTGGAGTTGTTCGTAGGCTTCTTGCAATTGAGTTGCTTGTTTTCTCAATTGAGATTCCGAAGCTTGGAGTGCTGCTGCGGAAATTTTGCGGTTAGTAATATTTTCAATCATCCCTAAGTTGTAAATAGCTTTTCCTTCCCCGTCTCGGATCAAAGTAGCTGTCACATTTACCCAAACAGTTTTACCTGTAGCCGAAATATGGCGAATTTCGATTTGATAGCTCGGAATTTCTCCCCGATTGAGAGCAGCAGCAGCTTCGAGATTGTTTTGACGATCTTCGGGATGCCCAATTTCTATAAATGTTGTACTCAGCAATTCTGCTGCTGTATATCCCAGCATTTCGCAGTAAGTTTTATTGACTCGCACCAACTGGCGATCGTCTAAATTGGCTAAATAGATACCGATGGGTGCATCTTCAAATATTTTGCGAAATAGTTCCTCGCTGGCCCGGACTTTAGCTTCGAGTGAAAGCCGATCGGTGATGTCTTCCAAAGTACATAAAATGCCTACGACATTGCCGTAATTGTCATGCAAAGGTATTTTATTTGCATCCATCCAGCGCTGGGTGCCGTCGGCTTGCATTTGAGATTCAATAATGTGATATTCAGCGGTATTTTTTGCCATGATCCGGCAATCGCAATCTCGGAAAAATTTTGTTTCTTCTGGCTTCCAGGGCATATCGTAGTCCGTGAGACCGGCGATTTCAGTGGGATGATTCAAACCTGCGATTGTGGCAAAGTTTTTGTTACCTCCCAAGTAAACTGAATCTAGATCTTTCCAGGCGATTAACTGAGGGATGTTGTCGATGACCAACCACAGCATTTTTTTGGATTTTTGCAAAGCTTCCGTGCGTTCTAGGACGCGCTTTTCTAGTTCTTGATTGGCTTGTTCCAGGGCAACTTTTGACTCGCTGAGGGCGATTTCTGCTACCTTGCGATCGCTAATATCGATTGTCACCCCTTCCCAAAGTATCTCGCCGCCCGGTTGCAGTTCGGGGCGAGCAATGGCGCGAATCCATTTCAGTTTTCCCGATCGCGTAACGATCCGCCCTTCATATTTCCAAGGTTGTAAATTTTTTCCGCAAATTGTGAGTGACTCTTGCATCGGTTGTAGGTCTTCTGAATGCACCAACGACCACATTAAACTTGAGTTTTTTTGAAGTTTTTCTGGAGTTAATTCATAGAGTTCCCCACAGCCGGGACTGACATAAATGAATTCATTAGTACCGTCGAGATGCTGCAAGTATTGATAAATCATTCCCGGCAGGTTGCCGGCCATTTTTTGGAATCTAGCTTCGCTTTGCCGCAGTGCTGATTCGGCATTTTTGCGATCGCTAATGTCGATCAACAAACCATCCCAAATAATGTCACCTTTTTCGCTCAGTTCGGGTCTGGAAGCCCCGCTAACCCACTTGATGCGATCGCCCGGGAAAACTAATTTGCCTTCCCACCGCCAAGGCTCTAAAGTTTTAGCTGAGATGGCGACAGTTTCCTGGAAGTTTTGTGCATCCTCTGGGTGAATCATTTCGATCGCAGGAATAGCTGACTTTTGCAGCACCTCTGGTTCTAATTCGTAGAGTTCGCGACAGCCAGAACTGACGTAGGGGAATGACACAGCGCCATCGGCTGCTAGCTGAAATTGATAAATCATTCCCGGAACGTTGGCGGCTAGTTTTTGCAACCTCGCTTCGCTTTGTCGGAGTGCGGTTTCTGCTTCTACGCGATCGGTAATATCATAAAATGCCGATAAAATTGATGCTTCGCCCTTAAAATTAATCGCTCGCATCGACATCTTTGCCCAAAAAAAACTGCCATTTGCTTTCTTGAGGCAGATTTGGTCGCTGTCGCTAAAGCCGTGTTGTTTGACTAATTCTAGCAATTGATGGCGATCGGTGGCGTGAGCATAAAAGTCGATCTTTTTGCTACCGATAAGCTTGTCTGAACTCAAACCGAAAGTTTCTCCGAGGGCAGAATTTGCGTACAAAATTGCGCTGTCTGAACGGCGCGTAATGATCGTAGGAATGGGAGTCGCAGTAGCGATCGCCCGCAATCTTTCTTCGCTTTCTTGCAGGGCTGTTTCGGCTGCGACTCTTTGGGTAATATCGTTCTGAACTCCGATAAAATGAGTGAGCTTTCCGTCGCCATCGAGGACGGGGGAAACAGTTAATTCGTTCCAAAAAGGTGTTTTATCCTTGCGGTAATTCTTGAGAATTACCTTAACTTCTGTTCCCGATCGCAAACTCCTGCGGAGTCTGTCCAATTCAGCGCCATCCGTATCGGGGCCTTGCAAAAACTGGCAGTTGTGTCCAATGACTTCTTCCCGGGTGTAGCCAGTGAGTTTCTCAAAAGCAGGATTGCAATATATAATAGGTCTGTCGAGCCTGCCAGCATCTGCGATCAGGATGCTGTTGCTCGATGCTGCGATCGCCCTTTCTAGGAGAGACAGGTGGAAAGAGTCTGTTGTCATCGGTGGAAATATTTCTAGTCAAATAGCGAGCTGAACAATAAAATTCTTAGAAATAGCTTCACGTATTCTTATTTTATCAAATTTTATCAAAAAAATGGGTCTAAAAACCCGTCTTTTAAGACTGATTTGCATTTAGGCTGTCCTGTGTTACCATAGTTAAGACTGGTTTGGTAAACAAAATGTTAAAAGCCTTCAAGTACAGAATCTATCCGACAATTGAGCAATCAGTTTTGCTTGCCAAGTCGTTTGGATGTACTAGATGGTTCTATAACTATGCCCTCAACTTAACGTCTGAAACTTACAAGCAAACGGGGAAGGGGTTAAGCAGAAATGAAATAATCAA
>NZ_JAAFKG010000095.1 GCF_013299185.1 Microcoleus sp. bin48.metabat.b7b8b9.023 | reverse complement strand
GTTGAAGATTTGAGTGAGTTACTTTTTGATTTATCTAGTTCAGATAAACCTGTTAAATGCCTCGCATGATGTCAGTCAATAGCCTTCATAGCCTTGATTTAACCTCTCGACAATTAATCCACCCTGCCTAACCCCCCTTAATAAGGGGGGGACAAGATTCCGCTCAAAGTCCCCCAACAATCAGGGGGATTTAGGGGGATCGAGATATATGCAACTTCACATTAAATTGGTCTTATCTAGATAAAGTGTCAGAATCAATATGGAAACTAAGCCGTATCTTATATTTGAACATAACGGTTTGCTGTGCGGCGTAGAAGTCGGCTGCGTTAGAGAAATTTTCTTTCTCCCGGAGTTGACACCGATCGCCGAAGCGCCTGAAGATATTGTTGGGGCGATCGATCTCAGGGGATCCATTCTGCCCGTAATGGATCTAAATCTCCGTTTTGGCTACGTTTTCCAGGAGTATTCTGTGACGGATAGTGCGATCGTCATAGAATGGCAAGAAATTCGACTTGCCATCATTGTCAATCGAGTTAACGAAGTTAAGCAGATCCCCGCAGATGCCATAACTCCCCAGCTATCTTACGGGCGAGACAACCCAGAAGCCCCCCATCATTTTTTAGCTGGATTTGCCCGCTGTGAAGCCGATATGATTATGCTGCTGGATCTCGATCGGCTAATTCGATATTCTCCCGACAAAACAGAAGCCCCAATCCCAGTGTCTGCAAGCGATGCAGGACTTTGGGCCGCAGCCGGAAACCTAGAAATCGCCAATTTGCAGTTAGAAATAGAGCCAAAATTGTTAGTGGAAGATACTAAAGTTTTGGCCAAACTTCACGTTTTTTGTCCGAATGCTACAGCCCAAGAAAAGGCGATTTTTCGAGACAGGGCCCAGAATTTGAGGCAGCAGGGCGATCGCAAAAATTCCGCAGCAATTGATATATCTCTAGCAGTAGTTGTTTTAAACAGCGAATACTTTGGTATTAACCTAGGTGTAGTGCGCGAATTCACCGACATTCGCCAAGTAACTCCAATTCCGTGCACTCCCGATCGCATTATTGGCAATATGAATTTGCGGGGCGAGATTCTCACCCTAGTGGACATTCGGAATGTTTTAAATATGTCAGCCGACACAAAATCTCTATCAAAGGCGATCGTTGTTGAAATTGAAGATTTGGTCGCCGGTATAGTCGTTGACGAAATCTTAGATATTATACATTTAAATGTGGCAGAGATTGCGACTATTCCTGCTGCACTAAATTCGGCAAACCGCGAATATCTTCGAGGCACCGCTTTTTACGAGGAAAAACTTATCGCTGTTCTGAACTTGCAGAAACTCTTAACAAAAGGAGGAGTTGCTGTTGATGAGGAGGTTTGAAGAAAGATTTTACAGCTAAATCGGAGTCCCACCTGCAAAAACCATGTCAGCGCCACCCGAAACTAAAGAAAATAGAGCAAGAGAACAGAATTTGCTATGATACTATTTTCTACTGTCACTCGACAGTATCGCTCCCAGAAGTGGCTGGCCCATTTCCGTTGCCAACGCCGGACTCCCAACCACTATCGCAGGATCGCAACCTTAGTAACGCAAATGCTATCTTAAATTAACGAAAAATATGTTTTTATCAATTAAAAAATTAAATATTAGAAACAAGATGCTCGTCGGATATCTAGCGCCAGCAGCTATTTATTTAGGGTTGCCAGTCTTAGTCCTCGTTACTACAAGTCAGGTTTTTGAGACTTTCAAAGAAGTGGAAAGAGTAGAAACTGTGATTGGAGAAACAAGTAATATGTCCGTAGGTACGGAGCAAATGGTACGGGGGCTGCGCGGCTATTTAGTTAATAAAAATCAGCAGTTTTTAAGCGATTTTAAAACAGGTGCAGAGTTGGCTCGCCAGTCAGCGATTAATGTAGAACCGATCGTTAAAAATCCCGAACAGAAAGCTCGCTTGCAGAGAATGCTGGAGCTGGTCAATGGATATTATGATGGTTCTAACGAAATAGTTCGCTTAGTTCAGCAAAATCAGACAGCCGAAGGTCTTGCTATATTTAATACAGGCAAGTATACCAAATTTGTGAATGAATTTGTGCAATTGAACCGGGAATTTCGGGAAACCGAATTAAAAATTATTAAGCAAGAAACGCAAATCACGAAGACAGCTTTAAGCTTTTTGGTATCGACGCTGGTGTTTGGTTCGATACTGTTAGTGCTGCTTGGTGCCACTGTTGCTTGGCTGATTTCATCAGGAATTGCTCGAACTATCGATCGCGCAATTAGTTCGATCGCCAGTTCCTCCGCCCAGATTGCCGCCACAATTGAAGAACAAGAACGCATGGCAAGTCAGCAAGCAGTTTCAGTGAATGAAACTACTACGACAATGGACGAATTGGGTGCATCTTCTAGGGCAACTTCACAGCAGATAGAAACTGCCGCAAGTCAAGCAATGCAAGCTTTAACTTTAGCTGGTGGCGGTACAAAAGCTGTAGAACAAACATTAGAAGCCATGGCAATACTGAAAACAAAAGTGCAAGATATGCAAGGACAAATTATGCAGTTGAGCGAGCAAACCGATCGCATTGGCAATATCTCAACCGTAGTCAGCGACTTAGCAAATCAGACTAATATGTTAGCACTAAATGCTGCGGTGGAAGCAGTCCGAGCCGGCGAACACGGCAAGGGGTTCGGCGTTGTCGCGTCAGAAATTCGCAAACTTGCCGATCGCAGTAAAAAATCTGCCGCACAAATAAATCTCTTAGTCGCCGACATTCAGCGCGCCATTAACTCAACAGTCATGGTGACAGACGAAGGAACTAAAACAGTGGAATCTGGTGTAAATATTGCAGAGGAAACTGCCGCAGCATTTGCCGGAGTAGCTGATGCCATTAACAACGTAGTTTTGAGTTCTCAGCAAATTTCGCTGAATGCCAAACAGCAAGCAATCGCGATCGAACAAGTGGTGGAAGCGATGAACTCTCTCAACCAAGCAGCAGCACAAACAGCTTGCGGTATCACTCAAACTAAAATTGGAACTCAAAAATTGAACGAAGCGGCTTTAGATTTAAAAGCAGTTGTTTAGCATAGTTATAAGTTCTGATACTTTCCCTAAAAAACGCAATTGTAAGCAAGAACCAAGCCCCGATAACTATCTGTCATTCCCAATTTTAAAGTCCCAAAATCCCAAATCTAAAATCTAAAATCTAAAATGGCATAATATTGTTTCCGGTTGCATCAGTATTGTTTAAACTCTCAACAGTTAACAGTCAACATCATTCCGGTTGCACCGGAATTGATATAAATTATCAGTTATGAGTAAAAAAATGAAAAAATGGTCTTTAAGAATTAAAGCTATTGTTTTTGCGATCGCCCTCAGTACCATCCCAGTTATATTGACAGGAACGATGACTTATGTATTTGCCAGCGAACACCTGACTGAGTACATAATTAAGTACCAAGAATCACGGGCGCTCGCTACTGCAAATCACGTCAAAAACTTGATATTAGAACGCTATCATGAAGTTGAGGATATGGCTAATCTAAGTATACTGAACGACCCGCGAGTCAGCCAAACCACATCAACCAGTCAAAAACAAGCTGTGTTAGATAAATATCTAACACCAGGAGATGGCTACGACAGTATTGCAGTCGCAGATCTCCAGGGTAATACTATTTTGCAATCGAGCGGAGAAGAAGTTACAGGTATCGGCAAATACGACTATTTTCAGCAAGTAATTAAAACCAATCGTCCTATAGTTGCCCAGCCCCAAAAGTCATTTGTTAATGGTAAATACGCCATTTTTGCTGCGGCGCCGATTATAGAACTCAATACAGAAAAAACTATCGCCGTCATCATAAGTCGCACACCTACAACTTATTTAGATCGTAATTATCAGCAAAACCAAGAGCAATTAACCCGAGACTCGGAGACATTAAAAAAAGAGGAATACCATTTAATTGATGGCACGGGCAAGTTTTTTTCAGCAACAGAAAGTGAGCAGGTAAGCAGAGATGCAGGCTCAGACTTTAGTGTTTTTGCCAAAATGCAAGCCAACAGAAAGATTGACAGTGCCATAGATTTTGATCGCATTGATGGAGCTGAGCAATTGCTTACTTATGCTCCTGTTGAAACATCAAAAGAACTGCCAGAATTAGGTTGGAGCGTGATTATTGCTAACGATACCAAAAATGTATTTGCTCCCCAACAAGAGTTACTGTATACTTTGATCGCAGGAGTTGGGTTCACTGCTGCTGTTGTTAGCGCGATCGCAATTTTTTTAGCGAGTCGAACTACTCGCTCGGTTAATCACATTGTACGGGCGATCGCCTCTTCTTCCTCCCAAATTGCTGTCACCATCGAACAGCAGAAGCGCATCGCCAGCCAACAACTATCTGCTGTCGATCGCACTGCGACTACAATGAACGAATTGAGCGAATCAAGCAAAGCTTGTGCCTCGGAAGCCGAAGCTGCTGCTTTCGGGGCAGCCCAAGCCCTGAAACTTGCAGCAGGAGGCAGTCAAGCAGTAGACAATACCTTGAAAGAAATGGCAACTTTGACAGAAAATGTCGGAGAAATTCAAAAACAAATTTTACGTTTGAGCGAGCAAACCGATCGCATTGGCAATATATCCAGTTTAGTCAGCGATTTAGCCAACCAAACAAATATGCTCGCCCTTAACGCTGCTGTCGAAGCAGTAAGAGCCGGTGAAAGCGGTAAAGGATTTGCTGTTGTTGCTAGCGAGATTCGCAAATTAGCCGATCGCAGCAAGGAATCTGCTAGCAATATCAATGCTTTAGTTGCAGAGATCCAGAAAGCCATTACTTCGACAGCAACAGCGACGGATGACGGCACAAAAACTGTAGAAAATGGAGTAAAAATTGCCCGAAAAACCGCAGACGCATTTGCTGGGGTAGCCCGGGCGATCGAGCGCATTGCAGCAAACAGCAAACAAATTTCCGTTACATCGAAAAACCAGGCAATCGCCATTCAGGATGTAGTTGAATCCGTCAACTCTCTTCACCTCGCTACTCAGGAAACTGCCTCCGGTATTTCTCAAGTCAAACTCGGCATTGCTCAACTAAACCAAGCAGCCCAAAATCTCAAATCAGCAGTGTAGTTGAAGGAAGTAAGATTTATTTATTACTGATTATCGATTATCGATTATCGATTACCAATTACCAATTACCCACTCCCCATGATTAATAAATTTTTCCAAAAAATTCAAAACCGACTGCTACTGCTTTTAATTTTAAGTACCTTGATTCCAGTATCTCTTGTTGGCTGGTATGGAATTTCCTCTTCCGAAGCAGCACTCCAAACCTTAGCCTTAACTAATCTTACTGAAAGTGTCACCTCCAGCGGAGAGCAAATTGTCAACAAACTAGAAAATATCAGTTACGATGTTTTATTCTTCAGCAAATCTCCTGCTCTTCAAGGAATAATTAGAGCTAGAGATGGAAATGGAGCAGACAAAGAAACTAATTCAACTTATCAAAATTGGGTCGATCGAATGCAAATCACATTTGCATCAATGATGGCAATTAAGCAATCTTATATGCAATTGCGTTATATAGATGAGAATGGCAACGAACTCGTGCGCGTAAATTCTGACGGCCAAACGCTCAAAATAGTTCCAACTTCAGAACTACAAAATCAGGCTCATAGGGATTACTTTTACTTAACTATGAAGCTAAAACCGGGCGAAATTTATGTGTCTCAATTCAATCTCAATCAGGAGCGCGGTAAAATAGAAATTCCTTACAAGCCAACCATTCGTCATGCCACTCCTGTTTTTAATACCAAAGGAGAAAGAAAAGGCATTTTGATTGCCAATTCTTTGGGCAAGAATCTGATTGATATAGTTAAAAACATCAATCATGATAATTCAGAGAAAGGTTTTATGTTAAATCAAGATGGTAGCTACATCTACCATCCCAATTCTAAAAAAGAATGGGGTTATGAAACAAAAACCAATGAAAATGTCCAAAAAGATTATGTGGCAGAGGTGGTGACACAAATACTTTCTGGTGGCAAAGGCAATATTGACCTCGGCGATCGAGTGATCAGCTATGATACAGTCTTTCTTAGTAAAGAAAACAATAACAAATTTATAGTGATTGTGAATCAAGCACCTAAATATTCGCTGTTTGCTTCTATTTTTGTTTTAAAAAAAATAGCTACTATTATTGCTGTATTGTCCCTGGGTACTGTTCTGGGATTAGGATTTTTGGTGCTGCGACAACTAATTAAGCTGATTCGAGGATTAATCTATCAAATATCGTCATTCTCTATGCAAATATTATCTAATATGAACGAGCAGGAGCAAGTCGTCGGCCAGCAATTTCTCTCAGTCAATGAAACAACTGCAACCTTAGAACAATTGGGCATATCTTCTCGGGAGACAGCCGAGCAAGCTGAGGCTGTTGCCGTCGCCGCTCGCCAAGCTTTAACCCTCGCACAAGAAGGAACTCAAAAAGTTGAAGAAACTCTCAATCAAATGCTGAGTCTCAGACAAGCTGTGGCGGCAATTTCTCAGCAAAATCAGCGCCTGGGGGATAGCACAAGTCAGATTGGCAATATCTCGACTTTGGCAAATTTAGTTAGCGATTTAGCCACTCAGACAAATATGCTGGCTCTTAACGCGGCTGTGGAAGCTGTCAGGGCTGGTGAGTATGGCAAAGGTTTTGCGGTGGTAGCCAGCGAGATCCGTAAATTAGCAGATGAAAGCCAACAAGCAGCGCAAAAGATTAATGGTATTATTCCAGAAATTAAGGGAGCGATCGACTCGACGGTGAAAGCAACGGAAGAAAGCCGCAAAACAGTCGCGGCAGGGGTGAAAACAGCGCAGGATACAGCAGAGGCTTTTACGGGGGTTCGGGAAGCTTGCAATCTGGTGTTTGCTAGCAATCAACAAATTTCTTTCAATATTAAACAGCAGGCGATCGCGATCGGGCAAGTAGGTGATGAAATGAATTCTCTCAACCGCACTGCATCTCAAACTATTAGCGGCATTACTCAAGTCAAAGTAGGTACTCAAAAACTTAATGAAGCTGCTTTAAATCTTAAGTCTATAGTTTAAGAGTGAAGCTCAAAAACGGATTGTATCACGGATGTCAAGGATAGAATTACCAATTACTAATTACCAATTACCAATGACCAATTACCAATGCCCAATGCCCTGTTTGGCCAATGCCCAATGACCAATTACC
The DNA here is from genome assembly GCF_013299185.1 of Microcoleus sp. bin48.metabat.b7b8b9.023. GTDB lineage: Bacteria > Cyanobacteriota > Cyanobacteriia > Cyanobacteriales > Microcoleaceae > Microcoleus. The sequence goes on along the minus strand of NZ_JAAFKG010000095.1, from coordinate 8,741 downwards.
AATGCCCAATGCCCAATGCCCTGTTTGCCCTGTTTGGCCAATGCCCTGTTTGCCCAATGCCCTGTTTGGCCAATGCCCTGTTTGCCCAATGCCCAATGACCAATGACCAATTCCCCAAAAACACCTATGATAATTGAAGATGAAGAACTTCGAGATGTATTTAAAATTGCTAGTGAAGAACACTTGCAGAAACTAGACGATGGATTGCTGTACTTGGAACAACATCCGGGGGACTCAGCTAAGTTAGAAGAATTGCTGCGGGAAACTCATTCTCTTAAAGGCGATGCTGGGATGTTGGCGGTAAAAAATGTAGCATCTTTAGCTCATCAAATAGAGCATATTTTGGGAGGTGTCAAGCGGGGAGAGACTCAACTAACTTCAGAAATTAGCGATCGACTTTCGCAAGGTTTAGACGCCATCCGCAAACTCGTTGACGAAGCCGTGACTGGTCAAGATTCCGGTGTCAATACCTTTTACGTGCTCGCCAGCATGATGGGTGCTTCTAACAAGCCCCTGCCCGCCCTCCCCATAGCAGATCCAGAATCTTCAAAGGTACCAGAAGAAGAATTTATACAAACGCAACTTATTGATTCATCTGCTGCGGAACCAGAAACAAATAGTGAAACTTATTCGGCCACTAATTTAGATAAAAATTATTCTTTTTCGACTCTACAATCCGAGCAAGAATTGTTGCTGCAATCTCACAACTTGCCTGGGGATTATGCCCCCGCTGCTGCATCGGCTTCCCAACCCGCTGTTAGCAGTTCTTCAAGTTCGTCTTACCGCATCGAAACAATTCGCGTTGCCACCCAGAATTTAGACGATTTAATGACTCAAGCTGGTGAACTTACTGTTACAAAAACTCGGTTAGTACACCGACTTGCTGATATCGAAAAGCTGACAAATTTGTGGGAAAGTTGGAACAGAGAAGCTTTTATAAATCGGTTGGCTTTTCATCAGATAGAATCCGACAAAAATGCTTTTCAAGAAAATGCCCTGATCCTGCAGTTACAGAATTATTACCAGCGTACAGAAGAACGTTTAGAACGTCTGGGAACTCTAGTAAATAGATTGAAAAATCGAGTTGATGAAGATACTGCAAGACTCGAATTAATTGCGGAAGAGTTGGAATCAGGAATTCGCACTCTCAGACTGCTGCCTTTGTCTACTATTTTTAATCTATTTCCACGAGCAGTTAGAGACTTGGCTAAGCGGGAAGGGAAAGAGGTTAAATTAGTCATTGAAGGTGGGGAAACTCGAGCTGACAAACGCATTCTAGAAGAAATGAAAGACCCTTTAATGCACCTGATTCGGAATGCGATAGATCACGGAATTGAGACGCCAGCCGAACGCGAAAAGCTCGGCAAGCATCCCGCAGCTACTCTCCGAATTAAAGGCTACCATACTGCTAGCAATATTATTATTGAAGTTGCTGATGATGGTCGGGGGCTGAATCTCGATCGCATTAAACAAACTGCTGTCAAACGCAACATCTGCACGCCGGAAGAACTGGCGGTGATGACAGAAAGCCAAATTCAATCGCTGATTTTTGCTGCGGGTTTTTCAACCAGAACATTTGTTACTGAAATCTCTGGAAGAGGGGTAGGTTTGGATGTAGTTAGGACTAATGTTGAAGCATTAAAAGGTCGCATTCAAGTTGAATCAGATCTCGGAAAAGGATGCACTTTTCGCCTGCAACTAAGTACGTCTTTAGCTACTGCTAATGTATTAATATTAGCGGTTAATGGCATTGCTTATGCGCTGCCAGTCGAGTTTATTGAAACTGCAATATTAGTCCGCTCTTCGGATGTTTTTTCTCTCGAAAGCAAGGCGACGGTGATTTTAGACTCTCAGCCTTTGTCAGTTGCTTATTTGGCAGATTTACTAGAATTAAATGATACAGATTGGTTGCACAATAATCGGGAGTGGAGACAGGAAACTTGGAGAGAATTCAAGAGAAATACAGAGGTAGAATCGGTGAATCATAATTCTCGGAAAATGCCTTGTATTGTTTTGAAAGTTGGGGAGGAAAGATTGGGATTATTTATAGATGCTTTGATTGACGAACAGGATGTGGTGATTAAACCTCAAAGTCAATTGCTGAAACGGGTGCGAAACGTTTCTGGTGCAACGATTCTGGGGACGGGGGAAGTTTGTATGGTGCTCAATCCCCACGATTTGATAAAATCTGTACGCAAGCAAGTTTTGTTGGGTGGGGTTGGGGGGGCCCGATCGCCAATTGAGACAGTCAGCCGAAAACAAGTTATACTTTTAGCAGAAGATTCGATCGCTACCCGCACTCAAGAAAAGCGCATTCTGGAAGGTGCAGGTTATGAAGTGGTGACAGCAGTGGACGGGTTGGATGCTTTCAATAAATTAAAAACTCGCTATTTTGATGCTCTGATTTCTGACGTACAAATGCCTAATTTGGACGGCTTGGGACTGACTGTTAAAATTCGTCAGCAAAAAGAATACAGTGAGTTGCCGATTATTTTGGTGACTTCTTTGGCGTCTGATGAAGATAGAAAAAGAGGGGCTGATGCTGGCGCTAATGCTTATATTCCTAAAGGTACTTTCAATCAAGATGTATTGATCGAGACTTTAAAAAGGTTAGTTTAATTGTTAGTTATTGGTTGTTGGTAATTAGTTATTAGTTATTGGTTATTGGTTATTGGTTATTGGTTATTTGTTATTTGTTATTTACTACCAATTAGCAATTGCCAATGCCCTGTTTGCCCCATGCCCCATGCCCCATGCCCCATGCCCCATGCCCCATGCCCCATGCCCCATGCCCCATGCCCCATTCCCTATGCCCCATGCCCCATTCCCAATTGCCAATTACCTAAAATAACTGATGTTGTCGCCCATTAAAGTATTGTTAGTAGAAGATTCCCCAGTAGCTACGATCGTTCTCAAGCGCATTTTGGATGCTTCGCCAGAAATCCAGGTTGTCGGAACGGCTTCTAACGGGTTAGAAGCCCTAGAATTAATCCCGAAACTTCAACCGGAAGTCATCTGTACGGATTTGAATATGGCACAAATGAACGGGTTAGAGTTCACGCGGGAAGTGATGAAAAAATATCCGCGACCAATTTTAATAATTAGTGCTTCTGTACAAGCAAAGGATACTCAAAATGTATTTGAATTAATGAAAGCAGGTGCATTAGATATTTTTCCGAAACCCATTGGCGGGTTGGCGTCTGATTACGATCGCCTGGGGAATGAATTAATCGCTAAAGTTAAAGTGTTGTCGGGAGTTAAAGTATTTACGCGACATCAAAGGCTTGGAGGAATCGAAACAGCCGAGCATCGCCCAAGCAAAAAAAATTATCAATTACCAATTCATAATTACCAATTATCTAGCAAAAATCTCAATTCTCATACTATTAAGTTATTGGCTGTTGGCGCGTCTACAGGCGGGCCACAAGCGCTACACTCGATTATTTCCAAGTTTCCGGCTAATTTGCCAGTACCGGTGATTTGCATCCAGCATATCAGTGAAGGATTTTTGCAAGGATTGGTTGACTGGTTGGGTTTTGAATCTAAACTGCCGGTGAAAATAGCGGGTTTTGGGGAATGGCCGCAAGCTGGAATTGTTTATTTCCCGCCAGAAAAACGTCATTTAGAATTGGATGCTCAAGGGCGTTTTATTTATTCTGAAGCTGCTAGTGAAGCGGGACATTGCCCCTCTGTAACGGTAACATTTAAGTCAGTTGCTAGTTTTTATGGTCGCGGGGCTGCGGGAGTGTTGCTAACAGGAATGGGGCGAGATGGTGCTGAGGGTATGTTGGCGATCGCCCGAGCCGGCGGCTTGACAATTGCTCAAAGTGAGGCCAGTTGTGTTGTGTTTGGAATGCCGAAAGAGGCGATCGCCCTGGGTGCAGTCCAGCACGTTTTACCCGTCAGTGCGATCGCTCCTCTGCTGTTGGCAAAATTAAAAGTTTAGGAGTTAGGGAGAATCTAGATGCAGACGGCGGTTCAAACCCCTTCTATACAAACGATGTCCGCCGGACGCCGACTGAATAGAATAACATAAAACGTAATTTAAACGGTCTGATCTTCAACCCGCGGAGGCGGGTTTTGCTTGTATAGACGCGGTTTCAACCGCCGAGTCTTCTTTTATGATTTGATATTGATAAACTTACCAATTACTTCGCGCAACTTGTCAGCATCAAAGGGCTTAGTTAAATACTCGGTTGCTCCTGCCAAACGCCCCTGTACTTTATCAAATGCTCCATCTCTGGCTGTCAGCATCACGATCGGCAAATTCTGAAACTGAGGTAAGCTTCGCACCGTGCGGCAGAGCTCCAATCCGTCAATCCCAGGCATCGAAACATCGAGCAACAAAACCGAAATTTGTTCGTGATAAATTGTTGACAAAGCATCAACTGCATTGTCTGTCACGAGAACTCGAAACTCTTTGCTTAAGGCTTGTTTGACCAGTCCTTGCATGACGACGCTATCATCAACTGCCAAAATAGTTGGTACTTGACTGCTAGTTGCAGACATATTCTTCTCCCGGTTTATTTATAGTTCTTGAAAATAGAAAACATAATTCCCGCCGTCAGTCGATTGTAGATTTTAGATTTTAGATTGACTGTTCCAGATGAATCTGGGAGCTTGAACTTGAGTCTAAAATTGCGATCTCGACCCTCAAAATTGTCGGCAAGCAAGTATCGGTTTTTGGGTGGGTCATTTTTCGAGAGTGCCTTCGGATAAATAGTGCCCAACTCCGTTGGAGCATTAGCAGAAACTTCACCCCTGTTTTTTTGACCTCAAACTCGAAAAAACAGATTGCCCGAGGGGTCGATCGGCGATGACAACAGTTGCAAAATCTGCATCTCAACCGTCAAACCCTTGATGGTGGAGTTTGAACAACTATTGTTACAAAGTTTAACATTTTCGGTGTTTGTGTAGTCGCTCTCCTAACTTTTGTTGAGTTGCCTGTGCAACAGCCCGGTAAACCGTACTGGTATTGTGACACAAACCAATTATTTTAATCTACCAGCAAGCCTGCTACCCACGATTAGATCTGTCTGTTAAAATACTATTAAACTTATTAAGAAATTCTCTGTAAGCTATCCGCCATAGATTTTTGAAGGGTGCTTCGTCCCCACGGAGGCTCTTAGATTCACCCAGCCTCTGGCACATCAAAAGCATAGTCAACTCGAAGTATAATTTCTACAGTATTAGAGCTGCGGTACTCTAACTCCCATAACTCAAAAGTTTCCATGTCAGTCAAGAGGTTGGTCTGAGTTTGGCGCCAGCAGCCTGCGCTCGACTTGCGATCGCAGTCTCCCGGGACAAAATTCATAGCTCGTTTTTCTCCTCGGTCAGTATTGATTAGGGCGGTTGCCAGCAACTAGATGGGCACTTATACATGATGAAAGCACCCTTGCCTCTTGGTAAAACAGTGTTCGATCTCGATCGCACCGACTTGTATCAACTTCTGGGTTCCGATCCAGAGGCTTGCTTTGACGATTTGGTAGGCTTGGCCGCCAGGATGAGCGGAACTCCTATTGCTTTTTTGAGTTTGATTGATGCCTCGGGCCACTGGTTGAAGTCGCAGTTGGGTATCGATCGAAGTTTGGCACACCGTTACCTGAATTTTTGCGATCGCTGCTATACCGGTCAAACTCCCGCACAGTTGGGCGCGAGTTCCAACTCTAACTCGGAATTTGACCGGGACATTCCCCTACAAAAACCTGCGGTTGCTGCGGCAGATGCGATCGCACCCTTGACAAATTCCTGCAATAAACCGCCTGCCATCATTGTCCGAGACGCTTCCACAGACGTGCGATTTGCCCAGCATCCGCTAATTGTTTCCTACCCCTTCATCAAATTTTACGCTAGCATCCCAGTCGTCACCTCAGATGGGCAGATGCTGGGCGCGATCTGTGTCATGGATTCCGTACCTAAAGACTTGACAAAAAATACGATTGATGGTATAGAGATTTTAACTCGGCAAGTTGCGAGTTTGGTGGAGCTGCGGTGGCAATTAGTCAAAGCCCAGAAAGAGGTGGCAGAGGTAGAAGATATCGCTTCACAGGGCCAGCAAATCTCGGAGTTAGCCCGATCGAACCAGGAGTTTTTCTGGGCAGTACAGACTTCAGAGAAGGACACAAGAATATTCCCAACAAAAAAGCTGCCGGTGCTGGAAACAGGCAAATCTCAGGATTTGCGGGAAACTTCAGCGGGCATGAGGCGCGATCGCAATCCCAAACAAATTCCCGAAATAGTGACCGAGGGGCAATCAATGGCAGACTTGCTACAGGAGCGATCGCGCTTGGCAATGCTGCAAGCTAAAGTTGGTGCAGCTCTCGGACAAGGCGGGACAATACCGGCCACCCTCAACCGCTGCACCGAGGCAATGGTAGACCATCTCGACGCCACAGCAGCCAGCATCTGGACGTTCAACCCGCAGATAGAGCGGTTAGAATTGCAGGCCGATTCAGGAGTCAGCAGCCAAGATTGGGAACGGCTAATAGAAGATTGGCTGCGAGAAGAAACGGGAAAACTCGAAACGGCTCCTGTGTGCTTGCTGTCGAATCCGTCCCTCTGGGTCATTGCCTATCCCCTGATTGTGGAGGAACGACTGGTGGGAGTGATGGCTGTATGCAGCAGCGCTGCTGCCACGGAGGGGGCGCTAGAAGTTCTGGGGTGGATGGCTAATGCCATTGGCGTGGCGATCGATCGTGTCAAGGCCCGAGAAGAATTGTTGAGCCGCCGGGAAAGTCTGCTGTTTGGTCTCGCCAGTCAGATGCGGAATTCTTTAGACCTCGACAAAATTTTAGATACGGCTGTTAATGAAATTCACAGCTTGTTGCAGGTTGACCAGTGCTACTTTTTGTGGTATTCAGTATCGCGGCAGGGGCAGCCGAGTTTTGCGATTACCCACGAGGCGGCAAATCCCGAACAGCAAGAGCGACTCGCCGATTACCCGATCGCACAAGTAACGCTACTAGCCGAGAAAATTCGCGATCGCCAAACGCTTCGCATCGGCGACACTGCCACAGCAGCCTGCATAGACTCCGCCACGCGAGCTTTTTTAAGGAGTGTCGGGATTGTTTCTAAGCTGCTGCTACCGCTCAAGACTCACTCCGGTCAAATGGGGGCGATAGTTTGCAATCATTACAGCAGCCGTTCCTGGGCGGCCAGCGAAGTGGAATTGCTGCAAGCGGTGGTGGATCAACTGGCGATCGCGATCGACCAAGCCGAACTTTACGCCCAAACTCGGGCGGCAGCCTTAGCAGCAGAAACTCAAGCCCGACAACTGACTGAAACTTTGCAGAGTTTGCAGCAAAAAGAAGCTCAGCTCATTCAAAACGAAAAAATGTCCTCTCTCGGTCAAATGGTTGCCGGCGTCGCCCACGAAATTAACAATCCGGTTAATTTTATTTACGGCAACTTGACTTATTGCGAGCAGTACATGAAAGATCTGCTAGATTTGCTGCGCTTGTATCAAAAGCATTACCCCGAACCTTGCGAGGAAATTCTCGACAAAAGCGAAGAAATCGATGTGGATTTCGTAGTGCCGGATTTGCTGAAAATTCTGTCTTCGATGGAGATGGGAGCCGAACGCATCCGGCAAATTGTCCTTTCCCTGAGGAACTTCGCGCGGCACGACGAAGCCGAGAAGAAGCCGGTGGACATTCACGAAGGGATTGACAGCACGCTGCTGATTTTGCACAGCCGCTTGAAGTCAAACGGGCCGATACCGGGAATTCAGGTAATTAAAGACTACGGCGACTTGCCCAAGGTAGAATGCTATGCCGGTCAGCTCAACCAAGTATTTATGAATATTTTGGGAAATGCGATCGACTCCTTGGAAAATCAGCCCGCACCCAAGACGATCGAAATCTCGACGGCGGTGGTGTCCCAAGACTCGGATCGTGGTGAGTCACGAAAGTCTCTCGGTCAAATTGTACTGATTCGGATTCGCGACAGCGGGCCGGGATTGACCCAAAAAGCTAAATTGTGCTTGTTTGACCCTTTCTTTACCACTAAACCAGTGGGCAAAGGCACGGGACTCGGCTTGTCCATCAGCTACCAGATTGTGGTGGAAAAACACGGCGGCAGTTTGAAGTGTATCTCAGAACCCGGACAGGGAGCGGAGTTTTGGATTGAAATCCCGATGTCTCGACCGGCTGTTGTCAAAGAATAAACTGGCGGGCGATCGGTTTGGCAAACATTTTTTAAACTTTCTTGTCAAAGTGCTTGACAGATTCTGGTGTTTGAGTGTTAATATGATAAAGGTTAAGACGTTGGGGCGTCGCCAAGTGGTAAGGCAGCTGGTTTTGGTCCAGCCATTCAGAGGTTCGAATCCTTTCGCCCCAGTTAAATAGTTTTTAAGATTGTTGATGAAAGGGCGGTTGAAACCGCGTCTACACAGGCAAAACCCGCCTCCGCGGGTTGAAGAGTGGGTCGTTAAAATTACCAGAAAGAATTGGTTGAAAGCCTCTCCCTTTGAGGGAGAAATTAAAATCAGACTATTCATTACTCCAATCCTCTTCCTTCTAGGTAGAGGTCGCTTTCAAACTGTCAACTGTCAACTGTCAACTGTCAACTGTTGAACTTATCCTCTCTTAGTCCGCAGAGGCGGACATCGTTTGTATCCCACATTCCGCACCCCCAACTGGCACATAGGGGGATTGAGGGAGTAAAAGTGAATCATCCGAGACAAAAATGAGTAGAAATACTCAACTATCTCGGTCACTCAGCATTACCCAGTAGTCCATTCT
>NZ_JAAFKG010000094.1 GCF_013299185.1 Microcoleus sp. bin48.metabat.b7b8b9.023 | reverse complement strand
TTTTTTGAACCTATACACCGCACGGGTTTCGGCTGTTCCTTGATGCTCGCATTTCCGATCGCCCAATCTGCTTTAACCCCACAACCTGCTTTTTTACCCCCTATGTCCGTTTTTGACAGCACTCTGTAGAATACTTCAGAGGTGAATATAATCGGATTTAGTCAGAGCTACTAAGACTTTGGTTACGGTGTCAGCCCGATCGCACCCTGTTCACCACAGCACTAGGCGATCGGTCAATCTGATTCATATATATATGATGAGTAGTGCCGGCATTCGCTGCACTTGACTCAGGGAAATTGGGGTATGCGATCGATCCGATCGCCCACCTGCAAGTCCTAGCCCCACACAAATCCATCGCCCGCAACTACAATCTCCTTAATTACAGCCACCCCCAAACATTTTCAGTTAGCCCATTTATCAGGCTTTGAGACTCGATCGCGAGTTTGTCTCCTCAACATCTACGTCTAAAAAGTGCAAGTGAGTCTCCGACTCAGTATTGGCAGCAATCACCAAACCTGTGCTACCCCAAGGGGCGATCGCCCGAGGTGAGGCTGGGCCACTAAAATTGCCTACTTGAATCCCTTGACTGCTTAACACTGCTACCTGCCCCCCAACATCTGCCAACACCCATCCCCAATTAGTCACACAAGCAGACACGGGAAAACTTTCAAGAGGAATTCGCGCTAGCTTGAGCGGCCACAATTTCATCGACAACACAGCGGCTTTACCACCTTGGGGAATTCCGAGCAAGGTATAAGGCTCAGGTGTCAGCAGCATCTGTCCGACGCTGGCAGACAACTTTACAGAACCCACTGATGTGCCGCGGCGAGTGTAAACTCTAAAAATAGTTTGGGGATTTTTTGGTTCGTTGTCTGGCCAAACGGCTAAAACGTGTCGTCGATCCAAAAACGTTAATTCTGGTAAATAGTGTTCCGGTAAAGGCACAGTAGTGATCGACTTTAGGGCTTTTTCTCGATCGCCCGCGGTGCTATTGTCAGCTAAAGCATAAAAACGCAGTTCGCCGGGAACAGCTACTGTCAACCAGCGACCGTGAGAATCAACAGCAGCTTTAAAAGCATCTGCACCTTGCCTTACACCCATATCGAGTAGGCACTGAGGCTCCACAGAACCCTCGTTGAGCCAGTAAAGTTTTTGCTGAGTGAGAACGCAGCAGCCGTGGGAAGCAGGTAAAATGCCACGCACAATTTCCGGCATTAATATAGAAGTCGGCATTTCTTCTGTTGTAACTGCGTGTTGTCCCGGCTGACACCAAACCTTTACCTCTTTACCTACAGAAGCGTAGAGATACTTTTCCGTGGCAATTAAAGCAGTCAGCGGTGCAGGAAGTATTAGCGGTTTTGGCTGCAAAACCGAATAACGAACAGTCCGAAGTAAATTAATAGCCGGCTGTGATGATTTTTCCTCTTCGGATTCCAGCGCAGAATCAGTGTCCGACTTCAGGTTTTTAGCGCTGTTGGTTGTGGGGTTTTCCCAAGGAACAATGCAGTCGCCCAATTGCCGGACAGCGGGGTCGTACACGATCAGTCGCAGAGCTTGAGCCATTTGGGAAGCACTGGCAAAACGGCGGGCCGGCAGCTTTTCCAAAGATTTTTTGACTATTGCTTGCAACGGTTCGGGGATGGCGTCGGGAAGTTGCAAGCGTTGATTCAGGTGCGCCCACCTCAAGTCTCCGGGGGCTCCGCCGAAAGGGCGGTAGCCCATGAGCAACTCAAACAGCAAAATTCCCACTGCATATATATCTGACATGGGGGAATAAAGACCGTAAAACCGCTCTGGGGCCATGTAGGCTGGGGAACCTACGGTAGCGTCGGGAGAAATTTCTTGGTGGAGGCGAGTTGTACCGATTTCTGGAAGTCGGCGGGCGATACCAAAGTCAGACAGCCTCGGCGACCAACCTTTGGAGCCTAGAGTGAGGAGGATATTTTCAGGTTTGATGTCGCAATGAACTACGCCTCGGCGGTGGGCGTAGTCTAAGCCTGCTAAAAGTTCCATGACTAGCTGTAAACCTTCGAGCAACCGCAAGGGACGGTCTTGTTTGAGCAGGTTGCGGAGAGTTCCTCCCTCACAGTAGTCCATAACCAAGTACCTGCCTGTGGCTGTGTGTTCGAGAGCTCGGCAGGTGACAATGTTGGGGTGTTGCAAGGTGATCAGAAACCACAGCTCTCTTAAAAATTCGCTAGTTGGGGCTTTTTGATGGCTGAGTTCTTTGAGAGCAACCAGTTGGCTGGTGAGGCGGGAGTCCTTGGCGGGAGTTTCTCGAACGCTGGCACAAAAAACTCGACCAAATTGCCCTTGTCCGACTAGCCCTAAAATACGGTACTTAGAATGTTGCATCGGTCTAATTATAGAAAAAGCTTGAGCTAGTATTAAAATATGTAAAGAATGCTGACAAAAATTCAATTTTTTGAATCGATCGCCAGGTACTGCTATGTTATCTCAGGTTCATTCTCAGCCTCCTAGGAGCGATCGCACGGTCGCACCTACCAAAATCCTTGAGTTTCGCAGTCAGTATCAATCTTGCCGGATTCGGGTACCGGATCTGGAACTGCCTGTGGCTGCTATTTTAGTTGATTGTGAGTATTACAGTTTTTTCAAAGCTGTCCAAGAACCATCGAAGGTTTTAGCCATCGTGGCTAAGTTGGCGAATCGGGGTGACTCAACAGCGATTACGAAAACAGCTAGCGGTTATGCAATCTGGGTTAGAGAGCCAGAAGTTGAGGCTGTCGTCAAGCCATCTTAGCTTTTTTGAGTGTTAGCCAAATTTTTTTGGCTTTGAATATGTCGATCGCACTTGCTTGCATACTGAACTTGACAGGATGAAAAATCAATATGGTTAAAATTATTAGGCTAGATCCAATTGCCGAGGAAATGGCAGTGGAAACCCGATCGAATATCCTGGCTGCCTTACTTTCCAAAGACTTAGACGTTCTTAAGGAATGCGGCGGGCGAGGAATGTGCGCTACCTGCCACGTTTACATTAAAGAGGGCATGGAAGGTTTGTCTGACATGAACCGTCGCGAGAGGAGGACGCTGGAGGTCATTACTACAGCTAAAGCCAATTCGCGACTTGCTTGTCAAGCTCAAATTATGGGTGAGGGTGTCGTTGTACAGATACCTGCGGGGATGTACATTAATGCTATTGAAAATGTGGAAGCTCTGATCGGTCGCCGAGCTCAGCAAGATTTGTTACACCCAATTACGGGTCAAGTAGTTGTAGAATCGGGAAAGTTAATTACTCGTTCGATCGTTACACAGCTTAATGAAACCCGCTTCCAAGTAGGACAATATTTAGTTCGTACTAAAGAAGCTTAAAACTGATATGTTTGTATTTTAGTAGTTGAGAAAAATCTATGTTGAGCCAACTTGCACGTTTGAGCACGGAAGCAGACGGACGCTACGCCACCGCTGAAGAACTCCAATTTTTGAAAGACTACTTTCAGTCTTTAAATCACCGGATGAGCGCTTATAAAAAACTTCAAGCCTCTGAAAAAGAAATTATTCGGCAGGTGGAAGCACAAATGCAATCTATCGACCCTAGTTTATATCGCCGCGGTTCTCAAGATCTGACTGAAAAGTGCCGTGGAGATGGTGTGCGGGTATTGAGGCATTCGGCGGCAGCACTGTTGATTAATGATACTGAACGGTTGCGCGATCGGCTGCTGCTTTGGTTGCAAAGTATTTTAGGCGCTGTTCACAGTCGTAATAGTTCGACCGTGACCTACGATGTCATGAAAAAGGTAATAAAACAATATCTCACTGCTGAAGAAATCAGCTTATTTTTTCCGATTCTCGACATCAACCGCACTATAGTCGGTAAATAATCAAGGGAAAGTCATATCATTTTCGAGCGGGAATGACTGATTGCATAAATGCTTGGAGCAAGGGGCAAGGGTTGTATTGTTTTAGCGGACTGGTATCGCATTAACCGTGATAGATTTTGCCGTTAGGAAGAATAGCTCCAAGCAAGTTCACTCCCCCCAAATCCGCCTCACTGAGAATGGCTCCGCGGAGGTTTGCTCCTGTCAAGTCAGCTTTCCGCAAATTGGCTTTACTGAGGTTAGCTTTGCTCAAGTCAATTTCACGCAGGCAAGAATTAGAAAGGTTGGCATTGATCAGGTATGCCCCGCTCAAGTTAGCTTTGGTGAGATTGGCTCCACTCAAGTTAGCTTCCATCAAATAAGCACCGCTGAAATTGGCTTCGTTCAACAAGGCCTCTGCCATATTAATTCCGGTTAAAAGTTTGCGGCTCAAGTCTACACCCCCCAAATCAGCCCCGCTGAGGTTGATACCGCTTAAGTGGCAGCCACTCAAAGTAATCTTTCTGAGGTAGGTTTTGCTCAGATCTGCTTTGCACAAATTTGCTCTGTCCAAGCAAGCTTCGCTGAGATCTGATTCGCTCAAACACGCGCTGTTTAAATAAGCTTGAGTGAGGTTAGTTCGCCTGAGGTTAGCTTTGCTGAGGTTGGCTTTGCTGAGTTCGGCACGGGTTAAGTTGGCTCCGGCTAGGTTGGCTTTGGACAATTCGGCTCCGGTGAGCTGTGCGTCGCTCAAGTCTGCCTCTTTGAGACTTGCTAGAGTCAAGTCTGCATCTTTCAAGTTTGCGCCGTTGAGATTGGCTTTAATCAGATAGGCTTTACTGAGATTTGCTTCGCTCAGAACGGCTTTGGTGAGGTTTGCCGCGCTCATATCTGCACCTATGAGATTTGCCTTGGGGAGAATTGCTCCTGTCAGGTTTGCCCAATTCAGGTGAGCTCCGGCTAGGTTGGCGTTGGTGAGATTGGCATCGGTGAGATTGGCTCCGCTGAGACTTGCTGCCATGAGGTTGGCGCCGGTCAGATTGGCTCCGCTGAGGTCGGCTTTGCTGAGGTTGGCCCGGCTCAAATGGGCTTTGGTGAGGTCGGCTTGACTGAGGTTAGCACCAATTAAGTATGGTCTGTGCTGGTGTTCGTTAAGATTGTCCAAACGTAGAGTTGGGGCATCGCTGGAACGGTATAAATCGATCGGACTCAACACAATGCCGCGCAAGTTGGCCTGTCTAAAATCTCTTTCGCCGGCTGCATATCGATTTAGAAGTTCATTGGCGTCCATTAAGTTTGAGAAAAAAGTTTGAGGTTGTGATTGCTTTTAAATTTTATGAGTTTCTAACAATACTGACAGTTTTTTGAACTGTTACATAACATTTTTTTGGCGTTAATTTCAAAAATTGTGATTTTTTATCTCTCTAGGCTGCACCCTTGATGTTAAAAAGCAAATATCGAGTTCCAGCAGTTGCCTCGATAGAGCTTTGATTGTTAAAATTAGCCAAAATTATGTCCGGAGTATTGTTCTAACGTAAGTCATGAATTGTCTAGGTGCGAGTTATAGTCCAATAAGTAACTGACACAATTAATTACACAAAAAATGCTTAGGAATTACTACTTGGGAAGCTTGGCGAGCATCGCAGTGTAATTAATGCAGTAATTAATCTTCTTTAACTACTTAAGATTGGGTTAAAAAGATAATTTTTATGCCCGCACCTGTTGTTACTTGAGAACCCAAGAAAGTCTTGGTGATTGCTTTCATAACCTATCGCTACCGATGGGAGCGGGGACAGCAATGAAACGCTTAGCTAACCCAAGCTTATTGAGATACAGTCAATTTTTTTAAATAGCTAAAACCATTTTTTAAACTCTGTAGATTTTTGATAATTTAACTATCTGTAATGTTCGATCGTCGAGTGGATAAAATAGCCACCCAATAACCTAGCTAATAGCTATTGACAATAAACTAATAGCTGTCACACAAGTCAGTTTTTTTGGCAAAGCTGACCGATAATAGCTTCGTGAGCTTGTCCTTCTTCGACCATAGAATCTGCTGGCTGGAGGCGATCGCGCAGTCCTAAAATAAAGCGGTTGCAGTCCGAACCCAAGGATTCGCAGGAGGTTTGCAGGCAGTGGAGTTCCCGACCTGTAAGCTGACTAAAGAAGGAACTTAAGATGCCTGCTTCTAAAAAACAGGCCGGCCGCTTCGACTTGAGAGCTGTTTTAGCAAAAAGAGAATTACCAATCTTTACTATTAAAAATCCCTGTTCGGAATAGCTGGGGTCAAATTCAAAATTTCCCCATCCGTGAGTTTTCCAGCACTGTTGCAAGGACTGAAGAAATTCTACCATTTCCATTTCGGAAACTGGCTGGCCGTAGTATTCGCTGACTTCTTCGCAAAAACGCACGTAGAAGTTTTTCCCCCACCAACGACCGCAGTTGAAAAGCACGAGGCGGGAGGCTTGGCCTGTTTCTTGTTCTAAGCCGATATGAATGGCTTGAATCAGTGTTTCTGGGAGGGCTATGAGCCGATCGCCCCGGCGGTTTTCTAGCAGGCCTAGTTCGAGGTCGCCTCGGACGTAGGCATCGCTAGCAAAGTAGTTTCCAGGGAGGCGGGGCTGTTTGAGCAATTCGGCAATATTAATCATCGGTAATCGGCAATGGGGACGTGGAAGGAAGAAGGAAGACGGAGGACGGAAGAGGTGAATTATTATGGATGTAGGAAATTTGGATTTGGCAATTGATTGTTTGTAAAAAAGGAGTTATGAGGGTTAAGTTTAAAATTAAATTTATTACTTATAACTCATAATTTATGGTTCCTGAATTACATTTTTTAAAGTATTACCTGTTGCCTATTCTTTATTGCCTTGGTCAACAATCATTGATTTTGCTTGGTCAAAGAATGGTTGCAATAATGCTCTTGCTTGCTCGGAAAGCAGTTCTTTTAAACGAGTTTGCAACATATTGCAAACAGTTGCTTCGATTTTTTGAGTTTGGTGGGCTTCGACTATACCGGAAACCCAGTCGAGAAGTCGCTGTTCGAGAAAATCTCGATCGTTCAGCAGCATGGCCATGGCGCAGTACCGCAAGACTAAAATCCAGTGTTTGAGCGATCGTTCTAAGTTTTCTTCTTTTTCGTCGGGGAATTTTTCTTGTAGCTTGTTGGCTATTGGTTGGAAGATGCTTGCTTCCTTCTCTCGCAAAAATTCGTAAATTTTTAAGCGCTGGGCGAGGATTGCAGCTTGACGCTTAAAAGTTATGAGTTCTTCGCCTTTTAGAAAGCGGGTTTCTGCCTGATCCAGCAGGGCCTCAATCTCAGGGTGCATGATTTTAATTAATTGGTAATCGGTAATTGATAAAAGGAAGTCAGTTGACAGTTGACAGTTGACAGTTGACAGTTGACAGTTGGTAATAATTTTCGTAATTACCACCAATAACAAATAACAACTAATCAATATTAACTATTGGCGATTTTCAATTCCCCACGCAGATTAAAAGAGGTCGAATAGATCGTCAATGGTGACTTCGGCAGGTTCAGAAATAGAAATTGCTGGCAAGGGTGGCGGTAGGGGTAGGGCGCCTACTTCGGGAATTCCTTCCCAAGAAATAGCTTGAAAAAAGTCTGCTACCGATCGCGTTAAACTCAGCGTTTGACCAGAAGTCGAGCCATTTTGGGTTTCTAAAGGTTGTCCCAGCCAATTATAGTGACCAAAGAAGTCTTGGACAGACTTACCCAACCATGAAGTTTGACTTTTCATCTTTCTTCCTGCCTGGAGAGACCCACCATCGGTCGCTATTGGCGATCGCGAGATTGGTGGGAGGAAAGGCAGGGCAGAGGATGTGCCTTTCCAGGTTGTTTACCGCAATATTTCACCGTGTTGCAGTCGATTTTGAATATCGCGGGCGTTGGCACCTTCGTTGAGCCAGAATGCTGCTGCATCAATTTTGTCTGGGTTGCCGAGGAGGAATTTACAATAGGTTTCTCCCATTGAGTAACATTGAAGTTCTATGCAACTAAGAGGCTTTTTGACTAGAGCTCCGAAGAAACCGGCGAACAAACCGGCGTATAGGTGACAAACTGGTTTGCCTACGTCGCCCAAAGTTCGAGCAACTGCTGAGTCAAAGAGGTTGATGAAGATGCAGCCATGTTTGCGATCGCTCATGTCAACTTCCCAGCGACCCCAACCTTGAGCAGTGAAAGGCCACCACCAAGTTTCTAGCAGGAACATCAGATTCGACTGGCGAATGTTCTGGCTGAATTCGGCGCTAAACCATTTTTGAAAAAATTCGGAATCTTGCAGCCCCCACTGGCAACCAATAGTATACATGATGACAGAGGACGCCGGGCCTACTTCTTCTTCGAGTCCCTCCACTAAACCGATGATGAAGTCTTCGCTGGTAAAAATGTTGCGGGACTTATTCCAGTCGTTAATTGTACCAAACTCGCGATCGAAGGCAAAAAAATCCTGAAACCTATAATGGTTGTGAGTTTTAGGATGCTTTTGCTTCAATAGCGATTCCTTGTGGGTGGATATTTCTTTTGGGGCGGTAGAGACCATTGGCGCGTTACTCCTGTTTGGTGTAGTTTGCTGAAAATTAGTTCACATAGAACAAATAAACTGACCTGTGTATTCACTGTAACAACGTTTTTAAGACTTTAAAGACCCACGGGTAGATTACTCCCGTGGGTCTTTTGATTGGATTTTGGATTTTAGATTTTGGCGATGATGCCACACAACTCCTTAAAGAGTTCGCGGATGCAGCGAGCTATCACCCGCTGGCGAGCTAGCTTAATTGGAGTGCCGCCCTTTTTTCTCCTTTTGAGGTTTTCGGCTGGGGACATTTCCTCGGCGTCAGGGCCCTGACCGTAAGTAAATTTCAGCGGTGGATTATTGCGGCTAACTTCCAGCCGCGTGAAGCACCATTGCCAAAGGGCTTTTCTACACAGCGCGCTGCCGGATTGTTTCCCTTTCTTTTTCTGGCCGCTGTCATCGCGAATCACGCCCATGCCGACCGCTCTCATGAAGCGGCGCTCTGATAATTTGAGTTTGCACTCTTTGCCGGTTTGGCGATTCTTGCGGAGTTTTACTTCCGGCCGACCGTCTTTCAAGAAATCCTCGATCGGGTAAATCGCACCGAGCAAGTACCCTTGCAGTTGATACCCGAAACCGAATTTTGTAAAAATCCGCCGATATTCCCGAAACTGCGGATGCTCGATTAGTTGAACCAACTGTTTTTTGAGCTTGAAAATTTCCTCTTCGATTTCACAGTATTGGCTGGCGGCCCACTGAGTTTGAGCTTCGATTCCAGCGCCAACGGTTGCGTCCAAAATGCGATCGTACTTTTGCGACTTTCGCCGTCCTGCCAGCCATCCCCACATCAGGGGCGGTAATTCTTCTTGCGATTTTGCCGATCGCACTTGGGCAATCTCTGGGCATTGCCACGCTAGCTCCTGCCTCATTCTGTTGATGATAGGGGATTGCACTCGATTCAAATGTTCTATCCGCAAGCAAATTTGCTTAACTTGGCTCACCAGGGAATCCCGAATTTTGAGGTAGCTTGATTCCGGTTTGTCGAAATACCAGCAAGCAATAGCAAAGGCATCAATGTCATCAGTTTTTGCGCCGCTTTTGCCTTCTTTCCCCATCAATTCTGCCCTGTAGTTGGGCAGTTTGCTGTTGGAAATCATTCTTACTTCGATTCCCCAGTCGGCAAGTTTATTCATCCAGAGCTTTGCGTAATTAATTCCGGTTGGCTCGCAGATTGCAATTATTTTGTCGGCGCTGAAGCTCTCGATTTTTTTCCTTAAATTATTTAAATTTTCAAGGTTCGAGCGATACTCCTTGATGTCGGCGTCAAAGTAGTCGTCGCGGGGGTTGCTGGGTTTTTCCAGCATAAAACACGCGGCAATTGATGACCGAGAAACGTCAATGCCTACGATTAAATATTTCATGTAGTTGGGGAGAATAAAAGTACAAGGACAAGAAGAGCCTACGAATCTCCCAAAAGCAACTGAATGCTTACTTCACTGATTAAGGCTCGTTTATTTTGTCCGGTTTGATTGCGGGCTGGCGCCTACGAATACAAGATAGCAATTAAGCTAATTTCAATTTTAAGGCGCCACTCATCTTGCGACTCGTCCCGCGACTCCCCCTTTATAAGGGGGAGTTTCGGCCGCTGAGTCAATGCGACACTCATCAGGCGGCGGTTATTTTGATCGTGTTAGTTGCGACTAGCGCAACGTAGGCGTACACGTGCGTGATATTGAGAGAAATTGTCGGAAAAAATGTTGCAGTTCCAAAAGTTTCTAAAATTCGATTGGCCGCGTTAATGTACGGGCTTAAGCATCGGTCGGGTGGCTGTTTTTGTAGCAGCCCCCGAGATTTGGCTTCTTTGATGATGAGGAAAACCTTGTGTGATTTGGCTTCGCTAAAATTATCAAATCGCTCTTTTGCGAGTTTCACACAAGCAGTAGTATGCTTGTTTTTGGTTTGTGCATTCATGATATGATTGCGGGTAGATTGGTCAGGATAGCTTGGATGCCAAGCGGTTAAAGTGTAATTTAGCCGCTTGTTTTTGTGATTAAATGTTGGGCTGAATGGCGTTTTCAGTTGCTTCTGATTCTCCTGGTGAGGGTTTCCCCACCCGCCGCTCAAACAAGAAGTTATTGTCTTTTGCCTTCTGGACTTTTGAAAGTAAATCGTCGATAAAATTTTCCACCTCGTCGTCTGCTACTGGTTTGTGGTGAGCCAAGACTTCATGTGCTATGTGTTTTGCTAAGGTTTCAGGATCTATGCCAAAAACGTCAGACAGCATACTTAGCAGGAGTGAATTAGTAAACGAGCACGAATAAATAATCCGTTTTTCATCTAAAGATAAGTCTTTGAAACTTGCTGCGGGTTGAGGGCTGTTGTCGGGAATGATGCGGATTGAATTTAGATTCAGTTTGCAACTGTCTAGCGCATTGTCTAGTATTTCCGATAGCTGCTCTAGAGCGCGGTAATTTCCTTGGCTCATGAGAATTAAATCGGCAATTTGCACGTCTAACCCCACAATTTTGGCTTGAATTGCAGGAGGAACTGAGGGCAAATCTGAATGCCTGTAAGTGAAAGTATTGTGCATGATTTTAAAGGACTAGAGATTAGGATGAGTCCGACACTTTGTCGGATCTATTTTTGCCAGCGATGGCTTTTTGATAGCTTTTCGATGGCACTCTGATAGCAAATCCTCTCTTTTTAGATTTAGATTTAATGTAGGCTTCCGCCCGATCGCAAATCTCTTCTTGTTCAGGCGTCAGTTCCGTTCCCTCAGGGGGTTCTTCGTCCGGCGACTCAGCGCCACTTATCAGCATTTCGAGGTATTTAGAAACGGTCATTCCTGCTGCTGCTGCTTTCTGTTGCAGCAATTGGTAGGCTTGTCCGCCGATGCGGACTTGCTTGGCTCTGTCCTCTGGGTTTTCGTCGAGTGCTTCGCTAATCTTGGCCGCTGTGATGAGTTCTGGGGGGAAACCATCGACAACGGTTTGCCACTTGTCTTGCAGTTGGGAATCGCCGTACTCGTCAGTTTTTGCAAACTTCAGAAGTGGGAGCGCTTGAGCTACGGAAGTAGGGAGAATCTTGAATTTGGATTTAATAAGCTCCAAGCAAATCTTGGCCGCTTGAATGATTTTCTTGCAGTAAAAGTGCGATCGCCCTAACGCGAGATTGCAGTATTCGGCAAAGTCCTTGTACTGCTGTTTGTACAGCCGGTACCGACACACGGCGTCCAGCATCACGCCTTGTCGCACGTAGTCTAGGAAAGAGCGTTTGATGCGCTGTGTGAGCAGAGCAATATCGTTATGTGGCACTTCGCGGGAAATCTCGGATTCAAAGTCGAGAAGAGGCTGAAATTCACTTTCTGGGGGTTCCCAGTAAATGTCGTTAAAGTCGGCGGTTGTTTCCATGATTAAAACTCGTGAGGATGGTCGTCTGAGTCGGCTGGGTCAAAAGGGATGGGGTCAACTTCCGCCTCCACCTCGACAGATTCTTCTGCCTCGCCCGCAGATTCCAGAGCGTGACTGTTGATGTCTAGAGAGTAAGTCGCTGGATTAATTCCTAGCCGCCTCAGGAATTTTTCCAGTCTTTGCATCTGAGCTCTGGCAGTTTTTATTTTGTCGTTTAGCATTCTCAAAGTTGATTCGCGCCTGTCGATTTCGTTGCCTAACTTTTGCAAGTTAACGACAATCTGATTCTCGGCATTAGTTTGGGTCAGTAACTCGTCAATCTGGGCTTTTAGTGCTGCGTATCCATCCGAGAGGCTGTCTACTTCGGCACTGATTTGTACCTCCCCTTGCTTATCGAGTTGCCCCCAAGAATTAGCTTTGTATGTCGGAATGGAAATTTTAATGTTGACCATTGGCTGTTAGTTGTTAGTAGTAGAGGAAGCGATCGCCCTCGCTCAAGAAACGATCGCACAAGAATGTAAGCATGATGGAAATATGGGTAGACAACCATAGTTAGAAGCTGGCATCACCTCCTGGGGGCGATCGCCCGCTCGAAAGTATTGCGCTGCGGGCGAACTTTTTGATGCGGTTTGCGCGATCGCCCGCAACGACACCCATGGGCGGAAAACTGGGAGGCTTTGGGTTGGGCAAGCGGGCGAAACTTCCCGCGTTGGGCGGCTCGTCTTTGTCGTTTTGCCGATCGCCCGCAGCGCCAAAAACAGGAATAAGGAATTCGCAAGTGCTGGAACTTTCGATTGTTTCGATTGCCGGTGAAAGTTCCAGCACTTTCATGGATGAAGCTTCCGGTGGCAAAATTTCGGCTGTTGGCTCGTACCAGTCCTCTGGACACGGTGTCCACTCGCACATCGAATCCATAGATACAGCAGGCGGTTCAAGGTTTTCGGCATCCCAGTGACGGGGGGCTGCGCTAAAGCCATCGAGGGATTCAATATCATCTGGGTTGCGATCAATCCAAGCGTCATAAGCAGCCCAAAATTCAAATTCTGTCGAATAGTCGTCGAAGTCTGGCGGCTCATCCACTGATTCCACCTCGAAATCAAGCAGGCTTAGTTGCCCGTCGTCGTTGACCTGATAGTGAACGTTCTCGGATTTGGGCGGGGAATATAGAGCTAGGAATCTCGAAGAAAAAGTGACACCGGGGGAATTTTCGATCAGCTCCTGGTGTTGAATTTCGATCGGCTCCAAAATGACTGCGGAGGACTTGAACAACTCCAGCAATTCGTGGGCTGTTGAAGTTTTGCGATCGACACCGGGGGGATTTTTGACCGCAGGAGCGATCGCACTTTGGCTCAATATTGGCTCATTCTCCAGCCTGCCTCTGTCCCCGGTGCCTCGGTTCGGAGGGCGATCGTCGGTGAAACTTGCTACATATGCGTCAATCTCGGCAGCGTGAGTCTGCTGGAACTCCTCAGCGTCGAATTGTTCAACCGCTGGGGCGATCGGCTGAGCGGCCCGTCTGGGATAAACGATGCGGCCGAATTTAGATTCGGTTAGCTCCTGGCGTTGAACTTCGATCGCCTCGGCAACCGGTTCGACTTCGACACCGGGGGAAGCTTCCAGCAGTTCCAGCAGTTCCAGCAGCGGGGGCTTAACTCCGGCAATGGCGTCAATCCAGTTTTGGCGGCAACGTCTGTCGCCTGCTGGAAGAATGTCAAGCTGGTAGCCGATTTCCTTCAATTTCTTAAAAGTCTTTTCCCGTAACTGTTCTAGGGTGTACATAGGTTCACGGTTAGTGGGGGAAAGGGCGGGTCAAGCAGTCCCGCCCGGTTCTTGCAGGGTATGTTCTGCCTTCGCACGTGCAGAATATGATATTATGATTGCACGTGCTAAAAAATATATGTCAATAGTAGCACGTGCAATAATTGAGGGGAGTCTTAATATGGCTAGAAACTATGGGAAATCAGGGAAAGAAAACAGTAAACGCAACGGTTCGACTAGACCCGGAGGACTGGGACGCGCTGGAGGACAAGGCGAAAGCGATGGGGATGGAATCGAGAACGGAATTGATCCGGGCGATATCCCGGGGTTACATAGAGACTCGAAAAGCCCTATCACCACAGGAAAAGCAGGCTTTGGGAAAATGCTAAGCCAGTTGAGAGAATTGCAGCGCTCTCACCTGGCTTATGTCGAGTCTCATGAAGAAAGACTTCAGATGAGGCTAAAAGCAGCGCAAGAACATCACCAGAGTGTGACGGAACAAATGAAAATCCTTGAGCAGGAGATACTCAACCTTTTGGGGGAGACCGTCTCCTGATAGTAAAACCAGCATCCCTCGGGGGGCGCTGGTTTTGCGCTACTAATGACCAACAACTAATAACTGATAACTAATAACTGATAACCAAAGAGCGATCGCACTTATGAACAAAAAGGAACTCGTAGAAGCTGTTGCTGACAAAACCGAAGTAAGCCAGAAAACAACTAGCGTCACGCTGAACGCTGTGCTCGAAACAATAATAGAAGCCCTTGCCAGTGGCGACAAAGTAACCCTAGTAGGATTTGGCACTTTCGAGAGCCGCGATCGTAAAGCCCGTCAAGGCCGCAACCCCAAAACAGGCGAACCTATACAAATTGCTGCTGGTGTAGCTCCGGTCTTCACCGCTGGAAAGAACTTTCGGGAGGCAGTAAGGAATGAGTAAGCCAAGTCTCAAACAATATTCTGCCGAACTCGCCGAACTGGAAAATGCACCGGCCTGTGAGATTCAAATCCTCCCATTGCAGGCGATCGCCATCGTGAGCCACATTCAACTAGCTATTAGGCATCCATCTCTAGCAGACAACTCGGCACTGACGAAAATAGCGAGGGATGTAGCGATCGAGCTTCAGTCATTATTCAATTCCGAGTCGGCTACGTACAAAGTGCTCGAACTCGGATGGCACGAACAGCACGACATATTAGTTGAAGGTACAGATTTCAATGATTGACAGAGAAGAAGCAAAAGCCTTGCTAGGCGGCCCACAGCGAAAGCTCCCAGACAATCCCCAAACCCCTGAAGAGATACTTGAGGCAATGAAAGCGGCTAACGCCAATTACTACCGCGAGGCGATCGCCACCAGCTGCCACACATTTATCGAATTCACCGGGCTGATTGGCGAGTACATCAAAATCTGCGAGAGAAATTTGAAGCGGGGAATTGACTTTACTCAGGCCAACGTTCACACCGACGGCCCTAGATTGCGGATAGAGGACTGGGAATGCGACTACATCAACGAGAAACTTCGGTGCATATTTCCAAGCCTCAGAATGGTGAGACTAGACGATTCCGAAGAGGTTGCTACAGATAAATAGGCTTCCATACAAGCATCATTTATCTGTAGCACAGCAAACTGGCGACACCTGCCAGGCCCGAAATTTAGCATCCTGGGCGAAAGCCGCAGCTAGCCGATCGGGAAAGCCATTGATACCCGCAGGACTCTAGCCGTTGGTGTAGCGGAAGTGGCATGAAAGTTCTTCCAGGGCGATCGAAGTGGCGTGACGGCGGGGAGAGACCTGCACCTAACTCAATTCAACAAGGACGTTAAACCCATGAACCCTGTAATTTTTCAACTGTTGCAGGCAATGCTTGAGACCCTCAAATCCCAGAGCAGCCGGTTGGCGGTGCTGGAGGAGGAAGAGTCCAGAGAATCCGCTGAGGAAGCTGCAACTATCCAGCAAGCTCAGTCACTCCTGGAGCAGTTAACCATGGGCAGCGTTCCAACAATGCCACTGGGTACCCCGACAATGATGCCTCCGGAATTCGCTAGCGACATCTAGGATTTTTTGAAAATTAGCCGATCGCTCTTTTGGGCGATCGGCTTGCACAAATTAGATTTTAGATTTTGGCTTTATATGAATACTCAACTTTCCTTATTCGAGAATTCTCCAGCGGTCGGAACGCTCTACAGGGTTGGCGATCTTTTGAAACTGAAGCGAAAGACACCTCACACCGCCGGCCTGAAAAAGGGAGATATTGTCAAAATCGAGGGCATTCATCCGCTGGACGGAAGCTGCAAATTTTGGAACGAGCTCACCGAATCTTGGGGGTATCTTTACCCGGGTGAGTTTGCATTGCTTCCGGCCAACAAGATTGATTCTGTAACAGTAGATGTCGAGCCTGTTGTTACAGAATCAAATCCCCCCACAATTGATTCTGTAACAGTAGATGTCGAGCCTGTTGTTACAGAATCAAATCCCCCCACAATTGATTCTGTAACAAAGTTCGCATCGTCCATCTCTACTTACCGCCCGCGGGGAACGGCCCGCAGCGGGGAATACTTTCGATTTAGCTACCGAGATGGTGGCAAAGTTCGCCACATTCACATCAAAGGCGGCAACACTGACTCGCCGATCGCGCAGGCGAAAGTGCAGGAAGTGCGATCGCTTTTGGCGGCGGGAGCATCACCGCTGGAAGTAGCTGCTACTCTATCGCCTGCTAAGGAATGAAAATTTAATAAATTAAGCAACATTTCTCTCTCAATTATTGCCCGAGAAGTCGGTTGGTCTGAAGATGCCGAACTTATTTAAATTTCATTCCTAACTAAATTTTAGAAATTGACTTTAGCTGGGATTCTAGTTTTTTTATTTGTGCCTGCTGTTCCTGGACGGCTTGCACTAAGCAAGCCACGATGCAACTGTAATCAATCCCGTATAATTCCCCGTCGGCGCCTGTGCCCGAAACGGCTTCGGGAATTATTTCCCTTACATCTTGGGCAAAAAAACCTATTTTGCTTACAAAGCTTTCCCCTAGTTCAAACTTTTTATCTTTCGACTTGAAACCGCAACATTCATGATGTTGGTATTTTTGGGGAGATAAGGAGAGGATTGCTGCCAGCCCTGGGCTTGGTGAAAAATTTTTCTTCAGCCTCTTATCCCACATTCCGCACCCCCAACTGGCACATAGGGGGATTGAGGGGGGAAAAGTGAATCATCCGAGACAAAAATGAGTAGAAATACTCAATTATCTCGGTGACTCAACATCACCCAGTAGTCCATTCT
>NZ_JAAFKG010000093.1 GCF_013299185.1 Microcoleus sp. bin48.metabat.b7b8b9.023 | reverse complement strand
ATCCCTAACTGGGTGATGCGATAATTGCACAGATTTCTGGGTGTTTTTACTCACTATTATCTCGGATAATTCACTTTTACCCCCTCAAGCAGTGTATGTGCCAGTTGGGGGTGCGGAATGTGGGTTGGAATTCACGCTTAAAACCCCGCATTATTAAATAATGCGGGGTTTTAATATAAAACCACATCCAGGTATTAGACTCTAAGCTAAGTTGAAATCGCTCGCATTAATCTGGCTGGAAGACACGCCATTTAGAGAGGCTAAAATTTGACCGCTTGCTGACAAACGAATGAAAGTTGCACTGTTTTCTTGAGTAATTGACAGTTGCGAGAAAGTGAGATTGTTGGCGAGTATTAGCAAATCTTTGCCATCCTCAAAATCCAAGATAGTATCGATGCCAGAATTGGTGGACAGGAAGAATCTATCGTTGCCAGCACCTCCTGACAAAACATCACTTCCCAAACCGCCGGTCAGCAAATCATCACCGTTACCTCCCAGTAGAAGATCGGTACCATTGCCGCCATTCAAACTGTCATCACCGCGACCGGCAAACACAACATCATCACCGCTACCTCCGAGCAATGTATCGCTACCATTGCCACCATAAAGAGTGTCATTCCCAAGGCATCCATCTAGCAAATCGTTATTCTGATTTCCACTTAAGAAATCATTGCCAGCACCTCCGCAGATAGTATCATCTCCGAAGTTACCGTAGAGACTATCCTCACCGTCGCTGCCCAAGATAATATCATTTCCCTTACCCCCCAATCCGATATCATTTCCTCGATCGCCGTCGATAAAATCTGCACCGGCATTGCCAAAAAGTAAGTCGTTGTCTTCCTGGCCATTTATCGAATCGTTGCCGCGATCGCCGAAAATGAGATCTTCACCTTCACCGCCCAAAATGATGTCATTGTGTTTGCCACCATACAGGATATCATCTCCTCCATCGCCGCTAATAAAATCATTTTGTTTGTTGCCGTAAAAAATATCGTTATTTTCGCCTCCGTATAAGTTGTCATTGCCGAAACCCGCATCGAATATGTTCGGATTTGAACTGCCGTAAAAAGCGTCATTATCAGGAGTACCAAACTGGATTTTACCACTGCCATTGCTGGCGATCGTATTTTCAAATTCATTGGGCAAATTCAAATTTGGATACTCAATAGTATTGCAAATGCAATCACTTTCAGTTGAATTTGGTGTCGGAGTTTCCGATGGTGTCGGTGTTGGCGCAGGCGTCGGTGTGGGCGCGACTGGTGTCGGTGTCGGTGTCGGCGCGGGCGTCGGTGTTGGCGCGACTGGTGTCGGAGTTTCCGATGGTGTCGGCGCAGGTGTCGGCGCAGGTGTCGGTGTCGGCGCAGGCGTCGGCGCAGGTGTCGGTGTCGGCGTGACTGGTGTCGGCGCAGGTGTCGGTGTGGGCGCGACTGGTGTCGGCGCAGGTGTCGGTGTGGGCGCGACTGGTGTCGGTGTCGGTGTCGGCGCAGGTGTCGGTGTGGGCGTTGGGGCAGGTGTCGGTGTCGGCGTTGGCGCAGGCGTCGGTGTGGGCGCGACTGGTGTCGGTGTCGGCGTTGGCGCAGGCGTCGGTGTGGGCGTGACTGGTGTCGGTGTCGGTGTCGGCGCAGGTGTCGGTGTTGGCGCGACTGGTGTCGGCGTTGGCGCAGGCGTCGGTGTGGGCGTGACTGGTGTCGGTGTCGGCGCTGGAGCAGGCGTCGGCGTCGGTGCAGTGTAATTAATAATAGTTGTGGTAGCGGTATCAGCGGTAATTGTCGGTGTTACCGCTGCGATACCCGTGGGATCTGACAGGGTGACTGCAATAGTTTCATCGGGTTCAAATGTGGTGTCGCCCAACACATCCAGAGTGATGGTTTTTGATGTTTCACCAGTCGCAAAATTAATCGTACCAGTAGCAGTTTTTGCCCCAGAAGTGCCGCCGATATTGTTATAATCGCTGCCGTTGGTAGCTGTTCCGGCGATCGCATATTTGACGCTACTTGCCCCGTTAGTGACGTTGCTGCGAGTCACAGTGAAAGTTAGAGGTTTTTTGCCGCTATTGCCTTCGTCAATGGTGGCAGTATCTGTGGCAATGGCATAAGCAACAGAAACGCGATCGGAAATAGTTAGTGTGGTTTTTTTTGTGAAGCCCGCAATGCCACCGGTAATTGTGCCAAGGTTGAAAATTACAGTTTCGGGGTTTTCAGAGAGATTGTCAGGCTTGATAGTAACTGCAACATTCTTGGTGAGTGCGTCACCTGTTGAACCTGCGGGGAAGGTAATCGAAGTAGGGGAAAAGGTGTAGTCTGTATTTTGGGTGGCGGTGCTGCTAGAGTCGAGGAGAATTGGCACAACTACATCGTTTAAGGGACTGCCACCGGTGATGTTGACGGGAATATTAACTACTGTGTCTGTCGTTCCTTCCACGCTGCTGTAAGTTGCCGCACCGAAATTAACTGTATTCGATGTATTCAGCAGAACCGAGACATTTTGATCGAAAGCCGTAGCTATATCCAACTTGCCGTCAGCATTAAAATCTCTCGCAATCATATAAGCATATGCGAAAGAATTCGGGATCGTAAAGTTGCTGAGAGTACCAAATTTACCCGTACCATCTCCTAACAAAACTGAAAGGTAGGTACTATAGTAGTTAGACGTGGCTAAATCGAGTTTGCCGTCGCCATTAAAATCCCCTGCCACCACAAATTGGGGATATCCTCCAGTAGTTGCGACATTAAAGTTGTTAGCAGTATCAAAATTACCCGTACCATCTCCCAAGAAGACTGAGACAGATTTATCGGTGCTGTTATTAGTGGCGATATCCAGTTTGCTGTCGCCATTAAAGTCGCCTGTGATGACAGTTCGCTGAGTCCCGCCGCTGCTGCTATAGTTAGTGGGGGAGCTAAGGTTAACGGGGGAGTTAAAGTTGCCTTTACCATCTCCTAAGAAAACGGAGATGTTATTAGTCTTTTCATTGTTCGATGTGACTAAATCGAGTTTGCCGTCGCCGTTAAAGTCGGCTGTGGCAAGAGTAAACTTTGGTGTTTGTGTACTAATCTTAACGGGAGTGCCAAAGCTACCAGTACCGTCTCCAAAAAGTATTGAAATGAAGTTATCAAAACTGGAGTAAGGAGTTGTGGCTAAATCTAACTTGCCATCTCCATTAAAGTCACCCGTTACGATCGACTTATAATCTATCCCTTCACTGAAGTTGGTAGGATCGCCAAAACTGCCAGTACCCGTCCCCAGCCGGATGGAAACGAAATTGCCGTAACCTTGAGACTGAACATTCGTTACAGCTAAATCGAGTTTGCCGTCTCCATTAAAGTCACCCACTGCAACGCCATTGGGATTATCCTTACCTCCTGGCTTCAATAAGCTGATAGGAGTACCAAAGCTGCCCGTAGTACCCGTCCCCAACAATATGGTAAGATCTCTTGGGGAGTTGGGTTCCCCCATTGGCACTACTAAGTCGAGGAAACCGTCACCATTAAAATCGCCCGTACCAATGTCAGAAATCCTTCCTTGGCCCGAACTATAGTTCCTGGCTTCACTGAAGGTTGCAAGGACGTGGCTGTATGCTGCTAGAACTTCGGGCCGAAATGCTAAAGAGGCTGCTATTTTCCCGGTTGTCGTTTCTAGTTTCCAGTCGCCACCTTTTGCTGCGCTGCCGATGAGGTTTTTGGAGGCGGCAACGTTGGTATTTGTGAGTTGGGCGATGCGTTGGATGAAGGTGAAACCGTCTGCTGGGTGTTTATGCTCGATCGCATATTTAGGAGGAATCGCATATTGATTATCGATCGCGCGTCGATCGTCTATGGCGTATTCACGATCGATCGCATATTCATTATCGATCGCGTGTCGATCGTCTTTGGCATATTCACGATCGATCGCCCGTTCATCATTTATCGCATATTCACGATCGATCGCGCGTTCATCATTTATCGCGTTTTCACCCGATCCGCCGGGGGTTGAAACCCCCGTCTCATAGCGAAAGTCCTCTGAAGAGGACTGGATAGCAGCCTTGTTTTTAGTCGGTTTCAACCGACTTGCGCTATGAGACGGGGAATTAATTCCCCGGCGGATTGTCGGACAAGCGCGAGATGTTGATGCGACATTGCAACCGTAAATCAGAATGTCCGCATCAACAGTTAAAGCACTCCGCCACTGCTGCAATTTCTCGGCATAAGTTTCCAGATTTTCAGAACCCAATCTGGTTTTGCCCAGTTGCAAGCTGCCGGGAGATCCGTGAGAAACTATGTGAATGCTGTCTATATTTGTCCGATCGCCCAAAACTTCGGTAATTTGGTCGATCGCATCCCGGTTCCCATCCAAAACCACTACTTCCGTACCCGGTGTTACCCCGGCAATCAAGCTTTGATAATCTGCAACTTGAGAATCTATAAAGGCGATCGCACTTCCAGAAACTTGAGTGTTTAAGTTTGGCATCATACACCTACCGTCGGTTGAAAAAAGAGTAAAAATTTGTTAGATAGATGATAACGGTTTATTGCATAAAACTCTGTAAAGATTTAGTGAAGATGGATCGATCTATACTCCCTCGATCGAATCGATCAGTTTGTCCGTAGATCCGCCGGGGATTTAAATCCCCGTCTCATAGCAAAAGTCGGTTGAAACCGACTGGAAAAAAATTAAAATAATTATAAAAAAATGTGTCTTTCAGTCCTCTTTTAGAGGACTTATGCTATGAGACGGGAGTTTGCAACCCCCGTCGGAACCGTGGGTTGGTGTGGATATTGCGGTACAGTATTTGCGGTGAATTATTGCGAATTTGGAGGTGAACCCACTTTACAGCCGATCGAGAATGCTGCAAGATATTAAGTCGATCGCACTTTCTAGCGTATTTTTATTAAATCAGGTGGCTATTTGAGAACTTGAGTGAGTGCTCATCGACTTTTTATTATATTTTGTAAAATTTGTAACAAACCTAACATTTTTTTCAGAAATATATGTAAATTTTTGCCACCTGAAAATAGCTCAAATTATTAAGTAATATTGCGGGCGATCGAGATTTCGATACGGGGTAGGCACGGGGGCACTACCCCTACAAATTTACATGAATGATTTAGGATTGTTGTATCTAGAGGGTTTCAGTTTTCAATTGAGACAAATGCACTGCCAACCCTACCTCGATCGACTGTCGCAATCTCGATCGCACCTCAAAAGCTTAGCGCGAGATAAAATGCGCCCAAATATTGCCATCTGGCCCCGCAACTTGATTGATATAGCCGTAGGGATACATCAACTTTCTACCCTCTGTATTGCTATAACCGGTTAGTGCATCACCCCAAGGATCTTGCACGATATAACCCTCAGAATTGTAGCCAATTAAGGTGATAATGTGACCCGCAGCAGTAAAATCACCGGCTAAAACTATTGGCCGCCGGTTCAGCAATTCCGATCGCACATCAGCCCATTTCCGAGTCGTGTCAAAACTCGTCTTAAATCCGTAAGCCTTAATCAGCGCCGAAAGCACGTTGTGATCGGTTTGAGAACCCTGGCCGGCATAGTCGAAACACCACTGCAACAACTCATCCTCCAACTGTCCCCCATACTTAGAACGAACGCCGTAATAATACAATATCATCGCGATCGCAGTTACATTGCAAGTAGACCAGTCAAAACGCGGATTGTCCCGCTGTGAAAAATACGGCACGTTCAATTCCACATTGTTCGGAACTGGATCGAAAATTTTATCTCCCCGCTTGAACTGCACAAAACTCGGAAAAACATAACCTGTATTGCCAAAATTCGGCAGTTCTTCAGTCAGAGAAACTTTCAGGTGATCCGTTTCCAAACCGTAGCTTTCCACGCCGTAAACTCGACCTAAAGGCAGCGTAGTTCTCTCGGTAGCCGTTAGCTTGGCAGCATCTACGGGGCGTTTTTTAAACACAGTTGGTTGCAGCATTGTCATCGTCAAAGCATCCGGGTCAAAGGGAACTTCTTTGCCGTTTTTCTTGATTTGAACAGATTGCCAATAGATAAATCCCACATTGCCAAAACCGGGAATAGCTTCGGCGAAAGTTACTCTGAAATGACCCAAGATGCAGGCATAACCAGTGATTGCATAGCTACTGCCTAAAGTTAGTTCGGCAATTTGCTTGGCAGGGAGTTTTGATGATTCTTTTGGTTGACCTTTAATCAGAGTTGTTTGAGTTACCAACAGTTGAGCGTTCCCGTTGCTATTGGGTACGTCTGCTAGGTCAAATTTCAGGACTTTTGTACCTTTGGCAAGCTGAACGTCTGGTTCGTAAAAATAGCCAAAAGTGCCGATCGGCGAAATTGTCGAATCCAGAACCACCTTGAGATGTCCGTCAATAAATCCGTACTTGCTAAGGGCCAAAGTCTGACCTGCTTTGACAAGAACTTTTTGCTGGTTGTTGAGGCGGGAACCATCTACCGGGGCTACCTTAAACCACGTGTCGGAAACTATCTTTAAGCTCAAATCTTTTCCGACAGTCAGCGGATCTGAACTTACGGTAATATAAATTATTTGGCTGGCGGTAACGTTTCCTTTGCTGTCAGTTGCACGCAATCTCAGCCAGCGAGCTCCGGGTACGCTAAATCCTTTAGGCAAATTCACTTGCCAAGTGCTTGCTTGTTGGTTGAGTGTGACGGTTAGCGGATATTTATCCTCGGCTATTACCTCAACTTTTGCTGCTTCTTGTTTGTCAAAAGTGCCTGAAAGTGCGATCGCCTGATTGACCAAAACTTCTGTCGGGCCTTGATATGTTAAATTTGGGGCTGGATTGAAAGATTTGCCACCGCGAGAAAATTGCACGAAATCGGGATAAACAAAACCCGTATTGCCAAAGGGCGGCAAATTTTCAGTCAGCGAGACTTTAATGTGTCCTTGTTCGATCGAGAATCCGGAAATTCCGTAAATCATTCCCGCCGGCAAAGTGATTTTTTCTGTGGGTTGCAGCTTGATAGCATCCACCGGCAGCTTTTTAAACGCAGTAGTCTTGACAACAGTCATGGTAACTGCATTTCTGTCAAAGGCAATCCCCTTGCCGTTTTGCAAAATCTGGACGTGTTGCGAGTACATAAATCCCGAATTGCCGAAGTTGGGAATTGGGCGATCGAGAGTGACTCGAAAATGATTTTCCACGCAAGCGTAGCCGAAGATGTTGAAAGTTTCTCCCTGGTCAAATCGGACTTTCTGAGTCGGGCTTAAAATGGTCGAATCTGCGGGGTTGCGCTTTAACCAGGTTTTTTTGTTCACCCACAGCAACTGCATTCCAGGCTGCGGGTTAGGTAGATCGGCGCGATCGAAGATCAGGATTTTTGCGCCTTTGGTGATGACTGCGTGCTTTTCATCAAAAAAGCCTGATTTTCCCACCGGAGAAATTGGATTATTTAGTTGAACATTCAGGTGTCCGTCTTCTAACTCGTAGTCACTAATTTGATAACTTTTACCTGCTGGTATGTCCGCTTTTTGCAGAGAGTTAAGACTGCCAGAAGGCACTGTTCCGGCTTTTAATTGGGTATCTTGGAGCGTAATTAACGTAAAAGAGCGATCGGGT
Source organism: Microcoleus sp. bin48.metabat.b7b8b9.023 (assembly GCF_013299185.1). Classification (GTDB taxonomy): domain Bacteria; phylum Cyanobacteriota; class Cyanobacteriia; order Cyanobacteriales; family Microcoleaceae; genus Microcoleus. The sequence continues at coordinate 9,303 of NZ_JAAFKG010000093.1, read as the reverse complement.
GTGTTAGAAGCAGGATTAACTTTGATGTTAATTGTTTGTTCGCCGATAACTTTGCCTGTTTTATCAGTGGCTTTTACCTGCACCGTGCGAGTACCAGGGCGATCGAATCCTTTCTCTAAACTAATGTTCCAAATGCCTGTCGATAAATTTATCTCGGCCTTCAGGGCATTTGAGCCTTCTGCTGCTGAGATTGCCACCACTTGATTTTTATCAAAACTGCCAACTAAGACAGAGGCTCGATTAGCCTCAACTTCTTGTGGGCCTAAGTAACTCAAAATAGTCTTAGTGCTTGTCATTATGTATCCGCCTACCTACTTAATTATTCAGCTACAGCAAGGATAACTTCTCATTTTATCAAACACAACGATCCGATCCCGGACGAAATCGCTCCAAGACTGAATCTAGGGGCGGTTAATGCGTTTTATACCATTGATTTTTTATTGTTGGCGAGATTTTTGCCAGAAATCTAACACTCCAGCTAGCGCGCACCTGACGCGAATATACCGCTGGTTGAGAGAATTTGTGGCGCAATTTTTGCGAGAAAAAATTTAATGGAAGTAGGTTATTACCCCCTATACCTTTGACCCCTCACTGAGCTCATTTCAGATTTTAGATTGAGGGATTTTGGCTGTAGGGTGTGTCGCCACGAAAAATTTCAACTACATATCGACAATTTTATAGCGACGCACCCGATCGCAATATTTTTATAAACAAATCGATTGCCATAACAAAAACCGTTCGTAGTGTGGACTTTAGTCCGCAGTATTTTGCGGACTAAAGTCCACACTACGAACATTATTACGAAAAATAATCCGGTTTCTACGAGAAAATTGCGTATAGCAACGAGATATCTCGGAAGAAACCGGATTTTTAGCGCTTTAGTGCATTCAGGAATGTTAGACTGACGGTGGCTAAACTATGGTGACAAGAATATCTTGAGCGTGAGAGTCAACTTTCATAGTTTCCCCTTCATAAACCTGAATAATTTTGCCAGTACCGTCGATGACAAAAGTAACGCGCTTGGCGTAATCGCCTTTCTCGACATCGTAGGCTTTGGTAATCGCGCCATCAACATCTGCTAATAGCTGGAAAGGCAAACCGTACTTCTCCGTGAACTTTTGGTGCGATTCTTCGTTGTCGCGGCTGACACCGAGAACAACTATATCTTTGCCCTTGTATTCTTCATGGGCTGCTTTGAAGCTTTGAGCTTGTCTGGTGCAGCCGGGGGTGTCGTCTTTGGGGTAGAAATACAAGATGACGGTTTTACCCGTGAAGTCGGAGAGGGAGACGGTTTTGCCGTTTGTGTCTTTGGCGGTGAATTGAGGAGCCGCGCACCCAACTGGTAATGTCATAGTTTTGTTGACCTTGCGATTGATAAAGATATTTTAGTTGATTGTGGGCTGTTGTTGTCAATCTCTTAAATTTAGATTCGGAATTGAGTGACCAAAATGTAAAATCTACCTTTCGGAATAGTTTCGATGGGTAATTTTGTGCCTTGACTGACGGGCGATATTGTGTTAGATTGTGGGCGTGGACTCCGAATATACTGACGCTATCAAACTTGATGAAGTAAGTAAAATATGATAGATTTTTACACTGTTATTATCCGAAAGAGTGCCAAGTATTGGGTGGCATTGTGTTTGGAGAATGGATTGGTTGGACAAGGAAATACTCCCGAACAGTCTATCGACAAACTCAAACAGGCGATCGAGTCATTTTCAGAAGTTTATGAATCTGAATCGAATATTTATCTCAATCCTCTTGCTATTAATGAATTGCACGAGTTTCTGACTTTAGAAGATGCGGAAGCTTCAGATACTTATGAACTAAGAAAAGTGGCGTTGCTGATTTACGGTATGAACGACTCAACGTGAAAAAATGAAACAAGCCAGTCAGTCAATCTTCTGAATTTTCAAGTTATCCATTTTCATACCCTGATTAAGCAATGCCGAAAAGTTTATGCCTGAAAATCTCCCATCTTTAAAACCTAAAGCATTATTTAAAATTTTAGAAAAAAACGGATGTCAATTTTACCGAGAAGGCAAAGGGAATCATTGTTTGTATATGCGTGAAATTGAAGGTCAAAAAAGAGTGGTTCCGATTGATATTAGGTGCTGGGGAAATGTCACCAGCTTATGTGTTGCGGATTTTTAGGCAATTTGGGTTTAAAGATTCAGAAATTGAGGGGATGATTAGTTAAATAAGCTAAATTCAATATGAATCTTGACAACAAGTTCTCACATATTCTCGAACAACAAGAGATAAATCAAACAATACTTTCTCTCCTTCTATTCTTTGGAGTAAATAACGTTGACGCAACGATCGCAACCCATTCATTAAGTCCATTGATGACATAGATAAACTTTGCCTTAAATCTTCTCTTGACACAGGTGCATTCAATTTACTTAATTGTAAAATAATCTCTTGCTCTGTGGGTGATAGCCGTTTGAATAATTCAGTCAACCGAGATTTCATATCTTTAGTGACAATTAAACTGTCTTCTTTTAAAAAATCAGCAACTTTGCCACCAAAAATACTTTTAATTAAACTGGCAATATCTTTTAAATCAACGAAATTTCCTCCGTACATATCGCTAAACTCCGCCCAGGCTTCATCATCTTTTAAACCCCATTTTTTCAAAATTTCTGTATGGTCTAATCCTTGTAAATCTAAGCACTTAATAGGATATAAATTCTCATCCAGGCTAATCATTTCTTGACATTGTTCCTGACTTATTAAAATGAAGCTACTTTGATGTTCTATATTTGTCATCATTTTCAATAAATTTTGGAAGTTTTTAGATTCCGTTTTGAAATCTCCTGCCAATTCTCCCTTAATAAACAATTCTTGGAAATCATCAAGGACGATTAAACATTTTTGTTGACGCAAAAGATTGAAAAATTGAGTTAACTTATTATCAGTTTGAATAGAATCGCGATCGATACCTGTGAGAAGTTCATTAATAATGCTCTCTAAAGATTGAGATAGTTTGATATTTTTCCAGATTACTACATCAAAATGTTGTAAATTTAGGTCAACAAACTGTTTGACTAGGGTGGTTTTGCCAATTCCACTTAATCCTAAAACTGAGACTAGATGAACATTTTGGTCGATTAACCAGCGGGAGAGGGTTTGAAGTTCGGTTATGCGATCGTAAAAACTGGTAATTTTTGGGGCTAGGCTTAAATCGCGATACCCTTTGTTTTTACTTAGTTTTTCTTTGATTGATTGATTTGTATCTGCTTGAGGAGAATTAGGACACCAATTAATCTTACTATTTATTAAACCAACAAACTGAGAATTTATCACTCTTTCAATAGTCCAAGAAAAATTATGTCTACTAATATCTTCATCTAACTGTTCAGATAAAATCTTAAATAATTTACGACTAACATCTCCAATATAGTTTTTACTCTTATATCCACATTCATCTGCAATTTCACTGTATGTTTTACCTTGCCACAGTCCCTTAACGACAGCTTTTTCTAGATCGTCTAGATGTTCTCCTCTTTGTTTCTCGACTACCCGATCGACAAATTGTAAAATTTCTGTAATGGTCATATAAGTCATAGGGGGTATGCGTTTTAGCCATTATAGCTTAATCTAAACCAATAAAATCAGGCTTTTTCTGGGTTGTAGTTAATATTTTGTAACAAATAATTCAATAAAATCTGTTTTTTTCAGTTAGTGGTGTTGCGAACAGGATATTTATCATGGGAGAAGATTTAACTTTACCACTCTGAAAAACATTATGGATTTACGAGGTATACTCGAAGGTTTAGCAAAAGACATTCTGGGCGATCAGAAGATGTCGGAGGAGGATTTTGAGAAAATATACCGCATGATTGAAGACAAGGTAGATAATGAACCACCTCCTCGTTTCGCTTTTATTGGTGAAACAGGAGTAGGAAAATCCTCTACACTGAATGCACTTTTTAACGCCGGTTTAGATGTGAGCCATATCGAAGCTTGTACCCAAGAGGCTACAGGAATTGAAGTATCCTTTAATCAAGTTGAAGGTGTTAATGGAGCATTAGTTGCTTATGATATGCCTGGATTGGGTGAAAGTCGCTTAAAACAAAAAGAACACATTGCACTTTATGAAAAAGTGTTAAAAGACGTAGATGTCGCTTTGTGGATTTTAGATGCACAAAATCGGGCGATCGCTTCAGTACAGCAATATTTAGAAACAGAATTAAAAGCAATTCATCCTAGACTTTTAGAGCGAATGGTAATTGCTTTGAATAAAGTCGATTTAGTCCATCCTGGAGGAACTGCTTGGATTGAAGTAGCTAATTTACCCAGTGAAGAACAAGAAAGAAATATCGAAGGAAGAATCCGTGATGTTCAAAGAAAGATTAGGGAAGTATTGCCAAATTGGCAAGGAAAAGTTGTAGGATATTCTGCTAACAGACGCTACAACTTACCTCAACTTTTTGATGCCATGATGGATGCTGTACCTAACAAAAGAAGATGGGTAGTTGCATCTCGTAAAGCATTAGCTGATTTTTTGGAATTAGTTGATCCTCAGTTATTACCTCCAGAAAAAAGACGAGAAAGAGCGACACCTCAGCAACCTCAACATTCTAAGATGTCAGATTTTGTTGCTAGTATGCCTCCTGAAGAATTTGCTAAATTTGCTGGAGACAAAAAAGCATTTTTAGCGTGGCTAAAACAACAAGGACTTTAATTCAATATCCGGTGCATCTCAAGTCAAATTCAAAAACAGGAGATTTATCCATGATAAACGTTCCAAACGAAAACTATATTCCCAGTGATGATATAGCTAAAATCAAACAGAGATTAATCAATCAAATCAGCAATATGAGTGAAGCTGAAATGAGGATAGCTGCGAAATCTGAAGCAAGTTTAAGAGCTTTTGTAGCAGATCTATTTAAGTCAATTGCTAAACTGTTTGGCTATATTGTGGGACAAGTAGTTGGTTTTGGCAGAGATATAGTGCGATCGATCGGTGACGGATGGTCAGAAGGCTGGAAAGCTGGACTAGGTTAAAGTCTGCTTGTATTATCTCAATACCTCTACATTATTTTTTAGTATGTAGAGGTCAACTTATTTATTATTTTTTCAAGTGATACTTATGAGTGAATGGATAGCATTTCCTTTTCCTAAATGCCCAAGTTGCGGTAAACAATGGGGCAAAAACTATCATAAGGATTGTCTTTTTAATGGTCAATTGCTCGTTGAACCTTATCAAAGACAGGTAAAATGTGAATCTTGTAGCGCTCATTGGTATATTCTAGATAGTAAATTTAACTGTTCTTGTGGGTATCAATTTTATCCTTCAGAAGTGGAAGATGCTCTCTCTACAACTCAGCTATTAAGACAGCGTTTACTTCAAAAACTAAATGAAATGGATAGTTATGAAAAAAGCATTATTTCCAAATCAAACAGTTCTTTTCAAGAATGGATACATGACATTAGTTATGAGATAGCAAGAGCCTTAGGGACAACAGTGTCAAAAGCCCAAGAAGTTATTAAGAACTTCTTTGATAAGTGGTCATTGTAGCTAAAATCCTAATAGCGTCATAGTCTTTGCGATTGCTTCGCGGGGACGCTCGCAATGACATTAGCGTTAACTGAACCGTATTGTGTCATAATTTGGGTAAATTTTTCAGAACTATGCTTGGCTGACTCTAAATAGGTAATCATAAAAATATACTACCTATTCTGAGCCAAATCAATGACTTTTATCCCATCGGAAGCGTTTAAATCTATTAGTTATCCAAGCCGCACTGTCAAAAGAGCCGATCGCGCGATCCGGTGTGCTCCTTTTCAATTACACTTCTTCCAGACCATCCGCGATAACAGTGTTTTCCTAAGCGCGATCGCCTCAAATGCAGGTGTCGAAAGCGGCTACACCCGATCGCCCGTAGCCGAACTAACAGCCGAAAACTCTCTGCTGTGGCTGATTCAAGTCGGCGTGTTGCGGCGCGAAGTAGATGGACAAGGGATTACCGATAGTTTTCGCCTCACGCCGCTGGGCCGCCAACTCGTGGAAAAATGGGAACAGCAAGGAAATAGTTTGCCAACTGCTTCATTGTGCGATCGCCTGGGAAATACAGTTAGCCGAGGATTCGGACTATTTTCGTAAGAGCGTTAAGGCGGTAAGGTGCGCGCCGCGCACCTGCATAATTAGATTTTGATGAGGACTGAAGTCCTCACTACAAACCTCAATTTCTCTCCCCGAATTTTCAGGCAATTAGCCCTGATTCAAAAAGCGGCTAGCCATCGACATGGCGTCAGTAATATCTACGTCGCCGTCTCCATCTCCATCTAAAAACGCATTCAAAACGGGATTTGCGCCCTGGGTTGGATTTTGGGCGTTGCCGCCGCTTTGCAGCAAATTGAGTACCAAGGGCAGTAAAACAGGGATCATCCCTTGCACTGTCTCGTTATTCAAGCCGGTTCTTTGGGCGATATCGGTCACTATTTGCGTCAGTTGGCCGCCTCCAAACAAACTCTGTACCGCTTGTGCATTGGGGTTTGTGCCGCTAAATTGGTTGACAACTTCTTGAGCTTGTGCGTCTCCAGATTGCGATCGCACGTCTTGCAATGCCGATCGCACGTATCCACCCAAAACCGACATCGCTAGCTGAGTCGTACCCGCATCGACGCCGTGGTTGCCGCTCAACTGCTCTACCGCACCCAGAATGTTGCCCAACTGATTGGGACTTGCTTGTTGGTTGGGATTGTCGATCGCGCTCAAAATTTGGTCAAAGAGTCCCATAAATTTCGCTCCGTACAGTGGTTGCTCAACTTTGAATTATAGCAAAGCCTGTTTTTCAAGATTACCGAAAATAGTTTTGAATTGGGTATTTTCACTCATCATACTATTTTTTTTTATTAGGACGCTCGTTCTTATCCTGCACGAGCAACTTAGTTTATCGTTTCCGTTATCGGATATTTTAGGATGCACTTATACGATTACGATTTTAGATGTTAGATTGAAAAATTGGGAATGACTGATTCCGTAAGGATTTGGAAAACTGGCAAATCAGTTGCATTCTTTTTGGCAACTGGTATGACGTGAAGAAACCGTGTTTCTAGGTACTTAAGATATATTTGTTTAAAAAACTATATAGTTCAACTCGCGATCGAATAAATAGGTAGGTAGGTATCAGTAAACCGACAAAGGCGTTCGGGCGGGTGAGTGGAACAATAAATTGTCTGCTAAGCTACAATTGCAGCCTCGGGCGCGATCGCCATGTTTTAGTTGCATCCGCTGGCACTCAAACCCACACTGCATCGAACCCGAAGGACAAGCCGAATCGGAATTTACGCGCGCAGCAGTACGATCGGGCGCTTCAACAGTTCCGAGTTCTGATGAAAATGTAAAAATCAAAACATAACCCTTTTACTTGCCCCTGCCCCATGCCTTTGCCGCGCCTGCTAACATTAATTGCCGCTTTCTGCCTCACCCTGGGGTTGATTATTGGGCTGGTGAGTTCCTTAACTGGGCTTTACAGTCAAGTTGCGTTGTCTGCTTCTCCGCTACTGGCTAATTTGCTAATTTTCCTGATCCTTGTACTTTTAGCAACGCTAATTTTTGCGCTGTTTTATTATTTGAGGCTGCTGCAACGTCCGGGAAAAGTTAAGGGAAAACGGGCGATCGATCCGAAGATTCCTGTTGTCAAAAGCGAAGCTGCTTCGGAAAATCTCAAAGCAATCAGACAGCAAGTCGATCGCATTCAAGACGAAGTAGCACGGCAAGCTTTGCTGTTGAGAGCCCGCGAAATAGAAGCTAGCATGGCCCGCGGCAATGTTCGGATCGTTGTTTTTGGTACCGGTTCTGCGGGCAAAACTTCGGCTGTAAATGCCCTGGTGGGGCGGATGGCCGGACAGGTGGGGGCGCCAATGGGAACTACCGAAGTTGGAGAAACTTATACTCTGAAATTGAAAGGAGTCGATCGAGAATTAGCAATTACTGATACCCCAGGCATCTTGGAAGCGGGAGTAGCGGGGACTTACAGAGAGGAATTGGCGCGGCAGTTGGCGGCCCGGGCTGATTTGATCTTATTTGTGTTGGACGGCGATTTACGCAAATCTGAGTATGAACCGCTGCGGACTTTGGCCCAAATTGGCAAAAGGTCGATCGTGGTTTTTAATAAAGTAGACCTTTATCCCGACAACGACAGAGACGAAATTCTCGATCGACTGCGACAGCGAGTTAAAGGTTTAGTATCAGCAATGGATGTAGTTGCCATTAGCGCCAACCCGCAAAAAGTTGTACTAGAAAGCGGGACAATATTTCAGCCAGACCCCGATATGATGCCATTAATTCGGCGAATCGCAGCAATTTTGCGAGCCGAAGGCGAAGACTTAATTGCGGACAACATTTTGCTACAATCTCAGCATTTGGGAGACCAAGCACGCAAGTTAATTGACGCTCAAAGACGGCGCGCTGCTGATAAAGTAGTAGAGCGCTTTCAGTGGATCGGAGCCGGAGTAATTGCCGTTACGCCTTTGCCAGTTGTAGATTTGTTAGCGACAGCAGCAGTTAACGCTCAAATGGTAGTAGAAATTGCCAAGATTTACGGCTGCGAATTAAATATCGATCGCGCCAAAGAACTAGCCCTGTCTCTCGCCAAAACCCTAGCCAGCTTAGGAATAGTTGAAGGCGTAATTCAAGTAGTCTCAAGGGCGTTGCAGTTAAGTGTAGCCGGATTTGTACTTGGCAAAGCAATTCAAGCAGTCAGCGCCGCTTATTTAACCAGAATTGCCGGGAAAAGTTTTATTGAATATTTCCGACACGACCAAGATTGGGGTGACGGCGGCATCGCCGAAGTCGTGCAAAGGCAGTTTCAGTTAAATCGAAAAGACGAATTTGTCAAAGCTTTTGTCAAAGATGCGATCGCCCGCGTTGTCGAACCTCTAAACATCTACCAGCAAGAAGAATCGGAACCAGAATTAGAAATGTCAGCAGAATTGGAACCCGAACCCTTGTATCAGCACCCAGGCGACGATTGGGAAACCCACAGCAACAAGCGAAACGATGAATGGTAATTAGTCAGTTGACAGTTGACAATTGACAGTTGTCAGTTGTCAATTGTTATTAGTTATTAGTTATTAGGTAATTGCTCAACCCCCTTGACAAGAAGACAAGATAGACATTAGATAAAGGAATGGAAAAACTACCCGACCTAAAACAACTATCGGACGAGGCAAAAGAAGCCTTGATAGTAGAGCTATGGGAGAAAATCCAAAAACTCAGTGCAATATTAGCCACCTACGAACCAAAACCAGAGCCAGAGCCATCTCCTAAAAAAACGAGCAAAAATTCTA
>NZ_JAAFKG010000092.1 GCF_013299185.1 Microcoleus sp. bin48.metabat.b7b8b9.023 | reverse complement strand
GAGATTTGTTTGCAGCAGTTCGTTCGGTTGTTAATACTGGCAAGCGTCAGGGTTTAACTGCTTATCAATCTATTCAACAAGCTCTCTCTATTGATGGCTCCATTTTTTCCCCTAGTTGAGCAATTACAAAAAATCTTTGTATTCTGGTTCGTCGTCGCCGGGAAAATCCAAACCTCCCGCCTGGGAGTAGCTGCCGTGCTGCTTGCTGCGGTTTTTGTAAAAGCTGCGGGCATAGTGCATGGTGAAGATAGTGTGTACCTGCATCCAAGAGCCAACAATTGTCAGCACAGAAAGCCCCAAGTGCAGCAATAGCAAATTTGGGGGCAGGCCTTTGGTATCCCGCAGCAGGAAGACGATCGCCAATAAGCTAGCACAAGCGGCTGCGAGGATGGTACTTAAGATTGTCAAGCGGCCGGCGTCCAACTGCTGAGCGTGGTGGCGCATCAATTCGGGAGTGCCTTGCAGCATCAGCATCCAAGTTAAAATCAGGAAACTGACAGCGCCCGCGTTCCAAATGCACAGCGTCCGAGTCAGGGGGATATAGTCAGGCGGCAGGAAAACAGCAACTGCCATAGCAAACAGAACAGATACAAACAGGCGGTGACGGAGGCTCCACACCCAGTGCATTTTAGATTGAGAAACATTTTTCACAAATATCTACTGTAAGTTAGGCACTGTAAGGGTTAGAAAATCCCAACTACTGCTATCTTGGCAGGCAATTCGCCAAAAATAGCTATGAATTGGCAACACGCACTACAGGCAGGATTTTTCATGCCTTTCGATAGATCGATCGACCTCAACTTTCTAGGTACAGTGGGACAAAAGATAAATAGTGGTTTGATATTATGGCATCCTCCCAACCCCTCAAAGGTCTTGAATTGATCGACTGCGCCAAAGCCAACGCCCAACAAGGAATCACCACAGCCGCCGAGCTTTGCGGCTACGGAAGCGACCTCAACACCTTCGAGCGGGAACTCAAAGAAGCTTGCCAAAACATCGGCGTCGAAGTCAAGGAATTGAACGACTTGATTACGGATCAGCAGAGGATCAAACAAGGAATGGGCATTGAAATCGCTCCAGACACTCCCTCAGAACTCTAGCCTCAACCTCCAGCCCACCAGGAAAGAGAGCTAAAACCGCGCCGACAAGAGTATTGTCAGCCTGCAAGCTGAGGCAGGCTAGAATATTTTGCATGGGAGCTTCCGACTCTGGGCGGGAGTCGCGTTTCCTCCCGCGAAGAGGGTGCTTTCTGGAGGGGGCTGAGATTGTTAGGAGGACTGTCGTGTCAGATCAGCAAGATCGAATAATGCGTTTGTTTATAGAGGAGGCTAAGGAGCACCTCGATACTCTAGAAAATGGTTTGGTGGATTTGAAGTCCACAATGAAAGACCCCGAAATGGTCCAGGAGATGTTTCGAGCCGCCCACTCTGTGAAAGGAGGGGCGGCTATGCTCAGCTTGGATAGTATTAAAACAACCGCTCACCGCTTGGAAGATTGTTTTAAGGTACTCAAGGATGGGCCAGTCAAGCAGGTTGACCAAACGGCAGAATCTCTATTTTTAAAGGGAGTTGATACGCTTAAAGACTTGCTGGCGCGACTGGAAGGGCCTTTTGGCTTGAGGAATGAAGAGGGAGAAAAACTCGTCCAGCAGGTGATGCCAGTTTTTGCTCAACTGGAAACTCATCTCAACAACTTGGCGGCGGGCAAAGTTGTGGCGGTTGTTACTGCTGGAACTCGTGCACCCGTTGCGGCTCCAACAGCGGGCGCCGCGCCGGCGAATTTTGCTGTTCAAGTGATGGTTTTACTGAAAGAGATGTTGCAGGTGTTCAAGCAGAAAGAATCTGCTGCTAGCCGTCAGGAGTTGGCGGCTGTGTGCGCTCGACTCTATAAGTTGGGAGCTAAATTTGAGCCTTGGCAAAATTTAGTTAAAACTGCTAGAGGGGCGATCGTCAATCCCAAAAACTCTTATAAAGTCCTAGCTCCGCTGATTATCAAAGAGCTCAAGGATGCGGGAGATTTGGTGCAAACTGGGAAAGTCAAGACGATCGCTCCGAGTAAAAATTTGCTACTTTTGGTAGCAGCCCCAAAACCAGCAGAGGTAAGCGCGACCGCAGCCCCAGCAGCCGCGTCGAAGGAAGTAGCACTTCCCGCCGAACCGAAGGCGGTAGTCAAGCTTTTGCTCAAAACCTTCAACAAAAAGCAACTCTCAGAAATTGCCAAGTTACTGGTTCACGCCATTAAATCCTCTTCCTAGGAGTTGTTGCACCGGAAGATAGAGTTAAGGCAATATTTTTGAGAAGGAGAATTTTATGAGGCGTGCTGGCAGCGGGCTAATCCGGCAACGATCGAGAATTCGCTATCTTGGAGATTTTTGCCCTCTAGCTTCTAGTCTTGGGAAACCCTGCGTTAGAATTAAGCTATATATAGATCGGCGTGCAATGTATTGTACCAGTATAAAAAATCGAGCAGGCTTTAGAAGGCGGTAGCTGTGAAACCAATTCGTTCATTAGAAGATGCTTTAAACCGCTGTCAGGCGATGGGAATGCGCTTGAGCCGCCAGCGTCGATTTATTTTAGAGCTTTTGTGGGATGCAAAAGAACACCTCTCGGCTCGCGAAATTTACGATCGCCTGAACCAACAAGCAAAGGGGATCGGTCATACTTCTGTTTATCAAAATCTGGAAGCTTTGTCGAGAGAAGGGATTATTGAGTGCATCGAACGTTCGGAAGGACGCTTGTACGGGAATGTCAGCGACTCTCACTCTCATGTCAATTGTCTGGATACGGCTCAGATTCTCGACGTTCATGTGGAATTGCCGATCGACTTGATTGAACAAATCCAACTGCAAACAGGTGTCAAAATTGTAGACTACCGGATAGATTTCTACGGATATAGATCGGCAGAGTCAGCTACGGCAGCATCAACTGCTAGCGATACGCCAAAAGCTTCGTAAATGATGAGGCAGCCACTGTTAGAAGCAAAAGGGATATTTTTGCTGTGGCTGTTCAAGGTATAAAATGATTCCAAGTATTGATAGTTGCTCGATCGGGCCGAGGTACGTTGTTGGGCTTTAGCCCTCTTTATAGATATGTGTAAAGAGGGCTAAAGCCCAACAACGTACCTTAAGAGTGAAACTCGATCGCCCAACGTGCCGATCGAGAAATAAAATTTAGCATTAAGCAAAAAAATAGTTCTACCCGCTACACGTAAAAGCTGAAACAAAATCCGGGTTTAATACGCGCTTGATTTTTTAGTTGGCCCGAATCGATCGAAATTTTGTGTAGCAACATTTTCAGAACCCTGCCAAATTTATCTGTGGAGTCAAATCGACAATCGAAGAAAAGAAAATCGAAAATCGCTAGACTGACAGGGCTTTCTACTGTTTTTTCAGCTAAACAGCACCGGAAGCAGTGAATAATTGTTGGATACCTGGTATGATTTACGTGCTTCTTGAGCCTAAAATACTTGGAAGCAAGCAGTGGGGCTAGACACGAACCTCACTACAAAACGCCGTAAAGGGAAAAATTGCAAGTACCTTGAAGGAAATTCTAGATCTCCTTAACAGGAGTCTGAAGCCCACATCGCAATCGATGATTTGATGTGGGAGTGTCACGCAGAGAGCGCATTACAGGACAGGCTGAAGTAATGGCGAGACGACAATCTGACCAATTCCACACACCACCCAAATACAACCCATCCCCCAAACCGACGGCACAGTTGAGTGCAGAGGCGACAGGCGATGCGAGTTCCTCCCTCACGGCGTCGCCGAGGGAGGGGAAAAGAACTTTTTGGCAGTGGCAACTGATCTGGCTGAGTCTCCTGGTGGGATTTGGAGTAACGGGTGCCGCTGCATTTCTGTGGCTGCTGACGATGCCGCCGCCACCGAATTGCCAGCAACTGTCGCCATTGGCGGCGGACGGAGAGCGACTTTACTGCGCTCAGCAAGCTGCTAAATCGGGCAAGCTAGAACAGCTAGAAGCGGCAATAGGACTGGTGCAGGCTTGGCCGAAAGAACACCCACTATACTCGCAGGGCCAACATTTGATCGGGGAATGGTCGAAAGCCATGCTCGCATTTGCCAGGGCAAAAATTGAGCTGGGCGATTTGAAGGGCGCTCTGGCGATTGTGGCGAAAATTCCGAAAACCAGTCCGTCTTACCCAGAGGTACAGGATGCTGTGACTGCTTGGGAAAAAAATTGGCAGGAGGGGCAAAAACTCTACGATACAGCGCTAGCAGCTTTGAAAAGTGAGGATTTGAGGAAGGCATGGGATTACGCTCAAGCTCTGTTTAAGCTGGAAAATATTTTCTGGAGTCAGAAGCGCTACAACGAGCTGATCCAGCAAATTTCTCTGGAAAGAAACGGCTGGCAGCGCTTGCAAGAGGCTAGAAATTTGGCGCAGGAGGGAACTCCCCAAAAGTTCGCTGAGGCGATCGTCCTGGCTCGCAAAATAGACCCGCAGCTTTTTGCCCGCGGTAAAGCAGAAAAGGAAATTGAGGGCTGGAGCCGGACTTTGCTGGCAATGGCGACTAAGCGGTTGAAGGGGAAAGACCTCCCAGGGGCGATCGAGGCTGCTTCTGTGGTGCCCCAAGATTCCCCGCTTTTTGCGGAAGCTCAAGATTTGATGCAGTTGGGTAGGGCTCAGGCGGTGATGTGGAACCAGTCGGTATCGACGCCACTGGCACAACATATTTTTACTTTGCTGGAAGGGCAGGGAGCTGCTAGCCAAATTGCTCCGGGCCGACCCCTGTACAAGCAGGCTCAAGTGCAAGTTGAAAGTTTACAGGTGCAGTTTCAAGATTTGCTGCGGCTGCAAGTGGCAAGCTCGATCGCCAGTTTCGGTCAAATCGGGGCGCTTCAGATGGCGATCGAGCAAGCGCAAACCATCGGGCCGCGTCAGCCGCGGCGGGTTCACGCTCAAACTTTGGTGGCTACTTGGCGCCGCGAAATTCAGCGGATCGAAGACCAAGCTTTTCTCAACCTGGCGAAGCAGTTGACAGCAGCGGGAACGGTTGAAGGACTTAAGGGGGGCATTGCTCAGGTACTTCTAATCTCTCAAAACCGTCCCCGCAGAGTAGAGGCGCAAACTCTCCTGGCTCAGTGGACGAAACGCATAGAAGTTATTCAAGATCAGCCTTTTTTAGATGAGGCGATCGCCCTGGCCAAGCAAGGAAAACTGAGCGCGGCTATTGACAAAGCTTCGGAAATTAAAAGCGGTAGGACTCTTTACGCTAAAGCTCAGGATAATGTCTATCAGTGGGTGAGCGAACTGCAAGTTGCTCAAGATCGTCCGATTCTCGATCGAGCTGCGGAATTAGCATCTCAAGGTAGTCTGTCGGCGGCGATTAATATGGCTTCCCAAGTCGGTTACGGTAGGGCGCTGCACTCTGAGGCCGCAGGTGCGATCGGGCGCTGGAGTGCCGAACTCAGAGCCAACACTGCGCCGCCGCCGGAGCCCGCTCGCGAGTACGCGCCGGCTCCGCGACAGGAAGAGTACGCCCCGGCTCCGCGACAGGAAGAGTACGCGCCGGCTCCGCGACAGGAAGAGTACGCGCCGGCTCCGGAGCCTTACTATCCGCCCGCCAGAGAAGAAGCTCCGGCTCCGGCTCCGGAACCTTACTATCCGCCTGCCAGACAAGAGGCTCCGGCTCCGGCTCCGGAACCTTACTATCCGCCCGCGAGGGAGCCGGAACCTTACTACCCGCCCGCGAGGGAGCCGGAACCTTACTATCCGCCCGCCAGACAACAAGCCCCGGCTCCGGAACCTGCTCCGGCTCCGGCTCCGGAACCGCCGCCTTCGATTCCTCAGCCGGCTGGACCTCCTGATGCTAATTTGATCCCCGAGTAATTCGGTTTTTGTGGAGGCGCGTCTAACATCTCACATCAAAAATGTAAAATCGAGTGAGTAATTTGCAACTGCTGTCGATCGACCCCGACCCCATTTTCCGACTGGGGCTGAAAGTCGCCTGCGAGCAGTATCCTGATTTGGAAATTGTCGCAGATGTGGTCACGGGAACCGAGGCGTTGGAGGTTCTGGAAGCTCGATCGACCGCCTCTCTCTGGGCCAAGAAGCCCGTTGATTTGGTAATTTTGGCTGTTGAGAGGTTAAGTTTGCGATCGGGTCTCATACAGACTCTGGCAGTTTGTGGCGAGTTCAAAAATTTGTACCCCAACCTACCGCTGTTGCTCCTAGGTGGGCCGCTCGCACCGGAGCAGTTGGGGCAGTTACAAGCTGCGGGTGCGAAGGGCTATTGTCCTAAAGATAGAGATATTTCCCAGACAATAGAAGCTATTCGGGTGGTAGCATCTGGCGGCACTTATTGGCCGACAGATACGCCAGCTAACTCTCAAATAGAGCTAAATTCAGCGACGGTTCAAACAATAGAAAATTCGCCAGCCAATCCAGAAGAAAATGCTGAGAGTTTGACAGTTGAGACGCCCGTCCAAAAAAAAATTCTGGCTTATTTTTGTGTGTCTGGATTGCGAGAAATAGATGCAGCTTTGGCAAGTGTTAAAGCTGATTTGGAACAGATCCAAGTGGCAGATTCGACAGACTTAGCCACTATTTTAGATGGGATTGTAGTCAGAGGGCGCCGCCGAGAATTGCTGGCTGCTCGTTGGATTGTCAGTCAGTTATTGGAAGTCCCAGGGAAGTCGGAAGAAGTCCGAGGGGAGAAGGAAGAGTCCGAGGGGAGAAGAAAGACGGGAGAAGGAAGAGGGGAGAGTTTGTGGGATAATTCTCAGTTGCAAGTCACGAATTCCCGAGGTTCGGGTCAATCTTTGGTGCTGGCAAATAATTGGCAAGGCAGCTTGTTTGACTCGGTGGCTGCTAAATTGCAGTTTGATATGGTCAATTTGACTGGCGTGCCTTTGGAAATCGATATTTTGCGATCGACAAAACAGCGCGAATTGATGAGTTCCATCCTGCGGAAGTTACGGGAGTTGCTGGAGGAATTGCGCTTGGGGCAAGTGCAGCAAACTCAATTTTCGGAAAAAATGCCTGCTATTTTGCGGGATTTGTGGGAAGCGACAATCGTAGATTTTTTTGGCAGATACTATACGCTGCAAACGGGAGAAAATCTGGTTGTTGACAGCAGTCAAACAAGCTTGAAACTACTGCCAGAAAGTCAAGGGGAAATCGCTGCTAATTTATGGGGCGGCAGCGGCGTAGAAGTGGTGCCGGTGCTGCTGGCAGATGAAACAGCAGTTGCCACAGAAATCCTTAACAAAATTCCGATGACTGTTGATTTATTTGCACATTTGCTATTTGAAATTCCGCTCACAGTTGACAATCTTTCTTGTGTTGCTGGCAGCCCGCAAGCGATGCAGCGAGCTGAAGCTTTGTTGGAAAATTTGGTAATTCAAGTTGCTAGCGGAGTCGTGCAGCCTCTGCTCAATAATTTTGCAGATATTGAGGAAATCAAGCAAACTTTTTACGATGGCAAGTTAATTTCAACACGAGAAATTGAGCGGTTTCGGAATGATTTATCGTGGAAGTATCGCTGGGATAGCTATTTTGTAGAACCGAAAGCTATTTTTGAAAGCAGGTTTTGGCTGTTTGTTTTGGCTGATTCTGGAATTAAGAGAATTTCTATTTATGCTCCAAGAAATCTGGAGTTAGCACAGCTTTCTGGGTGGCAGTTGGCTTTAACTTTGGTGCTAGAAACTCGGGATGCGATTGCACCTAGGGTTCGCGCGGTTATTTCGCTGTTGGGTACTGCTGTTGTTTACGTTTTGACTCAAGTTATAGGGCGGGGAATTGGTTTGATCGGGCGGGGAATTATCCAGGGTATTGGTAATTCTTTACAGGATACCAAATTTGGAAAAAATGGCTGATATTCTGCGAAAAAATTAACGATTACAATGTTCGTAGTGAGGACTTCAGTCCGCAATCAGAAGGACTAAAGTCCTCACTACCAACCAACCTGTTCGTAGTGAGGACTTCAGTCCGCAATCAGAAGGACTAAAGTCCTCACTACCAACCAACCTGTTCGTAGTGAGGACTTCAGTCCGCAATCAGAAGGACTAAAGTCCTCACTACGAACCTTTTTATTGCGGTTGATTTACCGGGAGCGAGCTAATTGGTGGTACTATAAATAATGACTTACTTAATGCTATAAGGTTGACATTTTATGAGTATTATGATAGCGATTGATGCCGATCGCATAAACAGCTTAGATTTGTCTCCGGTGCGGACTGTTATTGAACAGTGGCTGGCCGAAGGAGCGATCGCCCAAAACGAACAACAGGTACAATTTGAAATTGAGTATCCGCGCGAAGAATTAGATCCGCGAGAAATATCGGAACTTCCCGAAGTGCGGCTGTGGTTTATTCGGTTGGATGCTTGTTATCCTTGGCTGCCATTTTTGCTGGATTGGAAAGCCGGAGAATTGGCCCGGTATGCCGCGATGTTAGTGCCGCACCAATTCCACCGCACCCAAGGCATTCAGTACAATCCTGAAGCTTTGGAAATGTTTTTGATGAGCAAAATTTTTGTGTTGACTGATTGGTTGAACCAGCAGGGAATTCCTAGTAAATCGAAGTTGATGGCAATGTCGCAGATGTTTGGTTACGATTTGGATGATGCTTTTTTTGATGTCATCGTGCCTTATTCGGGTTTGTGATTTCCTGGATGAATCGGCGGTTAGTTGAAACTGGTTCCAATCACCTCGTATTTCAGTTACCCGGCGGTTGAAACCGCGTCTACACAAACCAAACCCACCTCCGTGGGTTAAAGATTTTATTTGATAATTTTCCATCTCCGAATACCTTCTTCGTCCACGGAGGTGGACATCGTTTGTGTAGCCGCGATTTCCAATCGCCGGGGTTTCTAGATTCCGTTTGATTGAGAGAAACCCGGCGGTTGAAACCGCGTCTACACAAACCAAACCCACCTCCGTGGGTTAAAGATTTTATTTGATAATTTTCCATCTCCGAATACCTTCTTCGTCCACGGAGGTGGACATCGTTTGTGTAGCCGCGATTTCCAATCGCCGGGGTTTCTAGATTCCGTTTGATTGAGAGAAACCCGGCGGTTGAAACCGCGTCTACACAAACCAAACCCACCTCCGTGGGTTAAAGATTTTATTTGATAATTTTCCATCTCCGAATACCTTCTTCGTCCACGGAGGTGGACATCGTTTTTGTAGCCGCGATTTCCAATCGCCGGGGGCTATAAGAAATCATCTTCAGAATTTCCTCAGAATTGAGCGTTAGCCTAAAAATAGAACGATCGCCCGATTCAATCGATCGAGGAAATATCCCATGAAAACAGATTACCTCATCGTCGGTAGTGGTTTATCAGCACT
This sequence comes from Microcoleus sp. bin48.metabat.b7b8b9.023, assembly GCF_013299185.1. Taxonomy (GTDB): domain Bacteria; phylum Cyanobacteriota; class Cyanobacteriia; order Cyanobacteriales; family Microcoleaceae; genus Microcoleus. Next base: position 8,133 of record NZ_JAAFKG010000092.1, on the reverse strand, counting down.
GGTGTTCGGAGCCTTGATGGCCAACTCCGGCAAAATCGTGCACATCCTGGAAGCTCACGAGCATCCCGGAGGCTTTGGGCACACCTTTACAATGGCCAAAAAATACACGTTTAATGCCCAATTCCACTACGTTTGGGACTGCGGCGAAGGGCATACAGTCAATCGAGTCCTCAAAAAACTCGGTCTCGATCGCGATGTCACCTTTGAGCGCTACGATCCGAATGGCTACGACCATATGAGAATGCCCGGATATGCGCTAGATATTCCCTCGGAAGCAGAGGAACTGATCCGGCGATTGTCGGCGCTGTTTCCCGAAGCCAGCGAGAGAATTCGCAAATTCGTCAACGAAGTCGAGCAAACCGGCGCGGGACTCAGAAAACTCGCTCCTCCCGTCAAACCAATTGAATTAATCAAAAATTTCGGTGACGTATTCTGCGCCGTCCAACACCTCAACAGCACACTCCAAGACGTTTTCGATAAATTCCAACTCCCGCAAGCCGCCCAAACTTTATTAGCTCTGCAATGGCCGGACTTTTTGCTACCTCCTAACCAACTTTCTTTCTATGCTTGGATTGCTTTGTTTCGAGGCTATCAAGAAGGTGCATTTTATCCGACGCAGCATTTTGAAGATGTCATCAATTCTTTAGTTAAAGTCATTGAATCCAACGGCGGGAAAGTTTTACTAAACCATGAAGTCACGAATTTCAGGCTGACAGATAGAACTGTCACGGGAGTTGAAGCGATGGATTTGACCACGCATCAAACCCATGAATTCACGGGCGGCACGGTGATTTGTAACCTCGACCCCAAAAGAGCCGCCAAGATGATTGGTGAGGAACTGTTCTCAAAAAAAGTGCGGCGGAAACTCGATTATGAGTATTCTGCATCCAACTACATGGTGTACTGCGTTGTCAAAGATATCGACCTGCGAGACTACGGCTTTGGCAAGTGGAATACGTTTCATTCCGAACATTTGGATCTGAATGAAGCTTTTGCTCAAATGTATGACAAAAATGATTTTTCTCGACCCAGTTTTGCGATTACAACGCCGACTTTACTCACCGAAGCGCGGCCCGATTGTCCCGAAGATTGTCAAATTGTAGAATTTCTGACTGTGGCTAACTACAGTTATTTTAAACAACTTTGGGAGACAGACCGCAAAGCTTACAGGCAGAAGAAACAAGAGATTCTCGACTCAATTTTAGACGTGGTAGAAAAACACTATGTTCCAGATTTCCGCAAACACATGGTGTTTCACATCACCGGAAGTCCTACGACTAACGAGCGCTTTTGCTGGTGTCCTAACGGCAATTCCTACGGTTCTACCCTGACGCCAAAAAACATGGGAGTCGATCGGCTAAATCACGAAACATCCCTCAACAATTTCTATTTCTGCAACGCATCCTCGGGCTATCCAGGCTTTGCGCCGACATTTTGGACGGGGGCGCTGCTTTATCAACGTTTGTCCGGCGATGCGATTTTAGGCTAGGAATAATTCGTTACTCGGCGATTGAAATCGCTTTAGGTACGTAGTTGCGCTTCAGCGCTCTTTCCTAATATTTATAAAGAGCGCTGAAGCGCAACTACATACCTTAGCCCAAGTGCGAGCCGATCTTTAAGCGATACTTTTGGTAGTTTTATATTTGCTATCCTGATGATAAAACCACCTACTGATTCACGGGGGTTAGGGGGAATCGGAGCCAACCTAAGAACGAGAGAAATCAAGGACTTACATTCCTTGCTACAAACTTTTTTTAAGCTCTTAAGCATTCGATGATTAATGTTCCATTCTATCAATTTAGGAGAGAACCATGAGAATTGCAATTGTTGGGGGCGGAGCTAGCGGTATGGCTACAGCCTACTGGCTCAACAAACAGGGACACCACGTCACTGTGTTGGAAAGTCAGCCGATTTTAGGCGGACACATTCGGACGCTCAATAAAAATGTTTTGCCAAATCAATCTGATTGCAATGAAATATTAGAAAATGGGGTGCTGGAATTTCCCACTGTGTTTTACAATTTCGTGGCTTTAATGCAGGAGCTAGGCGTTGAATTAGAACCTGTGCAGATTGGTTCAGCGCTGTTTTTTAAAGATGGCGGTCACTTTTTGTCGGCGGTTGCTATTCAAAAAAATTTTACGGGAATGCAACGCTTGATTGAGTATTTGCAACTCGACAGTCTCTATGCTCGTTCGGCTGGATTTCTGCTAAAAATGCGGTTTGCCAAACAGCACGATTTCTACGATATGCCACTTTCTCATAGTTTAAAAAAGTCGTGCATCCGCAATGATTGGCTGAAGTTGCTGACGATGTACAGCTACTCGATACCGTTTGAATTGCTCGACGATTTTCCAGCGGAATTGGCGATGCCGGTGCTGCGCGAATATGCTTCGGTGAATTGGGTGAGGATTAAAGGGGGGGTCTATTCTTACATTGAAAAGATTCTGGAGCGGTTTAAAGGGGATATACTGCTGAATGTGGAGATTGCCAAGATTTTCCGAAGTGCTGGTGCTGTAAAAATTGTGCTGACCAATGGGGAAATTCAGGAATTTGATAAGGTGGTTTTTGCGATGCCGCCAGACCAAGTGATGAGGCTGTTGGCTGACCCGACGGAGGCGGAAACGAAGCGGTTTGCGGCCTGGAAACCCAATTATGCCACAACTGTGCTGCATTCGGATACTTCGATGTACGATCGCTACGGTATTCGCAAATTATCGGAATTCGATTTTTTCGAGACGGACAGCGGCTGGGGCTACAATGCGAGCTTGAATCAGCTTTGCGGTATCACATCGCCGCGAGAGTACAGTTTAGCGTTTAAGTTGGAGGAGGCGATCGACAAAAACCAAATTATTCACATTCAAAAACATCACACGCCACTGTATAGCGTCGAGTCTTTTCGATACCGAAACGAAGTTATCGAGACTAACGGCGAGAACAATACCTATCATGCGGGAGCTTATTTGGGGGATGGCTTGCACGAAGGAGCGATTACCTCTGCTTTGCGAGTCGCAAAATTAATCGGCTGAGTGGAACGTTGATGCTACAAACTCTAGGAAATAAAGTAATTTCCGACATTCTACACATGAGGAATTTATGGATATGCCTAAGAGTAGATGCTAGGAGTGCAAAACATAGTTTATAATCTACCAAAGATGATACGATACTAACAGCAAGTAAACTCGTGTCCGCTGAAAACACTGTAAAATAAGTTTGTAGTGGGTTAAGTCCTCAGAAAATGCTGAAAAATTAAGTCCTGACTACAAACTTATTCTATTAAGGCTAATTGACCGAACACGATATCGCACCTGTCTGTCGGGCAACTTTCTTTACTTGCAGTTAGGCAGAGGTTTCTATCGATGTTTTTTGAGTCAAAATTGAGGAATGATTATGTCAAAAGAGAGAAAAAGCAACAAAGAAGTCAAAAAGCCAAAAAAACAACCTGATGGTGTTGCTAAGCCGAAGGATGACAATAAAAATTTTGGTAGCAGGGACGGTCAGAAGGAGAGATAGCTACCATTCTAGGGATGGCAATTAATTTTGTTCGATTGTCATTCCTCTCAAGGTTCAACTTATTTAACAACTATCCCGTTTTTGGCTCATCCGAAAACGGGTTTATTATTAGAGCGTATCCGCAGAGAATGCTCGCAATCATCAGATTGGTTGATTGTGGTAATTGAGCAATAAAATATTATATTTAGGCTATATGTGCGGTTTTATTGTCGTCAGACAATTTAGGTACGTAGTTGCGCTTCAGCGCTCTTTATAATATTAAGGAAAGAGCCTTTAATCTGAGGTACGTAGTTGCGATGAAAGCGCTCTTTATAGTATAAGCTAAGAACCTTTAATCTGAAGTACGTAGTTGCGATGAAAGCGCTATTTCCTAATATGAGCGTATAGCGCCCAAGCGCAACTACATACCTTGGGGCAAGGGCGAGCCGACCTTTGAGCGATACTTTTGGTATGAGAATAAAACCACCCTACCTAATCCCTCACAGCGAGATCTCAGTCACCGCAATATTACCGCCAAAACAGACATCAACATCAGTTCCCGCAGTTCGATCGCGCGAGCCATACTCTCCGACATAATAAAAGTATTCTCCCTCTTGGCGGTAAACCACAGGCAGCGGCTGAGTTGAAGGGCGACAAAACACAATTTCCGGTTCCGCACTTCCCGGCGCTAAATGCGGAAAATTCACATTCCAGAAACACCCCGGCTTTGATTCCCGACTCAGTAAATCGGCCAACACCCGCGATGTCCAGCGAGTCGCGACATCCCAGTCAATTTCCAGCGGCCTTTTAATTCTATGGGAAATTGCGATGCCAGGAATACCGTGCATGGCTGCTTCCCGCACCGCAGCAACTGTACCTGAAATGTACACGTCAACGCCCAAATTGCCGCCGGCGTTAATCCCGGAAAGTACCAAATCCGGTTTTGGACAAACGTGATTGAGAGCAATCCGCACGCAGTCTGCGGGTGTTCCTCCTACAGCATACTCGACGAACGATCGGCGATCGACATGAATCGGACTGTGAGCAGTCACCTGATGCCCGCAGCCAGACAATTGCCCTTGAGGGGCAACCATGATTGTCTTGCCCTCTACAGCCTGCAAAAGTGCCTGAATCCCCGGAGCATCAATGCCGTCGTCGTTGGTTAAAATTATCGTCATTGAAAATTTGTCCTAAATTTGACTATATCCGCAAAAATTGACCTAAAATTCCCAAACTCAAGGAAATGTCAACCTAGTTGTGGTAAAGTTTTGTGTCGATTGCTTTGCGTCAAAGCAATTTGCAAGTTCAGTTAAACGCGCTCACAGCTATGTTTTTGTTACCAATTCTACCCTTAGCTCAAGCAATCCCGAAACCTCCGAGTCAACAAGTCATCCAAATTCAGCGAGAAGTCCCGCTACCGGAAAACGAACTGGATTTACCACCACAACCGCAGACAACCGCCCCGCTGAAAACTGTGACGGTGCCCCAGCAAGTGCGCGTTTTGCCGGGAAAACTCGACAGCATCCCCGTTTTCAACAGCAACAGCCCCGAAGTTGTACAAACCGAAGGCATTTTGCTCTCCACATTTCCCGAGGAATCCAAACAAGTACCTTCTGCACACTTAAACTTTGCCTTCAAAGGCCGATTTGACATCTTCGCCCACCACATCGCCAAAGCTAAAAATCGCGCCCAAACTCGCACCTTATTTCAAGGCATAATTGTTCACAATCCCAACTCGGAACCTGTTACTTTAAATATCCTGCAAGGAGCGACTTATTTAACTCGCCCGGATGCTTTGTTTGTCGATTTGCCGTCGTATTTAGAAAATCGATTCGGCACTGTGTTTGCGGGGCCTGGCAGCCGCATCACCAGCGATGTGCTGCGGGGGCACAGACAAGCCATTTTGCCTGCTGCGATCGAAATTCCGGGCAATCAGAGCCGAATGCTGATGAATTTGCCGATACCTGTGGGCAATGTCACGCCTTCTTCTAACGGGCGATCGACTTTGATGCGAGTTTCGAGCAGCAATTCGGTTTATGTTGCTAGTTTAGCGATGTTTGCTCCTCAAACCAAAGAAGGAGTCGAGCAATATCCGACTTTAGAACAGTGGGAAAATATTTTAAACACGAAAGGTTTAGCTGGGCCGAGAGATTTGGCTCCAACTCCCAGAGGCGAAAATCCACTGCAAAAAATTTACGGGCGCGTGGCCGGAGTCGCTGAAGGTTCCGAGTGGAAAGCTAAAATTACTGACAATTCGAGAACCGATTATTTAACCGTTCCCAAGCGCGGCGAATCATTTTCCTATGCTTTGAGCACTACTGATACGGGTACTTTTGGGACGGGTCAAATTCAAAGCGCTAAAATGTTAGCTCGCTATCCCGATACTGCTTATTTTGCTCACGGTAATTACGGGATTCAATACAATTTAACTTTTCCGCTTTATAATAAGTCTCGTGAGTCGCAATCTGTCAGCATTAGAATGCAAACACCGATCAAGGCAAATACTGAATCGGCTGGATTGATGTTTTACGATCCGCCGGAAAATCGAATATTTTTCCGAGGTACGGTGCGGGTGATGTTTAATGATGATACGGGTAAGACTTTGACGCGTTACATTCACATTGTCCAGCGCCGGGGACAGCAGGGTGAAGCTTTGGTGAATGTGAACCTGAAGCCGGGGGAACGCCGTTTGGTGCAGGTAGATTTCTTGTATCCGCCGGATGCGACGCCGCCGCAAGTGCTGACAGTGCGATCGAGCAATTAGTTGATGGTGATTGAGTTAGGGCGGCCAGTAGGTTGAATCTTACTGGCAACAATGATAAAGTTTATACAACTGTCGAATAAGGAGAATAGTTATGTCTGTTCAAATGCAAAGACGGCTATTTACAGTGCAAGAATATCACCTAATGGGTGAGGCTGGCATTTTGGGTGAAGATGACCGAGTGGAATTGATAGAAGGAGAAATTGTACAAATGGCTGCAATTGGTACTCGTCATGCAAGTTGTGTAAAGCGCCTGAACCGCCGTTTTAGCGTGATTCCAGAAGACTGTGCTATTCTAGGCGTTCAAGACCCGATCCAGTTAACTGAGCGTACAGAACCTCAACCGGATATTGTATTGCTACAACCTCGCGCTGACTACTACGCTACTGCACATCCAGTACCATCAGAAGTTTTGTTGTTAGTTGAGGTTTCTGATAGCACTGTTGATTTCGATCGCAATGTGAAAGTACCTAACTATGCTCGTTCTGGTATTCAAGAAGTCTGGTTGTGGGATCTTGAGGTGAATTGTTTAGAAGTTTACCGTTGTCCGACGGCAGAGGGCTATACTTCTATACAAAAGTTTGAGCGGGGAGAAATGGTTGCACCGCTAGCTTTTCCTGAATTTGAAGTCAGCGTTGATTTTATTTTGGGTTAGAGCTATCTAAAAATAGATATAGCGGTTATCACAAAGATGAGGTATGTTGTTGGGCTTTAGCCCTCTGAGTTTGGTGGTTATGTAAGCTGTCAGTTATACCTCATCTTTTTGAGAAAGGCTCTAGAATATTATAAGTAAAAAGAGTGAACTTAGGCTAACTGCCGAATAAGGAGAATAGTTATGTCTGTTCAGATGCAAAGACGGCTATTTACAGTGCAAGAATATCACCTCATGGGCGAGGCTGGCATTTTGGGTGAAGATGACAGAGTAGAATTGATAGAAGGAGAAATTGTTCAAATGGCTGCAATTGGTACTCGTCATGCAACTTGTGTGCGGCGACTGATCCGACAGTTTCGCCAACTTCCAGAAGAAAGTGCTATTTTGGATGTTCAAAACCCAATTCAGTTAAGTGAACGTACCGAACCTCAACCGGATGTTGTCTTGCTGCAATTTTGTTTTGACTACTACGAAACAGCACATCCAATACCATCAGAAGTATTGCTTTTAATTGAAGTTTCTGATAGCACTGTTGATTTCGATCGCAATGTGAAAGTACCTAACTATGCTCGTTCTGGTATTCAAGAAGTATGGTTGTGGGATCTGGAAGTTAATTGTTTAGAAGTTTACCGTTGTCCGACGGCAAATGGCTATACTTCAATGAAAAAGTTTGAGCGGGGAGAAATGGTTGCGCCGCTAGCTTTTCCTGAGTTTGAAGTAAGCGTTGATTTTATTTTGGGTTAGAGCGATATAGAAGTAGATAAGCTTATGGTGTGGTTTGAACGCGATCGATTAATCGGGTATTGTTAACGATCGAGTTTTGCTCAATAGCTTGCGTTGAGTCAGGCATTCTGCACGATTAACTTGCAATAAATACACACTTACTCGACCGATCGCACTTAGAGGTTCGATCGTACCACTTTCAGTTTGAAGTTGAAAATGGTCTGCCCAGCGATCTTTTCGAGGGTTGTAAAGTCGAACCACTTCACCTGTTTCTGGATCGATCGAAGCAATGTCGCTGCCTTTATTTTTGGGCGTTGCTGAATCAAGGTATGAATGCTCCAGGAATGGGAATATCGTCAAACTTCAAGTAATGTATTAATAATTTAATAGAATGCTTGAGCATTTCCTCACATTTAGAATAACAAAGAGTCTTGCGATGTAGTCTAGCTAGATAATGCCTTAGTCTTGTATTTTCCCCTTCTACTCTGGTCATATAAGTCTTGCTAAT
>NZ_JAAFKG010000091.1 GCF_013299185.1 Microcoleus sp. bin48.metabat.b7b8b9.023 | reverse complement strand
CTAGAATTTTTGCTCGTTTTTTTAGGAGATGGCTCTGGCTCTGGTTTTGGTTCGTAGGTGGCTAATATTGCACTGAGTTTTTGGATTTTCTCCCATAGCTCTACTATCAAGGCTTCTTTTGCCTCGTTCGATAGTTGTTTTAGGTCGGGGAGTTTTTCCATTCCTTTATCTAATGTCTATCTTGTCTTCTTGTCAAGGGGGTTGAGCAATTACAATAATCGTTTTTGGTTTTTCCCTCCTTTTTGTCATATATTCTGTAATTGATTGGGACTGAATTACCATTAACATCGCTGTAATATAGGGTGATTAAATTTAAGCCAATAATAGTTTTGTGGGCTTTTCCTGACCAAAAATAACTAATTAATTCGGCATTTTTGGGGTTACTGTAAATTTTTTCTATGACTGTATCGTCTACACTCGGTATCCCTCCTTCTAGATTTATTATTTTCTGTATTGTGTTGAATAAATCTTTGGGTTCGTATCTCTCTCTTAACAAAAATCGATTAATACTGTCATGTGAAACATTTCCTAATATCTCCGATCGCCTATTACACCCTCCCAACTTTGGTTCTGACATCAAAAATAACGTGTAAGTGTCTATATTACATTTTGCTGTCGAGGGTTTAGTTATTTTTCTCATTGTCCGATACCTAGAAAGTAGACGACCCATATTTATCAATTCACTGTTTCGTTATTTTGTCAATGCGTAAGTCCTAGAGGATTGAAAACTGCTCGATCTATTATTGTAGCCGATGTACTAGAAAAACCGTTCCCCTCGCCCGTCGCCAGCAAGTGTCTCAGATCGCAAGGCCGGTCGTAGCGAAGCGGGGCGTAAGCCATCGCCCTCACTGCCCAAAATCCTAAAAATATGTCAAATTAAGTAAGGGGTAATAAAATAACTTTTGGCATATCAGTAGACAGTTATGACAACAAAACTAAGAGCTACAGACACAGACAAAATGGAGATAGACTTGCAGCAGTTCAGGGCAGACCAAGAACTGATACTCAACCAAGTAGATAATGCGATCGCTCTTTTCGACTCGTCTGACAGCTTAGTTTTGTTTAACAAAAAATTGGCCGAGACTTGGGGACTGTCCCCAGAATGGCTGGCAACCAAGCCTAAGTGCGACTTGTTGTTTGCCGAAATTGTCGATCGCGGTTACTTGTCGCTTCAGCAGTGGGAAGAGTTTCAGGAAGCGCTACAAAAATCTCAGCATGAAAGTTTATCATTCTATTTCGAGCAATCCAATGCGGTTTGTTTGGAAGTATTCGCCACAATTACCAACAGCGGCGGGCGGCTGTTTACCTTTCGAGACGTTACCGTATATCAAAACTCCCAAGCTAGTTTGAATGCAGAAGTCAGGCGCCTGACATTTCTTTTAGGCTTAACTGAACGCCTGCAAAACTCTCACAGTTTACAAGAAATAGGTCAGTTTGCCCTCACTTATCTGGTAGAAGCGACGAATGCTGCTTTCGGAGACGTGAAAGTGATTAGCGGCAAGGGAAAAGAGCGGCAAGCGGCGGCGATTTCTAACCAAGTTTCTACTCAATTTCTGGCTAGTTACGGGGAACCAGTCGCCGCTGGAATGCAAGAATTGCTCGACAAAGGCATTCCCTACGGCACCGGTTTGCTGTGGGAAGTGGTGGAAACTGGTAAAGCTTTGTTTGTCGATGATTATGCCGAACATCCCAATGCTGTGCCGCAATTTCGGCATCCGGGAATCGGACAATTGGGCATTTTTCCGATCGCATCTACTGACGGTACAATCATCGGAGTGCTGACGCTGGAGTCGCGCAACGTCAAAAAACTGCAAGCTTCCCTTCACCAAGAAGTGCTCGCGGCTGCTTGTCGGACTCTGGGGGCGGCGATCGAGCGGGCTCAGACACAAGAAAACCTCCGCCAAGTTAACGAACAATTAGAGTATTCTTCTCAGTTAAAATCTGAGTTTTTAGCCTCGATGTCCCACGAATTGCGGACGCCTCTCAACAGCATTCTCGGCTTTTCAGACTTGCTGCTGCGCCAAACATCGGGCCAGTTGAGCGATCGACAAATCAACTATGTAGAACTGATCGAAAAAAGCGGTCAGCACTTGTTGCAGCTAATTAACGATATTCTCGATCTTTCTAAAATTGAAGCAGGAAAAGTAGAACTCAATTTACAGCCGGTTCGCGTTCACGAACTTGCGACAGACTGTCTGAAAATGATTCAGCCGCGGGCAGACAAAAAGCGAATTGCTTTGTCTTTAGAACTAGACTACCGCATTACTAAAGTTTTGCTCGACGAACGGCGAGTGCGACAAATTGTGATTAATTTACTTTCCAATGCTATCAAATTTACCCCGGAACGGGGACAAGTTAAACTCAGCGGGCGTCTGGCCTACGGCAATGAAATTAATGGCGATTACCGCCCTGATTGTTCTCCTGTAAATGCCAGCACTCCTTACTTTTGTCTTGAGGTGAAAGACTCGGGTATCGGCATTCCTCAGGATCGCTGGCACTTGCTATTCCGACCTTTTCAACAGGTGGATTCTTCCCTGACTAGGCGCCACGAAGGTACGGGTTTGGGTTTGGCTTTGACTAAGCGTCTGGCGGAATTGCACGGCGGAACTGTTTCTTTTCAATCTATTTGCGATCGCGGCAGTTTGTTCCGCGTTTGGCTGCCTTTGACGGAGATGCGTCACGAGTTGGGTAGCTTTGCTGCTTGTGCTTTGGATGCTAAGTTAGTTCCTGCTTCTGCGATCGCACTACCACTTGGCAGCAAGCGGATTCTGGTGGTGGAAGACCAGCCTTTTAACCAAATGTTAATTTCAGAGGTTATGGAATTGGAGGGCTACAGCGTAGAGATTCTGGAGGATGGTTCGGCAATGCTCGATCGCATCCTTGCCGCCTCTACTGCCCCGGAGTTGCTGCCGGATTTGATTTTGATGGACATTCAGTTACCCGATGTTGACGGCTTTGAGTTGATGCGCCGAGTCAAAGCAAATCCTGTCTGGGAGTCGGTACCAATGATTGCGGTGACGGCGATGGCGATGGCTGGCGATTGCGATCGATGTTTGGAAGCTGGCGCTGCGGCTTATTTGAGCAAGCCGCTGGATTTGAATTTGGCGATCGCTACAGTCCGTTCTTTTCTCAACTAATAATAATTATTTGCAGTTCCAGCAGTGCCATTTATTACAATTTATAACTGAAAACGTTAGACTCAATAGTAGATAAATGTCTGTAGGACTTGCGCGCACTTGCCTCAGAAACCCGGTTCCTGCCAAAAATATCGAGTTTAATAACGAGAAATATATGAATCAACCAGGTTTCGAGCTGCTCGCGCGAAAGTCCCGAGCTAAATTCAATTTATTATATCATATTCCATGTCAAACAAGTCGCCCTGCATCATGTTGGTTGATGACGAGCCAGCTAATCTAATTTTACTGGAAGAGTTATTGCAACTAAAAGGATACACAACAGTATCAGCGCTATCTGGCGATGAAGCGCTCTTCCTCGCCCGTGTATCTCGACCGGATTTAATTTTACTAGATATTATGATGCCGGATCTGAACGGTTTTGATGTGTGCGAGATCCTGCGGAATGATACCGCATTGCAAACTGTACCGGTAATTTTTTTGACTGCCCTCGATGACGATACCTCTCGCCTCAGAGGGTTAGAAATTATGGCCGACGATTATTTAACGAAACCTTTTAACAGTCGCTTGCTGCTGGCGAAAGTTGAAAATATTTTGCAGTTGAGCCAAATGCGATCGCAAGCTGTATCTTCCCAATTCAACCAGCAGGTAAAAGAGCAAAGCAAGCGCCAAATTGCCGCCGCCTGGGAGGCCAACGAATATCTTTCCGAAAAATTTCACCTATTTGTGCCGGAGCAGCTTCTCGAACGAATTGCGCCGAAAGGGATAGAATCAATTCAGTTGGGCAATGTCACAGAAGAAGAGCTGACTATTTTATTTTGCGACATTCGCGGGTTTACGGCGATCGCCGAATCTCAAGAAGCACGCGAAACCTTTGAATGGTTGAACGCTTTTTTTACGAAAATGAACGATTGCATCACCTCCCACGCCGGGTTTATTGACAAATACCTCGGCGATGCCATCATGGCAGTATTTGACCAACCGCATTCTCACGCTATAAATGCGATCGAAGCCGCAGTAGCCATGCAAGAAAGTTTGCATGAATTTAATGCCGATCGCCACAAATACAATTTAGAATATCCCGTCAATATTGGTACGGGAATTAACACAGGTATCGGCATGATAGGCACCTTGGGTTCCGATCGCCGGATGGACTCTACAGTCATCGGTGATGTCGTAAATACAGCTTCTCGGTTAGAAAATCTAACCAAAATATACGGTTGCCAAATAATTGTTAGCGAAAATGCGATCGTTCATGCGAGAGAATTTCTAAATAACATACATCCGAACTCAATCCCAAAAGAAAGTCTAGTATTAAAGTGTGACTTGGAAGTGGAAACACCTTGTCGCGCAACCGCAGCAGACAGCCATGGGCCCAGCAACAACTATTATTATCGCTGGATCGATCGAGTAACCCCGCGCGGCAAACAGCAAGCTATTGAAATCTACGAAATCTGGCCAGCCTCCAATCCCGACTCAGAAGCCAAGCAGTTGACCCAAGCTTTATTTGACAAAGGAATTCAAGGATGGCAATCCGAAAGATTTGTCGCCGCCTTGGGATATTTTCAGCAACTAATCGAACAAAATCCGGCTGATACAGTTGCCCGTTTTTATATAGAAAAATGCCAGGAAAAACTAGGTCTTATACCTGCAAATATCAGCTCAGACAACAGCTAAATAAAATTCGTTCGTAGTGAGGACTTCAGTCCTCTCTTTCAGCCAAAATCAGGACTAAAGTCCTCACTACGAACCTATGAGAACATTCTTAATCCAGGACGTAATTGTCATCAAAGGTACGTAGTTGCGCTTCAGCGCTCTTTGCTTTGCTTTATGAAAGAGCGCTCAAGCGCAACTACGTACTTAAACAGTTGTCAAAACCTGCTCTCTCAACTTCCCAATCAACTCATTAACCCCACCAGAATTCAAACGATAACTCAAAGGATGGCCAATCAAATAAGCCGAACTTTGAAACAAAACATCAATTTCCACCAAACCATTTTCCCGCAAAGTTTTGCCAGTCGAAACCAAATCCACAATCGCCTCCGACATACCCGTAATCGGCCCCAACTCCACAGAACCGTAGAGAGGCACAATTTCCACCGGCAAATTCAAATTATGAAAATATTCCCTCGCACAGTGCACGAACTTAGAAGCAACTCTACCGTGAGGAGGCAAATCCACACTGCGCCTGTAAGAACTAGATTCCTTCACCGCCACGGATAGCCGACACTTGCCAAATTGTAAATCAATTAAATTTGCAACTTTCGGAGTTTTTTCCCGCAAAACATCATAACCCGCAACGCCCAAATCAGCTTGACCGTATTCCACATAAACCGGCACGTCGTGCGTCCTTACTAGCAAAGCTTTTGCCGTTCCGGTAGTGTCATAAATTTGAAGTTGGCGGTTAGAGGAATCGAGAAAAGCACTGAAGTCTAATCCAACGGATTTAAACAGTCGAATGCTATCTCCTAACAGTCCGCCTTTGGGAAGTGCTACGGTAATCATATAGATTTGAAATTCTAAATTGCTGAATTTGGGATGCGGAATCGGCGCTGCCCGAGCGGAAACAGCTTTTTCCTCAACCACAATAGCACAAATTGTTCAAATATCAAAATAAGTTCAGGTATTGCTAATAATTGTGTTTGTGTATATTATATTGTATTGAGATTGATACCAATCTTTTATGAGGTCTCGTAGAATTCGGATCCCCCCTAACCCCCCTTAATAAGGGGGGAATAAGATTCTTCTCAAAGTCCCCCTTCTTAAGGGGGATTTAGGGGGATCGAGATATGTACAACTTCACATAAAATTGGCATGAGTTGAATCAGATTTTCTTAATGATTTTCTGCTAATATAGATGATATCTGAAAGCACAAATATGACCAAATTGACTCTGGTAATCGGCAACAAAAATTATTCGTCTTGGTCGCTGCGTCCTTGGCTGGCGATGAAACAAGCTGGACTAGATTTTGCCGAAGTCAGAATCCCCCTAGACGGGCCGACAACCCATGGGGAAATTCGGCGCTATTCTCCCTCGGGAAAAGTACCAGTTTTAATTGATGGCGACTTGAAAGTGTGGGAATCTTTAGCAATTTGCGAGTACGTTGCAGAACGCTTTGCAAATCATTTGTGGCCGGCCGATTTAGCGCAACGGGCGATCGCCCGTTCCATCTGCGCCGAAATGCACGCAGGCTTCCAAAATCTCCGCGAAAATATGCCGATGGACTGCCGCAACCGCTATCCGGGAGAAGGAATGACCCCCGGTGTCGAAGCAGAGATCGATCGCATCTTTGCCATTTGGCGCGAATGCCGCCAAACATTTGGCACAAGTGGCGATATGCTGTTCGGACAATTCACAATTGCTGACGCCATGTTTGCCCCCGTTGTCATGCGTTTTGTCACCTACGAAGTCAAATTAGATGCACAAGCACAAGCTTATGCTGATGCGCTGTTGGCACTACCTGCAATGCAGGAATGGCTAGCAGCAGCTTACAGCGAATCGGAAAGTATTGCACATTTTAAAATGTAGCAAAAATCAGTTTACTAAACCTCAACAGGTCGCGATCGCCACCTCACCACAGATGGCAACCACGGGGGATTTCCCCCTAAAAAACCTGCTTGTTTGCAAGTTTTGTGTAATTCATGCTCAAATCAAAAGTCTAAAACCTAAAATCAGGATGCGGATTCTTTTAGTTGATGATGAAGTTGAGTTGACTGACCCTTTGAGTCGAGTTTTAACCCGCGAAGGTTATACCGTTGATGTCGCATTTGACGGCGCAAATGGCAGCAATTTAGCAATGCAGGGAAATTACGATTTGCTAATTTTGGATTGGATGCTGCCGGGACAAACCGGATTAGCAATTTGTCAGCAATTGCGATCGCAAGGACGGAATACCCCAGTCCTATTTCTCACCGCAAAAGACACCCTAGACGATCGCGTACAGGGACTCGACGCAGGCGCAGACGACTATCTAGTCAAGCCTTTTGAACTGCGAGAGCTCCTAGCCAGAGTCCGCGCCCTACTGCGGCGGCCCCCTACTTTTGACCCCGAAGTGGCTGTCGGGCGCCTGCAAATTGCAGATTTACAGCTAGACTACGACAATCAAATAGCCTATCGGGGCGATCGAACAATTGACCTATCAGAAAAAGAATGTCAACTATTAGAATACCTAATGCGACATCCCGGTCAAATACTAACACACGAACAAATCCACCAATACCTGTGGAGTGAAGCCGAAAAACCCAGCAGCAACGTATTAGCAGCTCAAATTCGCCTCCTGCGCCGCAAAATAGAAGCACCGGGCGAATCCGTCCTAATTCACACAGTCTACGGCAGAGGCTATCGCTTTGCAGAACCCAGTTAATAATAGGAATTCTGCTCATCTTCCATCTTCCTTCGCGTCCTTTGCGCCTTCGCGGTTCCATCTTCCATCCGAAGCATTGTTCCTTTTACGCCAGAGGCTATCGCTTTGCAGAACCCACTTAATAATAGGAATTCTGCTCATCTTTCATCTTCCTTCGTGTCCTTTGCGTCTTCGCGGTTCCATCTTCCATCCGAAGCATTCTTCCTTCACACCCTAAAGCAATCCCTACATATCTTGACAAACCAAAGTAATTACCGTCACCTCCGGCGGACAAAACAACCTCCCCGGCGCATAAGTACCCAAACCGCGATTCACGTACAACCAATTACTCCCAACCCGATGCAAACCGCTAGCCCATTCCCAGTGACGAACTACTCGATCGCAAGCCGACACAAAAGGAACAAATTTTCGGATTCCTTCAGGAATCAAATAACCAATTTTTCTCACCCAAGCATACAAAGGCCCGATACCAGGAATCACAATTTGACCCCCATGAGTGTGCCCCGAAAACTGCAAATCAATCCGCCACTGTTGCAGGTGTTCAGCAGTATCAGGATTGTGAGACAATACAATCCGAGGAATTGCCGGATTGATTGATGCCATTACAGGCGCAGGTGCAAAATCGCCAGACCAAAAATCGGCAAACCCAACTAAAGCCAATTCAGATCCCAAAGGATAAATCGCTTCATTGTACAAAACCCGAATCCCTGCATTATTCAAAGCATTAGCAACCTTAATCTTTGCCCCTGGGTAATAGTGATCGTGATTGCCCAAAACAGCGTAAATTCCCACCCGACTTTGCAAATTTTTCAATCGCTGCACCAAGCCGTAAATAGGCGCCGGATCGTAGGTAATAAAATCTCCGGTTAAAAAAATTAAGTCTGGTTCCGCTTCATTAGCCGCCACAATCGCCTCTTCTAGCAACCATTCCGACAGCCGCTCCCCATCATAGTGAAAGTCCGTAAGCTGTACAATTTTAGTACCCGATAGATTTGCAGGAAGATTTGCGATCGGTATAGTTAAACAGTCTACTCGCAGTTTCCCAGTTAATAACCTGTGCATAAATATAAGGTTTATTGAGACAGCGCAACCTCTAGCTTAGCAAATAAACAAGCAAGAGTGCAAAAATCGATTGTTTTCCCTCTAGATTCTGCCATCTGACTAATGATTAATAACTCCTAACTCCTAACCCAATGCCAAAGTGCTTCTTAATTCTTGCTTCTTACATCCGTTAAATCCGTTACATCCGTTACACAATCCTTTGCCGAACTTCACTTTTGATAAATTACCTCAAAAGTTTCGATAGCTTTTTTCTTACCTTTAACTATCACAGAGCCAATTTTCCTAAATTCAAATATATCTTGAGTAGCGCTGTAAACACTGTCGCTCACCAAAATTTGTCCTCCCTCAGCCATTGACTGCAACCTAGATGCAATATTCACCTCATCCCCGATCGCAGTATAATCCATGTGCTGTGGCGAACCAATATTACCAACAACAACCTCCCCCGAACTAATACCAATACCAGTCAGAAAATTATCCGCAATCCAAGGCACAGACATCCTCCTAATGCGGCGCTGCATATCGATCGCAGTTTCGATCGCCTTCCTTTCGCGATCGACCACTTCCGAAGGCGCTCCAAACATTGCCACAATCATATCTCCCACAAACTTATTCACAGTACCTTCATGACTAAAAATCACCTCTACCATCTCCGTGAAATACTCATTTAAATACATCACTATTTTCTCAGCCGGCAGTTCTTCACACTTAGTAGTAAAATCTCTAATATCCGAAAAAAGCACCGTTAAATTGCGCTTAGTTGGATTCAGAGAAATATCTCCTTTAGCTTCGATAACTGCTCGCACCACCTGGGGAGAAAGGTATCTTTCCAAATTATTTTTAATTCGTTCTTCCTTCAATTTACTTTCATGTAAAAGCGCATTCTCGATCGCCGCCGCCGCTTGCGATGCCAAAGCCGTAAATAATTTTAAATCCTGTGCCGTATAGTTGACAAGTTCGTTATGACTAATATTGATAACGCCGATTGTACCGTTCTGAGTTGTTAGAGGTGCACAAATCATAGAACGCATCTCATTTTCTCCCATAACATATCTCGGATCGGACAATACATCATTGACTATTTCAGCTTTACCAGAAACAAAAATATGACCTGCTATCCCCATATTGGAACCGATTTTTGTTTTATGGTTGTACTCTTTACCCCGAGCAGAAACAATCTCCAGTTTTCCTGTCTTTTTATTCATTAGCATCACTGAAATATTGGTAGACTCAATCAACTTTTTCGCTTCAGTTACCACCAATTGACTGACTTCACAAACACCCAAACAAGTAGATATTTTGCTTGAAAAATCGTACAAAAAATTAACTTCTTCGTACTTATCTAAAGTATCAACAGCCAGAGTTCTTATATCCAAGTCGGCGCTGGCAGCATAACTCAGCATATCTGCAATAAATGCTGCTTTTTGACTTCCTGTTACGTAACCGATAACTTCATCGGCTAGGATGATAGGATAAGTATTGAAGTAGGTCTGACAATCTTCGCCAAATAAAATAGACCCTTCAGCATTCCGAATAGCGCTAGGAGTATCTAAAACACCGAGCGCGCCCTCAAGAATCGCCCGCAAATCTTTTTTAGAAATCAATTTTTTGAGATTGATACGAACCATTTACTTTGCTATTAATCATCAGTGAGCGATCTATCATTATTCATTCGTTTGTAACCAGTCAGCCGATTTGAGGATAGAGATTTTAGATTTTAGATTTACGAGCGCAGATAACTCTGCGAGCTTGAAACTTAGTCTAAAACTTTTGGAGCATCCACGACTATAGCCGGGGGATTGTATCCGTTTTTGGGCAGGCTAGCAACCACCAAAAACCAAAAAATATTCTTGTGAATTGATTGTATACCTCTCGCTACATCTGTGCCGTCAAACCCAGAATTTCCCTAGCTTTGACCAGCACTTCTTTCGGGCGAAAAGGTTTAGTCATATAAAGATTTGCCCCCACAGCCATACCGCTTTGCTTATCATATTCTTGTCCCTTAGCTGTCAACATAATAATGTAAACGTCCTCCATACCTAGTTCATTTTTAACCGTATTGCATACCTCTAACCCGCTCATTTTCGGCATCATCACATCGAGAAAAACCAAATCCGGCTTTTCTTCCTTAATTCTGTTCAACGCCTCAACTCCATCTCTCGCAGTCAGCAACTCTACATCATCCTCATCTTCCAACTTTTCTAGAGCCTGCTCCATCAAAATCAGAATATTCGGTTCGTCATCCACAATTAAAACTTTTTTCACAACAATTTCCCATGAATGTGTTTGCTCAGCCCGTTATCCTCTACAATATCTCCCAAAACAATTATGGAGACTTTTTCCAAGCCCTTAGTAAGGCGCAATTTTTTGACTAATTCTTGCTCTTGAGATAAGGCTTCGTCAATAATAATTAAATCCAGCTCGATCGCTCTCACTCGATCCAGGCATTCTGTAACATCAGATGCCTCCATCACATTATATCCCTGAAAAAGCAACGCAGCCGACAAATTTTTGAGAGTAGAAGCATTGTTAACAACGACCAACACCGTCTTATTAGACATCCCTTGTCGCAGCAGCAAGCCGATCTCCTTTAACAGTCCCGCTATATTTATAGGCTTGGTAAAATACCTGTCAACTCCCAAACGCCAGCCCCTGTCTCTGTTTTGAATTAGGGACACGATGATAATCGGAATCCCCCGAGTTTCTGGATCATTTTTGAGAACTGCCGCCACATCAAAACCGTCGATGTGAGGCATCATTACATCTAAAATAATCAGATCCGGTTTGACTGCTTTAGCCTGAGAAATAGCATCTCTACCGTTAATTGCCTCCGCGACTTTATATCCTTCTTGTTCCAGTGACTGCCTCAACATATCTCGGATGTTAGGCTCATTGTCAACAACTAAAAGTTGCTGGCCTCCTTTAACGCCGAGCGGAGTTCTGCTGAGCACTTGCTGTTTCAGTTGCCCGATTAAATCATTGATAATTTTG
The DNA here is from genome assembly GCF_013299185.1 of Microcoleus sp. bin48.metabat.b7b8b9.023. GTDB lineage: Bacteria > Cyanobacteriota > Cyanobacteriia > Cyanobacteriales > Microcoleaceae > Microcoleus. The sequence goes on along the minus strand of NZ_JAAFKG010000091.1, from coordinate 6,643 downwards.
CATTTTTCCACCGACTCAATATTTTTAACTAGCGGTATACTAAAGAAAAAAGTGCTGCCCTTGCCTAACTCACTTTCTAGCCAAATTCTACCGCCGTGGTGTTCAACGATTTGTTTAGAAATTGGCAGCCCCAATCCAGTACCTTTAGGCTTTTCGGTCAGGATATCTCCCACTTGTTTAAATCTTTCAAAAACTTTGCTTTGGTCTTCTGGTGCAATGCCGATGCCAGTATCAATAATGCTAATAACCAGCTCGTCACCCTCTACTCTTGCCCGACAGGTGACAGAACCTGATTCTGTGAACTTGACTGCATTCGAGATTAAATTGATCGCGACTTGAACCATGCGATCCCGGTCTACTAATACCTGTGGCAGTCCGGGACTAAAATCTTTAATCAACTTTAAATTATTCTTTTCTAATAAAGATGACGTAGCGGCGATCGCCTGTTTTAAGATTTGCACTGGATTTGTCGGCTGTAACTGCCATTCAACTCGCCCCGCTTCCATCTTAGCAATATCCAAAACATCATTAATTAAAGATGTCAGCCGTTCAGCTTCTGACACAATAATGTTAATATTATCTGCAACTTTATTTAAAGCTTTTTTAATTTTTTTGTCTTCCGATGCGACTCCGGGAACAATCACTTCTTCAAGTTTTTCTTTGATCAGCGAAGCAAAACCCAAAACCGAAGTTAAAGGCGTCCGCAGTTCGTGAGAAACTGTAGCCAGAAAATCAGTTTTCATTCTGTCAACTTCTCGTTCCACCGTCACATCTCGAATCAAAATCACCGAACCGAGAGAGCGATCTGCTTCGTCTTTTACCGCTTCTTTAAGAATAGTTGTCGCTAAAGCTTGACCTATCCTAGAATTTTCTAGTTCCACTTCCAGCGTCACAATTTCTCCCTCTCTATGTTCAGTCGCCTCCACCAATTGGGCTAATTTTTTAGGAAAGATTTCGGATACTTTTTTCCCCTTCAGGTCAACATCTTTCAATTCAAACATCGCCAGCAGTGCCGGATTAAACCTGGTAATTTTAGCTTCAATGTCAGTGACTAATAACCCGTCAGCCAAATTGTCAACGATCGCATTTAAATCAGCCAGAGTCGTCCGCAATTCCCAGGACTGCTTTTTAGTGCGATCGAGCAATTCTGCTTGGTTCATCGCTACTCCCAATTGACTGCCAACCTGAGCCAGCAACCTCACTTCTCCTGCTTCCCACTCACGGGAACCCGAGTTCTGGTAAGCTGCTAGCAAACCCCAGAGATTTTCCCCCACAAAAACAGGCGCTACACAATATGCTTTGGCTTGAATTTGTTCCAGAATTTCGATATGACATGGAGAGTGACCAATTTTATAGATGTCATCAACCACAAAAATTTCTTGATGGCGATACCTGCCACCCTCAGTTTTTTGTAAATAATCATCTTGCCAGACAGTTTTAATTTTATCAGTTACTAAAGGTATCCAACCTTCTGCTACCGACTCCGACACAAATTCCCCGCTCCAGTTTGGAAAAAAACGGTAAACTCCAACCCGATCGCAATTGAGAATTTGCCGTACTTCTTGAGTTGTTGCGCTAAATATTTTGTCAATATTTAGCGTCTGGCGAATCCGTTCAATTACTCTAGTTAATGTGCGTTCCTGTTCGGCTGCTTTCGCCTGCTGTTTAGCTTGAAACTGTATTTGTTCTAGGTACTCGGATTGCTGCAAAGCCACGCCCAAATGAGTGGCAATTTGATTCAGTAACTTTACTTCTGTGTCTTCCCAGTGACGCGCACCTGTGTGTTGAAAGGCACTGAGCAATCCCCAGAGTTTCTCTCCTTTAAAAATCGCAACTACCGCACAGGATTTGACACCAAAATATTCTAAAGCTTCTATGTGACAATCGCTCTGGCCGGCATTGTAGATATCATCAGCAATAAAGGTTTCCGCACACCGGAATCGACCTCCTTGGTGTTCGTTTAAGTAGGGGTCTTCCCAACCGCTGCCTACCAATTTCGGCCAGTTTCCCGATTCAGATTCAAAGATAAAGTCGCCGAAATAGTCTTCACGGAATTGATAAATGGCAATGCGATCGACATTCAAAAGTTTGCGAACTTCTGTCGCTGCTGTCTGGAAAATTGTTTCCATATCTAAGGTTTGGCGGATCTTATCAATCATCCGAGTTATGGCTCGTTCTCGGTCTGCTTCCTTAACCAGCTCTTCTGTCCGTTTTCGCAATTGCTCCTCTAGAGTAGTCTGGAGTGCTGTTGACCGCCTATGAGCTTCATCTAAAAGTTTTGCTTGCTGTATTGCTACTCCCAAATGCACCGCAATTTGACTGGCAAAGTCAATTTCATCTTGCTGCCACTGGCGTGGGGCGCGACATTGGTGAATGCAGAGCAATCCCCAAAGTTTATTTCTTTTGATTAAAGGTACGATTAAGTTTGCTTTGACATTAAATTGAGCAAGAACAGCTATATGGCAATCGCTCAATCCGGCTTGATTGATATCATTGACTGCCTGAATTCTTCCTTGCTGATACCGCATTGAATATTGTTTGCCAAAGCAGTGATCGTGCACCTTTACAGCTTTTACTGAATGAAACTCTGGGATCACGTCTTCTGACACAAATTCCCCGTCGTCAAATCCTGACTGCTGGTAAAATCGAAATATTGCTACTCGATCGGCATTCAGCAGTTGGCGAACTTCCCGAGCGGTTGATTGAAAAATAATATCTAAGTCTAACGACTCGCGAATTTTGGTCACTACAGCAAATAGCGCCTTTTGTTTGGCAACTATAGCGGGTTCGGGTTTCGATGCCGACTCTAGTTCGGCAACGCGCGCTTTGAGGGTCTCTACCTGGCTTTTGAGGGACTCGTAATCTTCTGTATCTAATCCTACATACTTTTCTGACATGGGTTTAACTCTCTTGTGGTTAGTTTATTAAGTATTGATAGTTGTTTATTTTGATAAGTATTAACTCAATTTAATTTTTTTTCAACCAACTTTAGAGAGGATTTGCTCGCTCTGGTTTGATAATTATTGATTAAGGCTCAGTGCGCTAGATTGGCGATCGCACGAGTTGAATTGTCGATCGAACGCTACCCCGATTGAAGCGGGCTTACGCACGCAACTGCTACAGCATTTTTATAATATAGATGACTGGATTGACATACTCCCACCACACTCGCGGATTACCGCTATAGTGGGGGATTCTTATTCACGGTTCATCGAAGTCCACTTATTGGATCAAATTACTTATCAGCAACAGCGGTGGTCTTCTCCCCGTGCTTTCCCGATTTCTCGGCAGATCCCTCTTGCCCAGAGGTACTGTGTTTATTCCACTCAACACCGAGAATGTTCAATCCTTTGTGCAAGATATTTAAAGCCGCATTTGTATCGCGACAAATCTCAATCTTGCAACTAGGACATGAATGCGTTCTAGTGCTAAGAGATTTTTTCACTCGATGACCGCAATTAGAGCAATCGCCAGACGTATAGTTTGGCGATACTGACACAACTACTTTATCCCAAATCTTGCCGTAGTAGTCCAACCATTGAGTGTATTGATACCAACCAGCGTCCGAAATTGACTTGCAATCGTGCTGATTCTTGACCATGTTTGCAATGTTTAAATCTTCATACACCACGACATCGTTAGATATCACTACGTTTCGAGCTTGTTTAATTGCCCAATCTTTCCGCTGGCGTTGAATTTTCAGATGGATTTTGCCTAGTCGTTTTCGCGCTTTGTGATAGTTTTTTGATTGAGGTTTAGCACCCTTCACAAACTTCTTGCTTAATTGGCGTTGGGCTTTCTTGAGTCGCTGCGCGGCTTTTCTCAAGAACTGCGGATATATCACGGCATTATCATTTTGGTCTTTGGTGAAAAACTTCAGTCCTAGATCCAACCCGACAACATTACCCGAATATTCCCCTTGCTCTTTACGGTCGGCATCAAAACAGAATTGGGCATAATACCCATCTGCTCTACGCACAATCCGCACGCGATTAATTTTTAACCTATGCAAATCTTCCTGTGTTTCATTGTTGCAGAATATCGACAATGTTCCGATCTCAAAGCCATCTGTGAATGCGATCGATTTGCAATCATCGGATAGTTTCCAGCCTGAAACTTTGTATTCAACAGAGCGACAATGTTTTTTAAACTTGGGAAAACCTTTCTTGCCTGCACCTTTTTTACATCGAGTATAGAAATTAGAGATAGCAGCCCAAGCACGTTCGGCACTAGCCTGTCTAGCTGCGGAGTTGAGCTTTTTAGCAAAATCAAACTCTTTGGCTAAGTCTTTGCATATACTGTACAGATCGGCTTTACTCGTACCTTGATTATCCATCCAATAGCGAAGGGCTTTGTTCCGAATGAACTGGGCCGTTCGGATTGCGTCATCAATGGCAGAATATTGCTCTGCTGTACCGTATTTTAGCTTAGCTTCTCTAACTATCATGGATCTATGATAACATAGTTTTATCCAGGAAAACACAGATAAAATATAGCAAGACAATGAATTTGCTCGTCTTCTCATGCCTGTCGTCTTTCCGAGAGCTAGCGATTGTCGGGATTGTCGGACGGGCAATCGGCGACTCACTCGCATTCATCCCCCCCCTTTGCCCTGCTGTGTACACACAAGTCAGGGTTGAGCTAGCAGCCATCCCCAAAAGATGGACTCAAATTTCCTCAAACCCTGGACGAGAGTGGCAATTCCGGGGGGGCGCTGGGATTGATAGCCAGACCATCCACCCAATCTAGCAATCAGCCAAGTTGCCCAGGGTAAGGAGCGTTTAGGGTGAGGGTTTTGCAACTTTTTAGTCCTGCCTTCTAGCTTTGGCTCTAATTGCTCCAGGAATGATTGCTGCTATGCAGGTGAATGCCAGGGTTGCTTCGAGGTCTGGTTTGTCCCGGCCTTCCACCAATTGAAGCGTCTTCAGCGCCACCCCTAGCCCTAAAATCGTCAAGCGTTGAATCGCCTCTATCGATTCTAGTTGGGTGGATTCAATATCTAAACCATCGCGTTTGAGCGTGGCAAATAGTTGTTCAATCCACCAACGCCAGCGGTACCACAGGATGACTTGTAAAGCTTGTTCAACAGATTCGACTGGATGGGTCGTCACTGTAGTTTAGACTAACCAAAGATGAGAACGGTGGCAAAAGAAGAACTAAAGCCACCGCGCCAGGAGAGAATGAGGGTGAAAAAGAAAACCTATCCACTCCTTAAATGAACAGTGAACGATTAAAGGACTTTCGTCAAGCAGCATACGATTTATTGGTGAAAGCCAATGATGCAACATTCGAGCTGATGGATGCAGTGATGACCACTCCGAATGCGTCATCTCTCGCGGAATTTTCACTCAATCCATTATTTAAGCGTCAATGGCCAAGCATCTATGAAGCCTTACAAGACTGTAGACCAGACCGAAAAAAACTGATGCTGCTGTATCTAGAGCAATTACAGTCTGAAGCAGCCCCAACAGAACACATATTAGTAGCAATTGACCACACTGCATGGGAGAGAGCAGATGCCAAAACATTAAAAGACAGAACCCATGAATATCAGAGGGGTGTAATTGTGGGTCAGGGATACAGTACAATTGTATGGATACCTGAAGAAAAAGGAAGTTGGGCATTACCCCTGCTCCATGAAAGAATTAGTAGCGGGTCTTCACCCATACTTCAAGCAGCTTCCCAACTCAAACTTGTCTGTGAACAGAGCGTCAATCCAGTTTTAGCAGTTTTAGATCGAGAATATGGGAATGCAAGCTGGGTACTGGCACTAACAGAAGCGTCCATTCAAGCTGATTGCAACCATGAGAGTCCGAAAGAATGCCTGCTTATGGTCAGCACCACCAGCCTATAGTGGCCGCGGTAGACCACGCAAACACGGTCAAAAAATGAGACTTAACGACCCAAACACATGGCTCGAAGCGAATACAGAGATTGAAATTGATGAACATCCAGATTTGGGAAAAGTCCGAGTCAAACAATGGATTGACTTGCATTTTTATCGCGCCCCTGGACAAAAAGTCAATTTAATCCTGGTAGAAAGAATGAAGCCCATGTCAAATGGTCAGCCGTTTCCACCCTTATGGTTGGCTTGGGTTGGAGAACGAACTCTACCTTTGGAAATAGTCTGGTTCAAATATTTACGACGTTTTGGAGTCGATCATTGGTATAGGTTTGCACTCGCAAAGATTGCATTGGACATTGCCTAATTTGAGAACCCCTGAACAATCCGAGCGTTGGAGTGATTTAATGTCGTTGATGAGTTGGCAACTGTGGCTGGCCAGAGATTTAGTAATCGAGAATAGACTTCCTTGGCAATCTGCTAATATCAATTTAACCCCTGGACGTGTTGCCCAATCAATGTTTTCGCTTTTAGTTGACATTGGTACTCCCGCAAAAATGCCTAAACATAGGGGAAAATCCCCCGGTTGGGAAAAAGGAAGGGTACGTACCAAGGCACCGTGCTATCCGACTGTCAAAAAACGGGTTTCTCGGCGCAAAAAGTCTTCAAGATTAGCGCTCTTTCATCACTTTAGCCATAGTATAATATTCCTGAAGCCGTCAAATAGTTAAAATGTATGGTAGTACCCCGCGAACCAGTCCCTACAGTCAGTTTTGTAGACGAATACTGTCAAGCCTATCA
>NZ_JAAFKG010000090.1 GCF_013299185.1 Microcoleus sp. bin48.metabat.b7b8b9.023 | reverse complement strand
GTTAATTTAACTGGCTCACTCAAGATCATTTTTAGCATCCCAATTACAGAAGTCACAACCGCTCATGTCAAATTTTTTGTTTCCTACTCTTCGAGGATAACTGGGATTATATTTAATTGCAAGCCCCCTACGAACCTTCTTGAGAAGCCTGATGTTACAGGTGCGTCGCTTTGAGATTGTCGGTATGCAAGGCGAGGGATTTTCTGGGGCGACGCACCCTACGATCGCAAAAATCTACAATTGTATTGATGCTACAGCCGATCGCAAATTGCCTTTAAATTCGCCTAAAATTCGATCGCACTCTTCCTTGGACAAACCAGTCCAGTGCATCATCAAAGCCAGCTTTACAGATTTGCCACTTTTTTCTAACAAAAAACCCGCTTCATCCCGGCCCAAATCAGTTAAATCCTGCAACATCCGCACCGCCCGATCGCGCAATTTCTTATTAGTTACCGCCACATCAACCATCCGATTGCCGTAAACCTTCCCCAGCTTCACCATTACGCCAGTTGAAAGAATATTTAAAGCCATTTTTGTCACAGTACCAGCTTTCAAGCGCGTCGATCCCGCGACTATCTCCGGGCCAACCAACAACCGAATATCCACATCAGCCTCAAAATTCACCTGTTCCACGGGTACGCAGGCGATAAACACTGTTTTCGCCCCCCGCTGGCGCGCCGCTTGCAAAGCCCCCGCTACAAAGGGCGTTGTACCCCCAGCCGTAATCCCGACAACCACATCGAGATTGTTAATGTGACGGTGGGCGATCGACTCAGCCCCATCTTCAGCCCGATCTTCCAAATCCTCCGAACTCCGCACCAAAGCCCCCGCACCCCCGGCTATTATGCCCTGTACGAGTTCTGGCGGCGTGCAGAAGGTGGGGGGACACTCGGCGGCATCGAGTACCCCCAAACGCCCGGAAGTGCCCGCACCGACGTAAAATAGGCGGCCTCCTTGACGCAGGGATTCGGCGGCAATGTCGATCGCCCGGGCTAACTCTTCGCGGGCACGGGCGATCGCATTTAAGGTTTGGGCGTCTTCCCGGTTGAACAAGTCCACCAATTCGATCGAGCTCAGTTGGTCTAAATTCGCGCTGTTGGCATTCACCTGTTCCGTCAGCAGATGCCCCCGTTCTTCCAAATTCTTCATTTTTTGTCAGTTATTAACGATCGGTTGGCAATTTTTGCTTTTGGTGGGAAGAGTCAGGAGACATACAGAGTCACAGCTTCAGCCTGGAAGCCTGTATCTAGAAATCGAGTCTGGGATTGAGAATGCTGGAAGATATCAAATTTATCCTTCTTCCCTCTTCCCTCTTCCCTCTTCCCTCTTCCTTCTTCCTTCTTCCTTCTTCCTTCTTCCTTTTTTGCTTCTGGTGGGCAGAGTCAGGAGACATACACAGTCCCAGCTTCAGCCTGGAAGCCTGTATCTAGAAATCGAGTCTAGAATTGAGAATGCTGGAAGATATCAAATTTATCCTTCTTCCCTCTTCCTTCTTCCTTCTTCCTTCTTCCTTCTTCCTTCGTGATTACAAAAGTCCTTCGAGTCGGCGACGCATAGAATCCAATTCGTCTTGGGAAACCTCAGAATCTGACTCTGGCTGTGACTCCGGTTCCGACTGCCCCTGGGCCTGCCACTGAGTCTGTGTTACATTGTCTTCTGGCGGAATCGCTAGCGCGCCCGCCGGCACCAGTTCCCAATCATAATCAACACTGTCGCAGAACTCCTTAATTTCCTCATCGTCGATCGCCTCGACAGCGGGTTCGGGAAAATCCTGAGCTTCCAACATCACGCCAAAGCGTGTGGCGTCGTCTTCTGACTCAAACATCAGAACTTTGTTGCGATCGCCGAGTTGAATGGTGTGAATTCCCTCATTCTCGGTGCGGGCATTGAAGAGTAAGACGAACACTCGCATAAGTTTTAAAGACCTTCTTAACCACCGTTTTTTTATCTTAGAAGCGATCGGGCGATTTTAGATTTTAGATTTTAGATTGACTGTCGGTTGTAGGATGTGTGGCGATTTTAGATTAAGTTTGGTAAAGATTTCTGGAGTCTGTGAGACATGGAGGGGGGTGAATATTGAAGTTTGATTGTGCGATCGGCACTTTCGAGCTCAGTTGTGAGTCTAGCAAAGACAGAAAGCCTCCGTCAGCATCCCAGAATTTTTTAGCTGTACTGCATTTAAATTGTATATTTCAATTTTCCACCAAAACTCATCCAATCCTCCCCCTCTCTCCCCCTCTCCCCCTCTCCGTATCTCCCTATCTCCCTATCTCTCCCCCAACTGTCAACTGTCAACTGTCAACTGTTGAACCCCACTCCCCCAACTGTTGAACCCCACTCCCCCAACTGTCAACTGTTGAACCCCTCTCCCCCAACTGTCAACTGTCAACTGTCAACTGTCAACTGCTGAACCCAACTGTCAACTGTCAACTGTTGAACCCCACTCCCCCAACTGTCAACTGTCAACTGTCAACTGTCAACTGTTGAACCCAACTGTCAACTGTCAACTGTTGAACCCCATCTCAAACCGGCTGATTTCCTCAATTTCTGAATTCTCACAATCTCTGAGAAATAAGCATGACTAACTCGGACGATGACAAAAAACAACTCGCACCCCGTTCTGGGCGCCACTGGTGGCGTATCTTGCTGCTTAGCGGTACGGGAGTGGGCATTCTCGGCGTGGTTGGGGCGGTGGCCGCACGGGAGTGGGTGCAGAAAAAGTTAGCTCCTTTGGTGGCCTCTGAGGTCAGTCAGACGCTGAAGCGGCCGGTGCAAATCGGACGTTTGGAGCGATTTTCTCCGATCGGTTTGCGGTTTGGTCGATCGACTGTACCTGCAACTGCGATCGATCCAGATTACGCTTCTACAGAAGCAGTGGAAGTGAAATTTTCAATTTGGCCGCTGCTGTTCAACCGCACTCTCAAACTAGATATTACGTTAGTTAAGCCTAGTGCTTATATCGAACAGGATGCTGAAGGCCGCTGGGTTAATATTCCCACCCAAGACAAAAAATCTGCGGGTTTATTTAAAACGGAAATTGAAGCAATTCGAGTTGAAAATGCCGGTGCAGTTTTAGTGCCTAGTCCCGCAGTCGGAAAAAAAACTTCGGCTCCGATTTCCGTAACTCTCAAAAATGGCAGCGCTTTATTTCGCGAGCAAAATCAGCGCGTTCTCTACGAACTTAACGGTCAGTTTACCAATAATGACAATTTTGCAGTCAAAGCCGACTCTCTATTGCCTGCGGCTCAAACTAACGTGCTACTGCAATCGCAAAACTTACCTTTGTCCGACATCGCTCGCTTGCTGAAAATTTCCGGAATTTCTCTACAAAAAGGTCTGGCAAATAGCAATTTAACTGTGCAAGTGCGAGACAATAAATTATCTGGAATTACAGGAACGGCGAGTTTTGCCGGAGTGCAAGCAAGTATCAAACCGCTGAAACAGATTATCCAAAATGGTAGCGGTCAATTGCGGTTTCAGGGAACTAATTTAATTGTCGATAGTCTCACAGGTAATTACGGTCTAATTCCGGTTCAAATAGCAGGAACAGTTGCCACTGGAACTAATTTCAATACCGAACAAGCGAGTTTCAATCTGATAACTAACGTGCAACCGGTAGCTGTGGCAAGTGTGGTGAATGCGGTGGAAGCAGAGTTAGGGCAGAAAGTTGTATTGCCGATCGCAGTTGCCGGAGAAGTTAAGGCGGATGCTAAGCTGACTGGAACCGTTGCAAATCCAGCGATCTCAGGTACGATCGCCTCGACAAAACCCGCTACGGTCGATCGCCTGCAACTAAACAATATTAGCACTAATTTCAAACTAGAGCGGGGGAGAATCGCTTCAACTCCAACGCCGAATTCTCCACCGTCAACTGTGCCGTTGTCCTCTTTAGCTTTGACATTGAGCGATATATTAGTTGTGCCGGCGGCGGGCGGTAAAATTGGTGGCAAAGGTGAAGTCGATATAACGTTGGGAAGTGAGAATTCGCGATCGGGTTTGGTGTTCGATTTGCAAGCGGAAAATCTGCCCGCAGATGCGATCGCCCAAATTTACGCTCTCCCGATTCCCGCTGCTGTTAAAATTGGTAGTGTTACCGCCAAAGCTCAAGTTTTCGGGCCGTTAAATAATATCCAAGCTAGAGCTAAATGGCAAGCACCACAAGGGACTTTTCCGGCTAGCGGCGAAATTCGCGCCGGAGGTAATACGGCGGATTTGCAAAATACCGTTGTCAAAATTGGCGATGCTACGGTGAATGTGGATGCGGCGATCCAAGACCGTCAGTGGGAAGCTATAATCAAGGGCGATCGCGTGGCATTGAAAAGTTTGCAGCCACTGATTCCCGGACTTAATTTACCTCCTGAATTAGCAGGTTTGTTCAGCGGCACCGCCGAAGTTGCGGGAACTCTGGACGATTTGAGTTTAAATGGTATTTATGCTAGCGGCAAAGGAACGCTGAATCTTGCTGATAGCATTGTTGATGTTAATGGCAAACTGGAATCAGGCCGCTGGCAAGCTTCTGGCAAAACCGAACAAGTTGCCGTCAATCGCTTACTCGATATTGGCTTGCCATTTTTGGCGATCGCAAATTCTGCAAATCTCGACAATCTAAAATCCAAAATCCAAAATCTAAAATCTCTGGGCGGACAGCTAGCAGGAGAATTTCAAGCTGCGGGAAATGTTGACAATTTAACCGCTAGCGGCATCAATCTAAGTACAAATGGCAAACTCAATATTGCCGACAGCAGTGTCAATCTCAAAGGAGAATTGACAGACGGAAACTGGCAAGTAACCGCAGAAACCGATCGCACTTCTATCAGCCGCCTGGTAGATTTAACACTACCATTTTTAGATGTGGCTTCTGCATTCAATCCCGAAAACCCGCAATCTGCCAATCTGAAATCTAAAATCCAAAATCTCAAATCGATAGACGGCCAGTTATCGAGTCAATTTACAGCTTCTGGAAGTCTTGACAATTTGACAGCTAGCGCAATTAATGTCGGCGGTAGTGGCAAACTAAATCTGGGCGGCAACAATGTCAATTTTAAAGGAGAATTGGCACGGGGAAATTGGCAGGGAAGCGCAGAAACCGTTAGCGCAGCCCTCGAAGAGGATCGCACTTCGATCGCCAGCCTGGTAAATTTAGGATTGTCGCTGTTAGATGTGGGCTTAGCTTTTACGGCTGACAATCCCCAAATAGTCGCCAATATCAACAATCTAAGATCCAAAATCCAAAATCTCAAATCGCTTGACGGACAAATATCGAATCAAATTCAAGCGGCGGGAAGTCTTGACAAATCAAGCATCGCCGATGTTTCTGTCAACAGCAGCGGCAAACTGAATATTGCCGGCGGTACGGTTGATTTTAAGGGAAAATTGGATGCTGGACAATGGCAAGCTGTCGCGGATCTCGATCGAGTTATTCTCAGCCGCCTAGAACAAACTGTTCGCAATCTCCAACTGTTTACTCTCACGGCGACTTTGCCGAAAGGATTTGACGGCAGAGTTAACGGCCAATATCAAGCAGCGGGAAGTTTGGATAATTTGACAGCTAAAGGAATTCGTGCTAGCGGGGAAGGACAGATTTTGGTCGATCGACTCGGGGCGATCGATACTACGGCAAAATTGGAAAACGGCAACTTAGAAGCATTGCTGGCAACCAACGGAGTTACAGTCAGCAATTTAGAACAAACCCTCAAACAAACAGGTTTGCTGACAACCAATTTACCGCGAGAAATTGCCGGAACCCTCGACGGCAAACTCCGAATTGTGGGAAATACAGATAATTTAACCGCCAACGGCATCACCGCCAACGGCGGCGGACAAATTCGACTCGCCAACGGCGGCGGAATTGTCAACGCCACAGGCAGCGCGCAATCCGGGAATTGGCGCGCGTCAATAGAAGGCGACCAAATTGCCCTAAGTCGCTTCCAGAAAGCCTTTGAAGCCCAGCGCCAAAGCTTGCAAGCCAACGGTTTAGTCTCCCAAGCCCAAAATCTTCCCTTACTGCGAGGACTATTTAACGGGAATGTCAATTTATCCGGCCCGATTGCGGCTGCTTCCCCGCAAACACTTCGCGCCGGCGGCAGTTTCCGCATCTCGGAATTGCCATTTCTCAAACAACCTTTTGATGCAATATTTAACTGGGATGGCAAACGGATAGAAGTAGAACAAGCTGCAACTCGCGGTTTGACAGCCAGTGGATTTGTCGGCGTTGAGTTGGCTGGGAAAGGATTGCCCTCAATTTCCAATCTAGATTTGGATGTAAAACTCTCCAACTTTAACCTGGAAGCCTTGCCAGCAGAACAGTTGGCATTTCTGAGACCCATGGGTCTCAAAAATGCTTCAGAGAAAAATCAGCCTGTCCGCGGCAATGTTGATTTCACGGGGCGCCTCACGGGAACCCTCGCCGCCCTGAGTTTAGTTGGCGACGTGGAAGTGCGGAATTTAGGAGTAAATGAAGTCGCTTTTGACTCGGTACTGGCGGGGAAAGTTACTGCAAGTTCCGATAAAAGTGTAGATTTGCGTTTAGCCGGCCCCCAAGACAAAATCGAAGTCGCTTTAAATCAGTCGTTTTTGCCGACATCATTCTTAGTTAAACGTGGCGAATCGATAGCCCGCGGCCAAGCTGAGGGCGAAACTTTGCGAGTCAATTTAAGCGATTTCCCCCTGGCTGCTTTGAATCTCTCACCGGGAAAAGAGGCAGGTTTGGGGCCGATAACCGGTACTGTTTCGGGACAAGTCAACGTACCCGGTTGGAAGATGCCGTTAAATCCAGCGACTTTGCAAGCAACCGGACAAATTGCGATCGCCCAACCAGCGATCGGCTACATTAAAGGTGACAGTTTCCAAGCCGAATTCAGTTATGCTAACGGCAGCGCCAGTCTCACCAACGGCATCTTCAGGCAAGGTACCGGTCAATACTCCATTTCCGGCAACGTCAAAGCAGGGGCAAATCCCGAATTTGCCGGGAAAGTTAACATCCAGCAAGGGAATTTGCAGCAAGTTTTAGCCGCTTTGCAGTATTTCAATTTAGGAGATTTGGCGAGAGGCTTAAAATCTCCCGTTTACGGTAACAGCGGTGACGTGCAAACTGTGGCAGTCGGAGAACCGGAAGCGCCGTTAATCGAACAGTTGCGCCGCTTGGCAGAAATCGAAGTAATCTTGCAGCAGCAGCAAGCTGTCAAATCAGCGGAAAAATTGCCCGCCTTATCTCAATTGCAGGGAACTTTTGGGGGCGAAATTGCAGTTGCAGGTTCTCTCCGAACAGGCGTGCAAGCTCAATTTAACGTCAAAGGCGATAATTGGCAGTGGGGAAAATATGTCGCCGAACAGTTTAGCATTGAAGGCAGTTTTCAGGACGGGATTTTAACCGTGTTGCCGCTGGAAATTAGATCGGGCAAAAGTGCGATCGGATTTTCGGGACAACTGGGACAAAAAGCGCAATCCGGGCAGTTGCGGGTAGAAAATGTACCCGTAGAAGAGTTAGCAAAACTAATCGAATTGCCCTTTGTAGACGTAACCGGAAACTTAAATTTGCGGGCAAACTTAGCTGGAAGTTTAGAAAATCCGCAAGCCACCGGCGAATTAAGTTTGCTGGACGGAACGCTAAACGGAGAACCGATTAAAAAAGCCGACAGCAGTTTCAGTTATAGCAACGCCCGCCTCAATTTTGGGGGCAGCGCTTTGGTAACTCAAACCGAACCAATTGAAGTACAGGGAAGTTTGCCTTTTGAGTTACCCTTTGCTGCGGTAAAACCCGACAACAATCAAATAGATTTAAGGGCGAATTTACAGAATGAAGGATTAGCAATTATTAATGTCTTAACTCCCCAAATTGGCTGGGTTAATGGCAAGGGACAGGTGCAAATTCGCATCGGAGGGACGCTGCAACAGCCTGTAGCGCAAGGAATTGCGAATTTTGAAAATGCAACCGTCCGGGCGAGAGCTTTCCCAGAACCGGTGACAGGGCTGACTGGGACAGTGCGCTTTGAGGGCGATCGCATTCGAGTAGAACAAATTCGGGGACAATTAAGTAAAGGGGAAGTTGTCGCCCAGGGCGTGATTCCATTGTCTGTGCCCTTTGCCGAGGGCGATGTCGATGCAGCGAATCCTTTGGCTGTCAATCTAGATAAATTGGCATTGAATCTTAGAGGATTGTATCGCGGTGGCGCAGTCGGTCAAGTCCAAGCAACAGGTACAGCTTTGCGGCCGCAGTTGAGCGGTAAAATTGAACTGTACGACGGCGAAGTATTTCTCCCCAGCGCCGGCGGCGGCGGAACTCGGTTAGCTTCTTCTTCTTCCCCTTCCCCTGCCGGTGTCGATTCTCCTTCAACATCTTCTCCTTCCGATTCTCCTCCGACATCTTCGGCTTCCGCTTCCCCTGCCTTTGAAGTTGGATTAAATGATTTGGGGCTCAAATTAGGGCGGGGAGTGCGGGTAACGAGTGCGCCGATATTAAATTTTCAGGCGACAGGCGCTTTGACGGTGAATGGAACCTTAGACGATATTCGCCCTGCGGGTACAATTCGGTTGACTTCGGGCGCCGTAAATTTGTTTACAACACAGTTTAAACTTGACAAAGGATATCCACAAACAGCTACCTTTGTACCAACACAAGGACTCGATCCGACATTGGATGTAAGATTAGCAACGTCAGTACAAGAAGTATCGCGGTTTCGCACTCCGGGAACATCTGTCGCGTCGGAAATAGCCGACGAACCGACAAGTTTCGGCAGCGTGCGGAGTGTCCGAATTCAAGCATTAGTCAAGGGTAAAGCCTCCCAGTTGGCCGAAAATATCGAGTTGAGGAGTTCTCCAGGGCGATCGTCCACAGAGATTGTAGCGCTATTAGGAGGCAGTTTCGTGCAAACATTAGGACAAGGAGATAGTACACTGGCGATCGCCAATTTAGCAGGTGCAGGATTATTCAACAACCTGCAATCCGTGATTACCAACGCCACCGGATTGAGCGAATTTAGGTTATTTCCCACACGAATTAGAGGAAACGAAGGACAAACAGCCAGTTCCAGTTCAGGGGCTGGGGCCGGTGCAGGTTCCCTCGGTATAGGCCTAGAAGTCGGGGCCGATATCACGCGCAATCTTTCAGCATCAATCATTCGAGTATTGTCAGCAAATCAGCCAACAGAATTCAACGTGCGGTATCGTTTAAACGACAAAATATTGCTCAGAGGTTCAACCAATTTCCAAGGAGACAATCGCGTCACCGCCGAATACGAATTGAGATTTTAGGCAATTGGTTCGTAGTGAGGACTTTAGTCCTTCTTCCCGAGGACTTGCATTCCCAACAATCAAACCATTGTACAGATAATTGACAGAGCAATTGGTTCGTAGTGAGGACTTTAGTCCTTCTTCCAAAGGACAGAGCAATTGGTTGGTAGTGAGGACTTTAGTCCTTCTTCCAAAGGACAGAGCAATTGGTTCGTAGTGAGGACTTTAGTCCTTCTTCCAAAGGACTTGCATTCCCAACAATCAAACCCTCGTACAAATAATTGACAGAGCATAATATCAGGTCAAAAACTGTAACAAAGATTTTGTAAACTAGGGACACAAACGGATATTACAAATTCCCAAATTCCCAATGCCCAATTCCGCATTAATTTGCTATAATATAAATAGCAAAACCAAAACGGTACTGCAAACCCCGCACACAAGGTTATAGGAGTTAAGTCAAATGGCAAACAAACTCCAAGTGAAAACACAGTCAATCGGCTACAGCGACTTATACTGGAACCGATTTAGTCCGAGAGTAGCGACTATCAGCAGCATCCGCAACGCCAACCACTGGGACGGCGGATTTATCACCTACATTGCATATCCCACAAAAGTAGAAGCCACAGCAGCAATGAAACATTTGCTACTGAATCAAAAAGCTGCGGATGTTGATATGCGGAAAGCCAAGCGGATGAAAGCAAAAGGCATTCGGTGGGAACTCAAAATTCGGGGTTTAGCTTTTAATGAAGTGTTGAAACTGGCAACAATGGATATAACTGGAAAGCTAGTTATGTCACCTGTAACAACTACTCAAGCCACAGGCTGATAGCTGCATACCTAGGATAGGTTGGGTAGAGACCACAAAACCCAACCCTTCCAATAGTTATCAATACCCATCTTATCTCTTTTTCTCCTCCTCTGTGTCCTCAGCGCCCTAGAAGAGTTAATAAAACCAAAAAATCCTCTAAAATATATGCGTTTCATCAGCCCCAAAACAGACTTTGCATTCAAAAAAATATTCGCTTCTTCCGAACATCCAGAAATTTTAATCAGCTTCCTAAATGCAATGCTGTACAACGGAGAACCTACAATTCAAGAATTAGAAATAATTGACCCTTATTCAGCCGGAAGCGTCACAGGATTAAAAGACACCTACCTGGATGTCAAAGCCAAGATTACCGGAAACAAAACCGTAATAGTCGAAATGCAGGTACTCAACGTCGCCGCCTTTGAAAAACGAGTAGTGTACAATGCAGCCAAAACCTATTCTACTCAACTGAAAGCTGGAGACGGTTACTTAAGATTAAATCCAGTCATTGCTTTAACCATCACCGATTTTATCTTATTTGAAAACACCGAAAAACTAATTTCAAAGTTTGAATTCACAGAAACTGAAGAGAAATTCGTCTATCCCAACTGCGAGTTAAAGTTAGTGTTTGTCGAGTTACCGAAATTCAAAAAAGAATTGAATGAACTTGAAACTCTGCCGGAAAAATGGATTTACTTTATGAAAAACGCGCCCTCTTTGGAAGCAGTACCAGAGACATTGGAGTCTGTGGTCGAGATTAATAGCGCGCTGGAAATTGCCAACCGAGCTAATTTGACAGTCAAAGAAGCGGCAGATTTGGACAAGCGAGAAATGTTTATCCAAGATCAGCTTGGATCTGTAATGAAAGGGATAGAAATTGGTCTACAGCAGGGAATTGAACAGGGAATACAACAAGGAATAGAACAAGGAATAGAACAAGGAATCGAAAGGGGAATAGAACAGGGAATCGAAAGGGGAATAGAACAGGGAATCGAACAAGGGATAGAACAGGGAATCGAAAGGGGTAAAATTGAGGGGGAAATAGGATTAATTATCCGTCAGATTATGCGGCGGGTGGGTGATGTTACACAGGAAGTTCAAAATCGCATCCAGGGGTTATCTGCGGAACAGTTAGATGATTTGGGAGAGGCTTTGTTAGATTTTAGGAGTCAAGAGGATTTGATCGCGTGGTTGGATTCTGCGGTTGGATGAATTGATGAACCTCATCGGGGAATTTTTAAAGCGGATTTGGTATAATACCAAATCCGGGTTAGTTATGACTCGGCGGTTGAAACCGCGTCTACACGAACGAAGCCGGCCTACGCCGACTAAGAGATAAAGGGGGTAAGAAACCCGGATTGCGTATAATTCGCAATCTCTGCATTCATTTAAACTTTAGTATCTGCGGCAACTTCACTCTGTACCAGCATCCAACCTAAGAGTGCTAAAATAAGACCGATCGCCAAAAATCCCAAATCCCAAGCCAACTCGTTAATACCTGGTTTGACGTGGTGGATTCCCAAAATTTGATGGTCAACAATACCTTCTACAAAATCAAACAATCCAGCACCCATTAATATAGAACCGACAAAAGTGGGAGTTGACAAAAGAACATCTTTGTGATTTACAGCCCGCCACAAACAAAAGATTCCCGCCACTGTTACCAACCAATCCGCAGCGTGAAAAAGTCCGTCTCCGATGGTATTCAATTCTAATCCGGCAACGCTAGCATCGGTTTTAACGCTGCTAAACATATGATGCCACTGAAGGAGTTGGTGCAGCACAATGCCGTCAAAAACCCGGATAGACCGATACCGAGGAGAATTCCTGCGATAATTAAAGGTCGGCGGTTGTTAATATGGGTAGCGGGTGAGTTTGTGCGATCGTTCAAGGGAAAACCTCAGATGCTTTAACTGCTGAGCCTCAGCCTGTGAAGAGAGTTGCAAGTACATTTTTTAGTTTTGCTGGGCTGGAAGGGCGATCGCATCATCCGCGAGAGAGATTTCTGGAATGAAGTGCGATCCTCTTCGAGGGCTTCGCTAACGCCCCTTGATTTATGATGCACGATCGGAAAGTGCGATCGTATTTTGCCTGCAATAACCTGTCAAACACCATACAAATACTAATTTATAGTTGTCATTAGGTTAAACCTCAACATATTTGCATAAAGTCCTAGCTTCAGGAATAGACGCACCAGATTGACGCAACTCTTCTAAATAAACAAATATTGCTGCTTTAATTTCTTGTTCTACTTCCTCGACAGTTGTACCTGTTGCGACGCAACCGGGTAAATCTGGAACATAAGCAGAATAATTGCTTTCTGATTTCTGGATCGCAATTGCATAACGTATAATTCTGTTTTGACTATCTGCTTTTGCATCGGTGAGAACAATAAAGCCGATAGGGGTCAATTCCCATCTGTCGCGAGGCGAATTTGTTTCTACATATCGTTGAACCAAGCCATCAGCAGCCAGTTTTTTTAAGACAACCATCATGTCAGGTTCTCGCGGTACATCGCGACGGGAAAGTGCATTGGCGAGTTCGTACCAACTCCACTTTCCTTGACCTTTAGCTACTAATTCAAGGAGCACTAATTCAAGCTGGGTTAATTGAGTTGGGTTTTTCATTTCTCCACAGCTTAGGCAAACTTCAGCGGATGCTTTTAAGATATCACTGCTGTGTACCGTAAAAGTTTATCCACTTCTTTTCTAACTATTTCACCGCTGCAACGAGGGCATTTTTTTTACATAGTTCATTGTGAAATTATACTATGCAAATACGGCTTCTACGGCTTTCGGCAATGCGATGGGTACGAAATATGCAACTGGATACAAATAATCTTCGCCGGATTCATCAATAACTCGGATAAATTGATGTTCCGCAGCGCGATTATCGGGTATGATTCGATAGATTTTTCTCACTTCCAATGATGCTTGATAGTCTTGATTGTTAATGCAAACTACAAATTGTGTTTCTAAGTTATGGGGATTCATGACTCCTCCTATAAAATATATTTGATTTTGATTTCTTTTTTGCCAATGCCGTGTGCTTCGTACCAATGTAACTCAGCTTCGCAGGCTGTACCATCAGTCAGGATAATTGTTGCTATTCCTTTGAGTTTTCTCCAACGTCCATTGCCATAATTTTTCTGCAAACGTTCTAATTCCCGAATTGAGTTGCCAACTGCTATTGTTTCAATATTAGTAATGTTTCCGATAATTTGAAAGTTCATTCGACATCAAACATTATGTTAACAATTAGTGTCGCTGGTAGCAGTTTAGCCCAGTCCGGTGAGTGCCAGGTATCGGAAACGTAGAACAGGCGGGGTTTCGTGGAAACAGCCTTTGTTATTATAATCTGCACGAAACTCTGTAACCCTTAGATGTTAAACTTTACAAGTCTCGACGCGAGAGAAGATCTCTTTCCCATTCCCAATCCCCAACGGTTCCCTCTCTCCCCGGAAGTTGTCCTTTTGGTGCTTTGGTGTCGAATTTTAGCTCGTTTAAATGCAACCATTTTTTATTCACACGCCAACCTACCCGATCGCCAAAAGCATCCCAAATTTTCACATCATATTTTCTGGTTCCTCCCAGACTTTCATAGATGCGTTTCTGCACCGAAAAGCCGAAACGTCCGTTACTGTATTTTACCCAAAGTTGGTCAATAGTTCGTAAGTCTTCACAGGGGAATCGATCGATATCTTCAGCCCTCAGCAAGCCATCCTTTGTTCTCCCCGCTGCTTCCAGCATTTTTTTATACGTTTCCTCATCCGCCTCTTCCCATTTTCCGCTAGCCAACAGCCGATCGAGTTGACGATAATCGACTCCTTTTGCTGAAATCAAATTTACAGGTTGTGGCGGTGGCTGCGGGCTAGGAATCGTTGGCAAAACACTCGCTCTTTGCCTCCAATTACCAAGGGTAGGTTGAGGAAGCATAGCCAACCATTTTCCCACCGACTGAGGGCGTTTTGTCGCATCCATTTCCATCCCTTTGATAATTGCCCGATGCACCGCATCGCTAATATTAGGATTAATCTGAAACGGCGGCTTTAAAGGATGATTTAAAGCCCTCAAGAATGCAGCAGTTGGTGGTGTACTCGTTAGCATATAGTATAGCGTTGCCGCCAGAGCATAAACATCTGTGTACTCAGCAAATCTGCCCATTTCCCCGTACTGTTCGGGAGGCGCAAAACCATGTGTAAATCCAAAAGTCATTTGCTGAGTGCGATCGGGAATAAAACCCCGTGCCAAACCAAAGTCAATCAAAACTGCATCTCGATTGTCACGCACCATAAGGTTTTGTGGCTTGATATCCCGATGCAGTAAACCTTTTTCGTGAACAACTATTACGGCTTCTCCTGCTTTGCGGATGTAGTTTAAAGCTTCGGTTTCCGACAACAGGATACCGCGCTTTTCTACCAACTTCCACAAATCTTCCCCTGCCACATATTCCATCGCAATACAGGGCAAATCACCATCAATGAAATAGTTGTCTATTTGCACAATATTGGGATGTTTGCACAAAGATAGCAGTAGCGCCTCATCCCTGAATTTGTCCCGAAACCGGGCAAAATTTGGATCTCTCAATAATTCATCTTTCAGCGTTTTGATGACAACCCGCTGCCTGTTTTGCGCCTTCTGCGCTAGGTACGTGACCCCAAAGCCGCCCTCACCTAACTTGCCTTCAATAATATACCGATCGCCATTTAACCCCTGCCCCGGTGTCCAAACCATTCCCCTCACCGCCAACCAATATTAATTTTTATCTCGGCCTAGCCTGTATTTTAACTGTATTTTGTAGGTTGGGTTTAGTTCCACGGGCCCAACTTCATTGCGCTTTCCCGGTGATGGTTGGCTTTTAGTTCGATCGCCCTTTTCCTACATAATTTCGATCGACAAATTCGCCACAATCCCATTAAGAATCCTAAATCCCAAAACCTCTTTGCCCAAACTGACCCTTTCTGTGCAAACCTAAAAAACAGCAGACACAATTTTATAGACTTTAATTACAGAACACTAGCAACCAGTTATGCAAACTCTGCCCAACCCCACTAAAACCCCCACCGCCGAGCCCATCTTCGACACTGCCATCAAACGCCGCAAAACCCGTCCCGTCAAAGTCGGCAGTATCACGATCGGCGGAGGCAACCCAGTCGTCGTACAATCGATGATTAACGAAGATACCCTCGACATCGACGGATCGGTCGCAGGAATTCGGCGCTTGCACGAGATAGGCTGCGAAATCGTCCGCGTTACCGTGCCTAGCATGGCCCACGCCAAAGCTTTAGCCGAAATCAAGCAAAAATTGCACGAAACCTACCAAGCTGTGCCCCTGGTTGCCGATGTCCACCACAACGGGATGAAAATTGCGCTGGAAGTCGCCAAACACGTAGACAAAGTGAGAATCAATCCGGGTTTGTACGTGTTCGAGAAGCCGAAAGCCGACAGAAGCGAATACACTGACGCGGAATTCGCGGAAATTGGCGACAAAATCCGCGAAACCCTGGAACCTCTGGTGATTTCCCTGCGAGATCAAGGTAAAGCTTTGCGAATCGGCGTCAATCACGGTTCCCTGGCAGAACGGATGCTGTTTACCTACGGCGATACTCCGGAAGGTATGGTGGAATCCGCCCTGGAATTTATTAGAATTTGCGAATCCCTCGACTTCCGCAACATCGTGATTTCCCTCAAAGCCTCCCGCGCGCCGGTGATGGTGGCTGCTTACCGCTTGATGGCGCACCGGATGGATGAATTGGGGATGGATTACCCGCTGCATTTGGGCGTTACAGAAGCTGGCGATGGCGAATACGGGCGCATCAAATCCACGGCTGGTATCGCACCGCTGTTAGCTGACGGTATCGGCGATACTATCCGCGTCTCGCTGACTGAGGCGCCGGAAAAGGAGATTCCTGTCTGCTACAGCATTCTGCAAGCTTTGGGATTGCGGAAAACAATGGTTGAGTATGTGGCTTGTCCTTCCTGCGGCCGCACTTTGTTTAATTTGGAGGAAGTGTTACATCAAGTGAGAGAGGCGACGAAGCATCTCACCGGTTTGGATATTGCGGTGATGGGCTGTATTGTCAATGGGCCTGGGGAAATGGCTGATGCTGATTATGGCTATGTCGGGAAGCAACCGGGTTATATTTCTCTGTACCGGGGGCGGGATGAAATTAAGAAGGTTCCTGAGTCTGAAGGTGTGGCAGAATTGATTAATTTGATTAAGTCGGACGATCGCTGGGTTGAACCTGAGTAGGCTTGACTGGATATAGTTTTGAGGTTTGGGGCCCACTAGAAGCCATTGGTGTCAACAATCGCCTGAAACCGTTGAAAAATCTCGCTAGGTACGTAGTTGGGCTTTAGCCCTCTTCGCGTATATGTTTAAAGAGGGCTAAAGCCCAACTACGTACCTTGTCCTAAACCCGCGCCCGCATTCGCGTGCGACAACCTCCGCTTCGGGAATACAACTCGGCAAAGTTGAATAAATATGTATCCAAAATCCGACCAAGCCTTGCCTGTGTTAGATTAGGCGTGATTATTCTGAACTCTTTTCCTCCCGCGCGTCAGACAAATGGTTATAACAAAACGAGGGCTTGTTCTAAGTGCAGCAGCGGTGTTACTCACTGCTGCAACTCTTGCCAACACTGGTTGCAGTTCTAAATCCCTGGCTTCTTTTAGGGGAAGTCCTAAAGAATTGGTTGATGAAGTTTGGCAGATTATTGACAAAAGTTATGTTGATGGCACTTTTAACCAGGTTGACTGGAAAGCGGTGCGGAATGATTATTTGAACCGGACTTATACTAGCGATGAGGAAGCTTATAAAGCAATTCGTGAAATGCTGAAGAAGCTGGACGATCCTTATACGCGGTTTATGAACCCGGAAGAGTTCAAAAATATGCAGGTTGAAACTTCTGGTGAACTCACAGGAGTTGGGATTCAGTTGACTCAAGATGAGAAAACTAAGAAATTGGTGGTGATTTCTCCCATTGAGGATACTCCTGCTTTTACTGCTGGTATTCTAGCAAAAGATATCATTACTAAGATTGATGGGAAGAGCACGGTCGGTATGGATACGAATCAAGCGGTAAGTTTGATTCGCGGCCAGGCTAATACTGAGGTGACTCTGACTATTTTGCGGGACAAAAAGGAAATAGATTTTAAGCTCAAACGCGCTAAAATTGAAATTCATCCCGTGCGGAAGTCGGTGCAGAAAAGCCCGATCGGCGAAATTGGCTATATTCGCTTAAATCAGTTTAGCGCGAACGCTGCATCGGAAATGCGATCGGCAATTAAGGATTTGGAACAGAAAAAGGTGACGGGCTATATTCTAGACTTGCGTTCCAATCCGGGTGGGTTGCTCTACGGCAGTATTGAAATTGCTCGGATGTGGCTCAAAGAAGGTACGATCGTCTCTACGGTCGATCGCGTCGGTGAGGCCGATCGACAAACCGCAAACAAGGGAGAGATTACCGATAAACCTTTAGTTGTACTCGTAGACGGCGGTTCAGCAAGTGCTAGCGAGATTCTATCCGGTGCTTTGCAAGACAACAAGCGTGCGGTTTTGGTGGGAACCAAGACGTTTGGTAAGGGTTTGGTTCAGTCGGTACGCGGCGTGGGAAATGGTGCAGGTTTGGCGGTGACAATTGCCAAGTATTTTACTCCCAATGGCACTGATATCAATCACATGGGAATTAAACCGGATTTTCTGGTTGAACTCACTGACGCTCAAAAACAGGAGTTGCGGCGCGATCGCGATAAAATTGCTA
This sequence comes from Microcoleus sp. bin48.metabat.b7b8b9.023, assembly GCF_013299185.1. Lineage (GTDB taxonomy): Bacteria > Cyanobacteriota > Cyanobacteriia > Cyanobacteriales > Microcoleaceae > Microcoleus. Next base: position 565 of record NZ_JAAFKG010000090.1, on the reverse strand, counting down.
CGACGGCCGATCCGCAGTACGCGAAAGCTTTGGAAATTTTGACTAATAAAGTTACTGGTAAAACAGGGAACGATAAGGCGGAGTCGAAACCGAATACTGCGTCACCTAAGCCGAATGCGGCCCAGGCTAAACCGAGTGTGGCACCTGCTAAATCTAAGTAGTTTTTAGTTACAAAAGCTTCAGCAAAGAAGGACTAAAGTCCTCACTACGAACCTGGTTTGTAGTGAGGACTTTAGTCCTTCCAAGTTCGTTTATTTCGGTTGACATTTACCAGCGCGAATTAAACCGATGCGTCGGGCGATCGCATCTTCAGCAGAATCGTAAGGGCCCCACTGTTCTATAATAGTGGGGCTTTGCTGTGCGATTTGGGCCGGCAAAATCTCGCAATTACCAGCAGGACGTTTGACAATATAAAATTTATCTGATTCTGTCATAGCTAACTGTAGTTTAGACTAAAAAATGAGCGCAGCTAAAAGTAGCCACCTTTGAATCTCAGGCAAGCTGTTGCTCAAAAATTCAAAAAGTAGAAGATTAAATAGCTAATCTTGAAGACTTTTTGCGCCGA
>NZ_JAAFKG010000009.1:145598-155647 GCF_013299185.1 Microcoleus sp. bin48.metabat.b7b8b9.023 | reverse complement strand
GCAAATATCTAGAAAAGCATCGCTCTAGAATTGTTAACTATGAGCAATTATCATCAGACAAGATTTGTTCCATAGGCTCGGGCGCGGTGGAATCGACTGTCAAACAAATAGATAGAAGGTTGAAAATCTCCGGAGCTCAATGGTTGAAAAAAAATGTCAATCAAATGCTAAAACTTCGTTGTGCTTACCTGAACGATCTCTTGGCTATTTGAGGCTTTTTCAAAACCGGGATGCTCCCCTGTCTAAGCCTTGTGCAAGCCTCGGAGGAAAACAGAAAATAGCACCGTTTTTGAGTTTGATAACAATTAAATCTTCCGACTGATTGTACTGCACGGATTCGGCACGCGGCTCTGTAGCCTCAGCGGTTTTCCATGTTTGCTTGGCTTGGGCTATTTGCTGTCGGAGATTTTCCTCTGTTAACTCTTTGTTCCAGTTTCTAGATATCATGTCTACCTCCACTATGAATAATTTACAAGCAATCGAGCAATGGTTCGACAACTTCTCGGGTTTCTTTACTACTAACTACCGGCACAATTTCAAAAGTCGCTCCAGAACCGCGCCACTTCAAAATCCATTCCTGAAGTAAGCGCAAATCATCACACTCCATAAGCTGGAAACATCTACTAAAATTGGGTTCTACCCAACTATCAATATATTTAAGACCCTCAGGAAACATTCTGCCTTCGTCACGAATGCGCTGATAAATTGGCAGCATATCATTATCTTTGAATCGTTCAATAATCATGAATAGCATTCGATCCTCCTTAGAATTCGATCGCACTTGCAAACACTCTTCCATTCTCAACCGTCAAGGCACCACAAACCGGAAAACTAATCCGTCTGTTGATATGTGGATATGTTACATTGACAAAATCATGAACTACAGCAGAACAATTCCGGCTATTTTGAGTGCTACGATCGCCCTAAGTGCGATCGCCCTCATCCCACTCACCTCACCTCCCATCGCCCTAGCCTTAACCGCCGACGCAGTTAAAACCGTCGCCAAACAAATCACGGTACGCATCCAAGGCACAAAAGGCGGTTCCGGAGTAATTTTAGAAAAACAAGGTAGCACGTACTATATACTCACCAACTGGCACGTAGTCGATAAACCTGGCGATTACGAAGTTGTAACTCCCGACGGTAAAGCTCACTCTGTATCATACGGCCTGGTGCGGCGAATGCCCGGTGCAGATATCGCGATCGTCCCTATCAGCAGCCCTCAAAGCTATCCCCTCGCCCAATTAGCTAATTCCCCAGCAACTCCCGGAAAAAAAGCCTATGTGGCTGGTTGGCCAATATCCGGCGGTTCCCTGAGACAACCGATTTTCATCGCTACGGAAGGTCAATTTACCGGCCGCCAAACTCCATTAAATGGCTATACTTTGGTATACAACAACTTAGTTAGGGCGGGAATGAGCGGCGGCCCAGTCCTTGACGATGCGGGAAAAGTTGTCGCAATTAACGGCATTGTCAAGTTAGAAGACAATTCGGATAAAATCGTGGCGGCGGGAGTAGAAATCAATAATATCATGAAATGGCGATCGACTATTTCGCTACCAGTCCTTCCCCAATCGCCAACAGCTACAAATCCGAAAACTCCTGTCAATAATCCGCCTCAGAAGCCCGGAAGTGCGATCGCCTTTGCCACCACAAATACCCTCAAAGCCCCTTCAGAAGTTGTCAGTTCCCTTGCCCTAGCTTCCACTACTTTTACCACAGGAAATAGTAACGGCACAATCTCTGTTTGGAACTTCCCCAGCGGGCAATTAAAAACTACGCTGCAAGGACACGCCGAAGCCGTAAACGCCCTAGCATCGAGTGCGGATGGAAACCTGTTAGCTAGCGGCAGTGACGACAAAACTGTAAAAATTTGGAATTTGGAAACAGGCGCGGTTGTCCGCACTTTGAGCGGGCATTCTGGTGCTGTTTCGAGTGTTGCCATCAGTCCCGACGCTCAGTTTGTCGCGAGCGGCAGTTGGGACAAAACGATTAAGATTTGGAATGCGAAAACAGGGGCATTGCTGCGGACTTTAACCGGGCATTCTGGATTAGTGAATGCTGTAGCAATTAGTCCCGATCGCCAAACTTTAGCTAGCGGCAGCAAAGATGGTTCAATTAGGTTGTGGAATTTAAATACAGGTCAAGCAATTCGCACCATTAGCGGCAAAAACTTGTCTGTTTTGTCCCTAGCATTTACTGCCGATGGCAAAACTTTGGCCGCCGGCAACAGCAACGGCACTGTTGGGTTGTGGAATGTCGGAAACGGTCAATTAATTCGGCGTTTGAGCGGACATACCGATGGAGTTTGGTCGCTGGCAATCAGTCGTGATGGGAGTATACTGGTTACTGGGAGTTGGGATAAGAGTGTAAAACTGTGGGATGTGCGATCGGGCGAATTGAGAGGTAATTTGAGCGGACATTCGGGCTATGTTACTGCTGTAGGAATTAGCGCAGATGCTAAGACTATTGTGAGTGCGGGTTGGTTGGGGGAAATTAAGATTTGGAAAAGAATTTAAGATTTTTACTTAACCGCAGAGGCGCAGTGAATCGGCTATTCAAGCGACGTAACGGACGCATCTAAATGAATCTAAATCTCTCCCTAAATGGTTCAAGTCAAAAAGCTAGTAGTAAAAATTAAATAAAAGCATGAGGTAATTAAAATGATATTGTTTCCGGCTGGATCGGAATGATTTAACCGCAGAGAACACAGAGAACACAGAGGGAGAGAGTAGAGAGATACTACCGGATTGGATATGAAACCAGTACACCAGCAATAAATATAATCCACTTTTAAGTGGTGCACAAAATATTTACCGAAATATAGATGCAACGGAACTAAAAAAATTGAAAGTCTAGAAAAATCTGTAATTTAAATTTTCCACGTCACTCACAAGCAGTTCAAGAAAAGTTAGGCTGCATCACAAAAAAAAGCGAGGAATATTATATCAAATCCGCTCTTCATCGAAATAATTCATCTCTCTGTTCTCTCTCTCTGTGTCCTCTGCGCCCTCTGTGGTTTAACCACTCCGATCCAGCCGGATTTGATATTACTGCAAAACTATCAAGCCCTCCTATAAGGACAGAGTTTTAAACCCAAATTCTCGATCGACCTGAATCCGTTACAATATATCAAACTCAATATTACAGTCAACTGGACAGGAATGATGTCAATAGCCGATCGCGCGCGCAGTTTCGGTGCGACTGGGATTAAGCGTTACGGCTTAAAGCTTTCAGGGTTCACCCAATACAACAGAAGAGCTTTTATCAATGCTATAATTGGGCTGACACTTGCACTCTACTGCACTCAACACCAAAACCACGATCGCGATCGCCCTTGAATTTGCATTCAGCACAATGTTCAGGCATACTGCATAATTAAAAAGCTTTATTTTTAGTCCATAACCCCCAACCATGAGAACTTACTACTGCGGCGAACTGCGAAGCGAACACATCGGAGAGACTGTCACCCTTTACGGCTGGGTGGATCGCCGCCGCGATCATGGCGGGGTGATTTTTCTCGATGTGCGCGATCGATCGGGTATTGTGCAAATTGTCAGCGATCCGCAGCGCACCCCCGACTCCTATAACGGCGCTGAGGCTTTGCGCGGCGAATACGTGGTGAAAATTATCGGTAGAGTCACCAGCCGCCCGGAAGATTCCCTCAACCCCAAATTACCTACGGGTGAGGTAGAAATTTATGCTGACGAGATTGAGTTGTTGAATGCGGTGCGGAAACAGTTACCGTTTCAGGTGGCGACGGCGGAAAATGAAAATGTGCGGGAAGATTTGCGTTTGAAATATCGGTATTTGGACTTGCGGCGCGATCGTATGAGTCGCAATTTACAACTTCGCCACCAAGTTGTCAAAGCCATGCGCCGCCACCTGGAAGATGCGGAAGGTTTCATGGAAATTGAAACCCCGATTTTAACTCGCGCAACTCCCGAAGGTGCGAGAGATTATTTAGTTCCCAGCCGCGTCAATCCCGGTACGTGGTATGCTTTGCCGCAATCGCCACAGTTGTTCAAACAATTGTTAATGGTGTCTGGTTTTGACAGATATTATCAGATTGCCCGCTGCTTCCGCGATGAAGATTTGCGCGCCGACAGACAACCGGAATTCACGCAATTAGACATGGAAATGAGTTTCATGTCTGTGGAAGAAGTCATCAAATTAAATGAAGGTTTAGTCTGCAATATTTTCAAAAGTGTGAAAGGCGTCGAATTACCTTGTCCTTTCCCGCGCTTGACTTACGCCGAAGCAATGGATCGCTACGGTAGCGACAAACCGGATACTCGCTTCGGTTTGGAATTAGTCGATGTTTCCGACTTGATGAAAGATTCGGGATTTAAAGTATTTTCCGGTGCAATTGCTGCGGGCGGAATCGTGAAAGTTTTGCCGATTCCGGGCGGTAATGAGGCTTTTTCTAACGAGCGAATTAAAAAAGGCGATTTGTTTAAAGAAGCCACGGAAGCCGGGGCGAAAGGCTTGGCTTTCATCCGCGTGCGGGAGAATGGGGAAATTGATACAATCGGCGCAATTAAGGATAATTTAACTGAGGCTCAAAAACAGGAATTGCTCGATCGCACGGGCGCGCAACCAGGTCATTTGCTGTTATTTGCAGCCGCCGAGGCACCAACCGTCAATAAGATTTTGGATAGATTGCGTTTGTTCGTCGGTAATGACTTGGGATTGATTGACAAAGACAAGATGAATCTGTTATGGGTGACGGATTTCCCGATGTTTGAATGGAACGCCGATGAGAAGCGTTTGGAAGCGTTGCACCACCCATTTACGGCCCCGCATCCCGATGATATTGCCGATTTAAAGACGGCGAGAGCTCAAGCTTACGATTTGGTATTAAATGGCACAGAAGTCGGTGGCGGTTCTCTGCGGATTTACCAGCGAGATGTTCAGGAAAAGGTGTTTGAGGCGATCGGCTTATCGACTGAGGAAGCTTACAATAAGTTTGGCTTTTTGTTGGATGCCTTTGAGTATGGAACACCTCCCCACGGCGGCATAGCCTACGGCTTGGATCGGTTGGTGATGCTGTTAGCCGGCGAGGAATCGATTCGCGATGTCATGGCGTTTCCGAAGACGCAGCAAGCTGGGTGTTTGCTGACGAATGCGCCGTCTAGTGTGGACGAGAAGCAGTTGAAGGAGTTGCAAGTGCGATCGACCTATGTACCGAAGTCATAAGCATAGCGGTTCTCAAAAAGATGAGGTACGTTGTTGGGCTTCAGCCCTCTTAGCTGAACTGGTTATGTAAGCTGTCAGTCATACCTCATCTTTCTGAAAAAGGCTATATGTAAAACACCTTCAATGAATAGTGGATGGGTGGCGAGAAACCGGGTTTTTTCCAGAATACTTCGCCACACCTCCCAGAAACTGCGAAAAACCCGGTTTCTTTGGTTTAGTAATCTTACAAGATATTTTGGCAGATAATATTGATGGGTAGAAAACGCGATATTAAACAGGTTGATGCGATCGCTAAGGAGTTTAAGATGGGAGGTGAATTAAGGATTGCTTTTGGTTTATTCATTGAGGAAGAAAAGAAAAATGGTTATGGTGGAACTTTAAACCGTAGAGGCGATTTTACTTATGAACAACTCCGCCAGAAAGCAAAAGAATTTTTAGAGGATATTTAAATGGCTATTCAAACATCTATTGCCGATCGGAAGCCAAATATCGAGCAAATTATTTCAGTCATTACTAAACCGATGATCGGAGAAATTTGCCATCAGGTTATATTTAGTTATGGGGATGAATTACGGCTAGATTTCGGTGAGATGTCTGCCTATACTCACCCAAAATTAGCACATCTATCCAAAGGTAGTTGGCAATTTGGCACAAGGGCAACACCTTGGGTTTTCAAGCAAGGCGATCGCATTTTAACTTCTTCCTTGCCAGTAGATATAGATGAGCTAGAAATAGATGAGGTAGAAATAGATGGTGTCAAAAAAGTTTTGCAGCAATTGGAAAATAAAGAATTGATTGATTTTGCGATCGATGCTAATAATATTAGTCTCACTCTAGTTTTTGAGGGTGATTATCAACTAATTTTACAGCCAGATTTCCAAGATGATTCTGGACTTCCCGATTGGGAATTGTTCATGCCAACAGAACAAGTTTTGACGGTTGGGCCTGATTTTTTTTGGGAATGTAAATCAATTCACTAACGTGATTGACATTGGTGCAAGATGTGAGATAAAATAAATTTAGAACAAGAAATTGTTTTCCTGTTAACACTTTTTTAAAGGCTATGGCAGTAATTACGATTCAAGTTGATGACAATATTAAGACAGCGTTTGAACAAGCTAGTCTTAAAACTCAGCAAGAGTTAAGTTCGATTATTCAATTGTTTTTTAGACAAAATTTACACAACAAAACTTTAACCGAGGTTATGGCAGAAATTTCTGACAGGGCCACGCAGCGAGGCTTAACGCCAGAAATTTTACAAGAACTTTTAGCAGATAATAATGACGAATAGATTTGTACTAGACACGAATGTTTTAATCAGTGGTTTACTGTTTAAGACCTCAATCCCATTTCAGGCGATTGAGTTGGCAGAAAAACAAGGAATAATTTTATATTCTGAAGAAACCTTAAATGAATTAGAGCAAGTTTTGAATCGGAAAAAGTTTAACAAGTATCTTTCTTTAGAAGATAGGCAGTTATTTTTATTGAAGTTTATCAGTTCATCCCAATTAGTTTCTATTACAGAAAACATCACAGTTTGTCGAGATGAAAAAGATAATAAGTTTTTAGAGTTGGCTGTTAGTGGTAATGCCAATGTAATTGTGACGGGTGATTTAGATTTATTGGTATTAAATCCTTTTCAATCAGTCGAAATTCTTACTCCCGATATGTTTATTGATAGATTTAGTTAATTGTAAGTTGATTTAGGGGGGATTTTGAATGGTGCCCAGAAACCGGGTTTTTTCGAGAATACTTCGCCACACCTCGTAAAAACTGCGAAAAACCCGGTTTCTTAGATTTGCGGGGTAATCAGAAACCGGGTTTTTTCGAGAATACTTCGCCACACCTCGCAGAAACTACGAAAAACCCGGTTTCTTTGCTTCTCGCGGGGTGCCCAGAAACCGGGTTTTTTCGAGAATACTTCGTCACACATCCCAAAAACTACGAAAAACCCGGTTTCTTAGATTTGCGGGTGCCCAGAAACCGGGTTTTTTCGATAATACTTCGCCACACCTCGCAGAAACTCCAAAAAACCCGGTTTCTTTGCTTCTCGCGGGGTGCCCAGAAACCGGGTTTTTTCGAGAATACTTCGCCGCACCTCGCAGAAACTACGAAAAACCCGGTTTCTTTGCTTCTCGCGGGGCCAGAAACCGGGTTTTTTCAAGAATTATTCGCTGCGCCTCGTAGAAGTTGCCAAAAACCCGGTTTCTTTAAGACTCAAAATGAACTCTTTTGAGCCAATTTACAACACTTTGAACTAAATCGGAGTCATGGGGCGAGAAGGTTTGCAGGGGTGGGTGAGGCGTATCTGCGATGAGACAGATTGTACCGTTGAAGCGGGTAAGGGCATCGAGGAAAGTAGGGCTTAAACCTCGGGCGGCGGGGGATGTGGAGTCTTCGTAAAAGATGAGGATGAGGTGTTTGTCGCTGTCGCGGCGGAGTTGATTCCAGTAGGATTTGAGTTGGGCGAGGGTTTCGGGTTCGCGGTTGGGATGTTGGGGAAAGTGGTGTTTTTTGACGAGTTGACAGGAAATAAAATATGTGGTCTGCTAAAGTAGTCAGACAAGTTCAAACTTTAATTAGATCAGGGTTAAATTTATGGGAGAGGCAAAACGACGTAAGAAACTTAATCCTAATTATGGGAAGCCCACTTCTCAAAATGATCCAATAGGCATAGAAGAAAACTATGAGTGTTATGGAGAACGTGCAGAGTATTTCAGAGATTTAGATTTTTATCTAAATCAGGGTGGGGCTTTTGAAGAAAGTCTTCCTAGATACCATAAATATAGATCCGTGACAGAAAGTCAACTTTTTCAGTTTATTCAAAATGCCATTGATCAGGAAGAGCAAACTGCTACCTACATTCTAAATAAAGTGAAGTCATTGTCTGACCTCACTGAAATTCAGAGCGATTTATTAGGCCTAGTGGATAAGTCGATTATGTCAAAGAGATCGGGCGATCTCAATCAAGCCTTCAAATACTACGATCAAGTATTTAGCCATAATCAAACATGGTTCATGCTTTGGTACGGTCTGGCCAAGCTATTATGCCTATTTCGAGAATACAGAATGGCTTTTGCGTGCATAAAAATTTGCACTTACTTATACCCAAAAATGTGGAATGGCCGTCAATACCATTCCGATCCTGATTTGTCATACCATTATGACCAAATATATTCTTTAGCTATAGCTGGCGAGGAAAATGAACCTTATCTCAGGACGCTAGGTCGTCCTCTTAATACAGTTAGAATTGTAAATTCTAACGGAAAAGTTATAGCAAATTCTCCAGTAGGGAAAATAAAAGTAGTCAAGCCAGAATCGCTATCTTCAGATATCAAAACGCAGGTAAAAGGTGATAGTCACAACATGGTAAGGATTAAAGTTGTTGATGTTGGTCGTTCCGGTAATCCTGAGTATGCTGAATATACCCAGGCACAGATTAAAGAGTTCCGATCCACAATTGTCACAGTGCTGACAAGAAACTTGATGCCTACTTCTGATGATTTTGTTGAGACAGTTTTAGGTGCTTCTCTTGCGTGTCATTACTGGCGCAAAGATTTAAGTTTTGTTGGTGCTGTTGAACAAGTTGTACAAGATATAGAAAGAACTATGGGAAGAGGATATTGACATGGGAAAAGCAAAACGACGTAAGAAACTTAATCCTAATTATGGGAAGCCCACTTCTCAAGATGATTTAGGAGATAAAAAAGGGGCGATCGCCGATTATAATAAAGCGATTGGACTTAAGCCTGACTATGCTGCTGATGCCTACAGCATCCGGGGGCTACTCCTTAGCGAATTAGGAGATAAAAAAGGGGCGATCGCCGATTATAATAAAGCGATTGAACTTAAGCCTGACGATGCTTTAGCCTACATCAACCGGGGTAACGTCCGTAGCAAATTAGGAGATAACAAAGGGGCGATCGCCGATTATAATAAAGCGATTGAACTTAAGCCTGACTATGCTTTGGCTTACTACAACCGGGGTGTAGTCCGTGATGATTTAGGAGATAAACAGGGGGCGATCGCCGATTATAATAAAGCGATTGAACTTAAGCCTGACTATGCTTTAGCCTACGGCAACCGGGGTATAGTCCGTAGCGAATTAGGAGATAAACAAGGGGCGATCGCCGATTATAATAAAGCGATTGAACTTAAGCCTGACTATGCTTTAGCCTACTACAACCGGGGTAACGTCCGTGATGATTTAGGAGATAAAAAAGGGGCGATCGCCGATTTCAATAAAGCGATTGAACTTAAGCCTGACTATGCTTTAGCCTACTACAACCGGGGTAACGTCAGTTATAATTTAGGAGATAAAAAAGGGGCGATCGCCGATTTCAATAAAGCGATTGAACTTCAGCCTGACTATGCTCAAGCCTACGGCAACCGGGGTATAGTCCGTAATGATTTAGGAGATAAAAAAGGGGCGATCGCCGATTATAATAAAGTGATTGAACTTAAGCCTGACGATGCTTTAGCCTACTACAACCGGGGTAAAGTCCGTAGCGAATTAGGAGATAAAAAAGGGGCGATCGCCGATTATAATAAAGTGATTGAACTTAAGCCTGACGATGCTTTAGCCTACTACAACCGGGGTCTAGTCCGTAATGATTTAGGAGATAAAAAAGGGGCGATCGCCGATTATAATAAAGTGATTGAACTTAAGCCTGACGATGCTTTAGCCTACTACAACCGGGGTATAGTCCGTAATGATTTAGGAGATAAAAAAGGGGCGATCGCCGATTATAATAAAGTGATTGAACTTAAGCCTGACGATGCTTTAGCCTACTACAACCGGGGTCTAGTCCGTAATGATTTAGGAGATAAAAAAGGGGCGATCGCCGATT
>NZ_JAAFKG010000009.1:0-145588 GCF_013299185.1 Microcoleus sp. bin48.metabat.b7b8b9.023 | reverse complement strand
TAGTCCGTAATGATTTAGGAGATAAAAAAGGGGCGATCGCCGATTTCAATAAAGCGATTGAACTTCAGCCTGACTTAGCTCAAGCCTACAACAACCGGGGTAACGTCCGTAGCGAATTAGGAGATAAACAAGGGGCGATCGCCGATTTCAATAAAGCGATTGAACTTCAGCCTGACTTAGCTCAAGCCTACAACAACCGGGGTAAAGTCCGTAGCGAATTAGGAGATAAAAAAGGGGCGATCGCCGATTATAATAAAGCGATTGAACTTCAGCCTGACTTAGCTTTAGCCTACAGCAACCGGGGTAAAGTCCGTTATAATTTAGGAGATAAAAAAGGGGCGATCGCCGATTTGAATAAAGCGATTGAACTTCAGCCTGACAATGCTGATGCCTACTACAACCGGGGTATAGTCCGTAGCGAATTAGGAGATAAACAAGGGGCGATCGCCGATTATAATAAAGCGATTGAACTTCAGCCTGACTATGCTTTTGCCTACAACAACCGGGGTCTAGTCCGTTATGATTTAGGAGATAAAAAAGGGGCGATCGCCGATTATAATAAAGCGATTGAACTTAAGCCTGACTATGCTTTAGCCTACTTCAACCGGGGTAAAGTCCGTAGCGAATTAGGAGATAAAAAAGGGGCTCTTGAGGATTTACAGAAAGCCGCACAATTGTTTAAAGCACAAGGCCAAATGGCTTACTATGAAAAGGCAATGGAACTATGGTACAAGGTGAGAGTCACAACATGGTAAGGATTAAAGTTGTTGATGTTGGTCGTTCCGGTAATCCTGAGTATGCTGAATATACCCAGGCACAGATTGAAGAGTTCCGCTCCACAATCGTCACAGTGCTGACAAGAAACTTGATGCCTACTGCTGATGATTTTATTGAGACAGTTTTAGGTGCTTCTCTTGCGTGTCATTACTGGCGCAAAGATTTAAGTTTTGTTGGTGCTGTTGAACAAGTTGTACAAGATATAGAAAGAACTATGGGAAGAGGATATTGACAGGGGAAAGGCAAAACGCCTCAAGCAACTTGATCCTAAAAGCCAACCTTAGATGCTAGAAAGAGATTACACATGAAGAAACCTATGCAACCACCCCCAGGATTTATTATAGACTCCGATTATTTATTTGAAATTGCAAAAGATGGATACCAGAAAGCAAGTAAAGGTAATGTAAAGCATAAACAGAGGGATGCAATGGTCGCAATTGTTTTTTCTGCTCTGGCACTTGAGGCATTTATTAATGAGTTGCTAGCCATTGCAAAGATGGAAAAGCTGTCTGGATCTAGTGAGGATTGGCTTGACAAGTTAATCGAGGCAATACAGGAACCTAGCACAGACAGTATATCTGCCAAAAAGCCTAATGGTAAGTGGAAAAGTACAGGGGAAAAGTTTATGTTAGCCAGCGAGGCATTGGGAAGCAAGTTTGACAAAGGAAGTTCTCCTTACCAAGACTTTGCAGACTTATTCAAATTACGTGATTGCTTAGTCCATCTTAAGCCCGAAGATCTGATAGAGCCTGATGAAGATGAAATATATAAGTATGTAGGACGGAAACTCATAGAAAGGCTGCGAAGTAAGGGAATTCTTCAACAGTATACAAGTGTTCAGTCAATAACATTGCTAGTTAGCAATGCTAAGGCTGCTAAATGGGCTTGTGAAACTACTTCAAACATGGTTATTGCAATATTGGATAAATTGGATAAAACTGCCACATCAGATTTTACTCAAAATAATCAAGTATTGGCATTGTATAGGAAAACTTTTCAGTCTCCTACTTAGATGGCGTGGATATTCAGTTTATCGGCAGAGTGTGGCTCTGATGAAAGCAATGTTAATAAATTTGCTCAACACTTTGAAGGCATAGAATGGATGCTGTCAAATAATCGCCAATGTCTATGTCGAACAGATACTTTTCAAGATATGGATCGAAACTGGTGGTGTCGGGTTTATCCCAATAATGTTAGTGAAGTGGGAATAGATAGCCCTGAAAGCGCTTATGTAATGACAGAGTTAGGTATTTTATTTTATCTAACTCTACGGTTTGCTCCTTGGTTTCGCTATGCTTTGGTTGGGGTTGAAGTTGATGAATTCAGAACCTATAGTGAACTTATGGAGGATTTATCTAAGTTATCTATTCCTGGATTAGTTTTAGCAAAGGAACTTACTCATGGGATAGAAATATTACCAGTTTTTCGACCATTTAGTCCTAGTTATGTTTGGCAACCATACGAGGGAGAAGTATATAATCCATTAATGGCATCCCCAGAGTTGAAAAATAAGCTGAATGAGCTTCTGGCTGTGAGGTAACAATATTCGTAAGGTCGATCGCACTTAACGCAAAAAGTGCGATCGACCTCCGCAATCAGTCTTACCAATAACGAGTTAAAATCCGAATCACCTCACCCGCTAGAGGCGAAGGTAGAGGCGGGCTCCATTCCCCAACTTGTGCAAAACCTAAAACGTGCAGCAGATTAACAATGCTTTCTACCGCTTTCGGAACGCCACAAATCAGCAAACGAATCGGTTGTTTACCAGCGGGTACATCAGGAATTTCTTCCCGGAGCAGCTCGGGAACAGACTTTGGCTGTGATATCATAGGCTTTGAACTACAAAAGTAGTGGAATTGCGATCGCCCTCAAGTTTTCCAGGCCCGGGAGCGATCGCTTTTCCGTTTGTACATCCTGAGTCTAGTTCAATGGCTGCCACTTGTCAAGCGCTACGACAATATAAATTGTCGTAACGGCAACTTAAGAGAAATTGAAGGTTGCAAAATGGTAACATCAGCTTGCAATATCATGGCCAGCAGTTGAGTGTCAGCAGTGATCCGTTGGAAATTGGCAGTTGTAATGGCCGATCGCAATATCAGCAATAAAGAATTGGCTGCTTTAATTGGAATGCACCCCACTTCCGTGTCTAAAATCAAAACCCGCCGCCGACTCACCAGAATCGACGAAGCAACTCTCAGCGCTTTGTGCAAAGCACTGAATTGTCAGCCCGGGGATTTAATGGTGTATGAGGAGGACGAACCCGATCGCGAAAAATGACATTGTTGTTTACTGTTATTTAAGAATTCTTAAACCGCAGAGGACACAGAGAACACAGAGGAAGAGAAGAGAGAGATGAATAATAAAGACACAATTATTCCCGATTTCTACCTAACTCTCTTTTCTCTCTTTTCTCTGCGCCCTCTGCGCCCTCTGCGGTTAATAAAAACAAATCTCAGTGCCACAGCCAAGCATCTGCGTTAACCTAGTTAACTACAGCTCTCCCCAACAAAATTCATGCTTGCCCGCATCCAAGAAATAGCCGCCACCCTCGCCCCCCGCCTGATCGAAATTCGCCGCCACATCCACTCGCATCCCGAACTCAGCGGCCAAGAACATCAAACCGCCGCCTACGTAGCCGGAGTTTTGGCTTCCAGCGGAGTCCGCGCCACCGAAGGCATCGGCAAAACCGGCGTCATCGGCGAACTCAAAGGTAACAGCAACGAGTCGCGATGGCTGGCGATTCGCACCGATATGGACGCTTTGCCGATTCAAGAACGCACAAACTTAGAATTTGCCTCAAAAAACGAAGGAGTCATGCACGCCTGCGGCCACGACATCCACACCACAGTGGGTTTGGGCGCAGCAATGATATTGTCTGAGTTAAAAGAAAAATTTTCTGGTAATGTCCGTTTCTTGTTTCAGCCGGCCGAAGAAATTGCCCAAGGCGCGCGCTGGATGATTGCTGATGGCGTGATGAAAGATGTTGACGGCATCCTCGGAGTGCACGTTTTTCCGACGATTCCGGGCGGTTGTATTGGCATCCGCCACGGGGCACTAACGGCGGCGGCAGATGACCTAGAATTGATTGTCATCGGCGAATCCGGCCACGGCGCGCGTCCCCACGAGGCGATCGATGCAATTTGGATTGCTTCTCAGATTATTACTACTTTGCAGCAGGCGATTAGTCGCACGCAAAATCCTTTGAGGCCTGTGGTTTTGACGATCGGGCAAATTAGTGGCGGACGAGCACCAAATGTGATTGCCGATCGCGTAAAATTATTGGGCACGGTGCGATCGCTACATCCAGAAACCTACGAAAAGCTGCCCGCTTGGATCGAACAAATTGTCTCCAGCGTCTGTCAGACTTACGGCGCTAAGTACGAACTCAACTACAAGCGCGGCGTGCCGGGAGTGCAAAACGATCCAAAACTTACCCAATTATTAGAAGCGTCGGCTTTGGAAGCTTTAGGTCGATCGCGCGTTCAAATTTTACCAGAACCATCCCTCGGCGCGGAAGATTTTTCGATGTACCTAGAACACGCGCCGGGAACGATGTTTCGCTTGGGAGTCGGGCTTGCTGACAAACCTAACTATCCCCTCCACCACCCGCAGTTTGAAGTGGATGAAGCCTCTATTGTGACGGGCGCTGTCACCTTGGCCTATGCTGCTTGTCAATATTGGAAACAAAAATAAAAAACTAACCGTAGGGTGCGTCAGAGAAAAATGCTTAGTCTGCGATCGAAACATTCAGCCCTGACGCACCCTACAATGACTATAATAACTAACCGTAGGGTGTGTCAGAGAAAAATGCTTAATCTGCGATCGCCACATTCAGCCTGACGCACCCTATAATAACTGCGCGTGCTTTTTTAGAAAGTTGGGAGACGAAGGGCGATCGCGTATCAGAGAAACCGGGTTATTGGCATTTATAAATTCGCTATAAACTCATCAGGTGTGACCTTTGCTTGCTTTAGAACACCGCTAAGAGTACCAATTTTCAACTCGCGGTGGAGTGGCACAACGCAAACAATTTCTCCGTCTGGGAGAGGTTTTTTGAGGACAATATGGCTACCCGTTTGCCTAACTTGATAGAAGCCTAGACGTTCTAGCACACGAATTGCTTCTAGACTAGATATCCTGGGCAATCTAGGCATACCTAACCTCTATGCTAGTTACAAACCTGGGACTTATTTTTGGTAAGGGACACTCTTCGAGATAAAGTCTTGTAGCTTCTTTAAGGTTGGCGATCGCTTCTTCTATTGTTTCGCCCTGATCGACTGTGCCGACTTCTGGACATTCGGCAATGTACATATCTTCTTCTTTATAAATGATGGCTGTGAAGCTTTGAGTGCTCATAGGTTTTTTTGCTTCCATCATCAGAGGTTGCTTGCTTTCTATTACCTAGTTTATCTCGGATGAATCATTTTTACAAGTTATGGGGGGGAAGATGGGCTATCTCGTAGGGATAGCTGCGCTGCGCGTGCTTTTTCAGAAAGTTGGGAGACGAAGGGCGATCGCTCTTTTTATAAAATCTGGATACTAAGGCTTACTTGCTTTCTTCTAGTAAACTTTCAAGCATTGGAGTGAGAATTTTTACGACGGGATTATTTGTAAGTTCCATTAGTGCCGCTACTCCACCCGCTTTCAAAGCTTTAAGTACCTTTTTCTTCACATCGGGCTTTTTTTCAATTTCTTCCATAGCTTTTGTAGCAACTTCGTGTTTCTCGATATACGTTTTTGTTGGGTAGGTCTGAGATAACTGATCTAAAAGCTGCTGGATTTCTGCTGCCGCTTCTGCAAAACTTTTCTTCTCTTCATTTGTCTTATTGTTAATAGTGTTGACACTGTTGACAGAAATGCCACCACCTACTTCACCAGTATTAACAACGCCACCGATAATATCACCAGCCTTTATTGATTTGTCAATCATTACTTTTTCCTCTTTATTACAAAAATTGGAGTAACTTATCTCTGTAGATTACTAGATATTATTGACAACATTATTACCTGTAACGTGCCCAGATATGACTGATGAACCGTAGCTTTTTTCAATCTTGATAGATTTATCTTCGATTTGAAGAGTATCAAAATTGAATGCCAAAGCTTTTGCTTCTTCAGTATTCATAATGTTGTACAGAGTTACAATAATTCTCACAATAAAGTCTTTACTATTACTTGTGAGGATGACTTCTTCTGCTGAGTTCATACGAATTCTTAGCCCATAGTTCTCGACGGTTCGGCTTTTTTCCAGATTATGGTGTCGCCAAAACAGCCAACCCACGAAAATCAGAATGAGAATACCAAGACCATAAGCAGAAATAAGAATGAAGCCGAGTGCAAGTAAAAACCAATACCAGGATGGTACAGATGTGTTAATCGCGTATGTTTTTGTGAGATCAGCTAGTGCAAGAGTAGATATATTGCGTATTTGATATACTGTGTTATCAAATACAAGAGTATTCTTAACCACCTCCAACAAAGATGTCTTAATAGTTTTATCTTTCTGATCTGAATCACTGTTTACTTGAGGAAATAGTTGATTCAGTTGTGATGGTATCAACTGATTATATGACATTGGGTATTTTCCTTAATTAACGTCATTAGTAATATTCCTCAATCAAAAGCTTCCTCTAGTCTTTTAAGTTAGACCATAGAGGTATTACAGCGGGTTGCAAAGTAACCCGTCTCCTTGAGAATATAGGCAATATTGCCAATCATTCGTGTTGTAAATTTGCACCCTGCTTAACCAAGCATAACGAATTTGGCTTTTGCATCCTCAAGCTTGGTCTATTCCTTCACAGTAAGGTGTGTTCCAGAATACTTAGCGCGGTCATTACTGGTATGGGTCAGTAGTGATTTGTATAAGATTTACCCTTTCAATATCAATTTTTGTTTAAGAGCTAAATTTTGTCAAGTCGGAAAAAGTCATTTTTGGTAGATATTTTTATCTAAACTAAGCCATAAAAAGCCATATTTAGTTGATCAAAACCTATAAAGTCATATTTAGTTAGGTTATAATAGATGACAATCCTTGTATAAACCAGACTAATGGACATCGAAGAAGTCTTACAAATTGCCAATCATTTGACTTTTACTACAACTGGCCAACAATTAGACAGTCTGCAAAAGTCTATTTTACGCGGTGCTTGGGATAATCAAAAATATAGGGAAATTGCCCAGCGCAACCATCGCTCAGAAAAATATATTAAAGAGGTTGGCTTCAAATTATGGAAATTACTGTCAGTTGCTTTAGAAGAAGACGTGAGTAAGTTGAATTTTCGATCTAGGTGGGAGAAATGGATAGCATCTAATATTTCCAATTCTGGGCACTGCGTACAAATTGGTAATGGTAACGTCAATATGTGTGGAGAAACTTTGCAATCTTCGGAAGTTCCACAAAAGCGATCGCCCAAAACTCCCCAAAACTCCCAACCAACTGCTAAAATGCCTCAGATAGACTTAGGCGACGCACCAGAGCCCAACCTATTCTATAACCGCACATCCGAACTCACCACCCTCAAACAGTGGATTTTGGAAAACCGCACCCGCCTCATCACCATATACGGCTTATCCGGCATTGGCAAAACTGCCCTTACTCTCCAACTAATCCCACAAATTCAACAGGAATTCGATTATATTATTTACCGTAGCCTCCGCAATTCTCCACCCCTGCAAACCCTGCAAACAAACCTAATTCAATTCCTTTGTAGGGGCGGTGCCCCCGTGCCCGCCGCTGAAGAAAGGGGAACCACAGGGGGATTGCCCCTACTAGAATACCTGCGTTCATCCCGCTGTCTCCTAATCCTTGATGACATACAAACAATCTTCAGCAGCGGACAACTCGCAGGCAATTACCAACCAGGCTATGAAAATTACGGCACATTCTTCAAACAACTAGCAGAATCATCTCACAACAGTTGCTTAATTTTACTCAGTTGGGAAAAACCCAGAGAAATTGCCGCCTTAGAAGGCGAAAACCGCCCCTGCAAATCTCTGCCACTCAACGGTTTAGGCTCGGAAGCACAAGAAATAGTCAGAGAAAAAGGTTTAGCAGAACCGGACAAATGGTCAGAACTGATTGACCTTTACCGAGGCAATCCCTTATCGTTAAATATAGTTTCAACTATGATTCAAGACTTATTCGGTGGCAGCGTTTCCGAGTTTTTTTCCTATGATACCCTATTTTTAGGTGACTTAGAGTCACTATTGGAGCAGCAGTGCGATCGCCTATTTGACTCAGAAAAACAAGTTATATCCTGGTTAGCTAGTGAAGTCGAACCTGTTGAAATATCAAAAATTTCAGCCAATCTCGAATTATCCCCATCCACCTTATTACAAGCTGTGCAATCCTTGGGACGGCGTTTATTAATTGAAAAAGTGAAACAAGGTGAGAAAACGCTTTTCACACTCCAGCCTGTATTGATGGAGTATGTGAAAAACCAGTTCCTAAAGTTTGGATAGTTTCAGGGCTTCTCATCGGAGGCTAGAAACCGGGTTTCTACGAAATTTCGTGTTTAGTGGCGAGAAATCTACGCAGAAACCCGGTTTCTGAGATCGTAACTATTTTGCAAGGTGCGTCGCTGCTCGAAAAGTCGCTCTTTTTTATGGATTTATCGCATATTTCATGTATGTGTGGTACACACTAGCGCGGGCGATATGTCGTGTAAGGTGCGTCGCCACCTGTAAATCTGCAAGTTCTATCCAAGATATAGGAAGCGACACACCCTACAAACTAGGTGCGTCGCTACTCGAAAAGTCGCTCTTTTTTAGGGATTTATCGCAGGATCCACACCATACGACTGGCATATCTTTGGCAATTCCGCTGTACCAGCAGCCAAATGTGCTAACGTAACGATCGCAAATCCCCAAATTTTAACTATCGGGAGATAGATAACCGTGTTCGCTCAAGCACCTCAAACTCCCAATTACAAATGGTTTAGCTGCATTTCTAGCACTGTTTTCAGCGCCTTGTGCCTGTTGCCCCTTTCCAACGCTGCTGGATACGCCCAAACTCCCCAAAATAGAGTCATCAAAATCGGCGTAGTGCAGCGCTTTGGTACTAAACCTACCGATAAACTAACGCTGAAAGCTTTACCCGGTGACAGCTTAACATTAAGTTACAAAACTCCCCAAGGCATAGAAACCAAAACTACCGCCAGCATCAAACTAGAAATTGCCAATAAACCTCTGGAAGCACCATTAGTAGAAGAACGAGTTGTTCTGAGTTCCCACCGCAGTTTTGAGAGTGCAGAAGATAGTGCCAATCAGTGGCGTGCTAAGGGTATTGATGTGGAAATTGCTCAACCTTTGCGCTGGCAAGTTTGGGCGAAAAGAGATACTTATAATTCTCCTTTGGTGCGGCGCTGGCTGTTGCAAAGTTTGCAAGCTCAAGGTAACAAAACGGCTTTTTTAGATACGAAAGTTTTTAAACAAATACCTCAAACGTTTTGGCTGTTAAATGGCTTTCGTTTCAACCGCAATGAGTTGGATATCACGGCTGGTAAAAATGTAATTGAGGTATTTGAACAAACTACCCAAGAGGCGACAGCTATCGATCCAGAAAAAGCTATTCAACAAACTCGCCGTTATGGTGGCAGTTTGCAATTACAAAAAAATTCTTACGGCACTTATACTTTAGTCAATAATGTGCCAACTGAAACTTATTTGCGCGGTGTTGTCCCTCACGAAATTGGCGCTTTTTCGCCCTACGCTTCGATTGTCGCTCAAACTATTTTGGCGAGAACTTACGCCCTCAGAAATTTGCGCCGCTTTGCTGTAGATAATTACGAGTTGTGCGCTGATGTTAACTGTCAAGTTTATAAAGGTTTGACAGAGGTTTTCCCCCAAAGTGATAAGGCGATCGCCCAAACAGCAGGTTTAGTGCTAACTTACGAAAATCAGCTCGTAGACGCGCTCTATTCCGCATCTAGCGGCGGCGTGACAGCGACTTTCGGCGATGTGTGGCACGGCCCGGAACGTCCATATTTGCGATCGATCGTCGATTCCCCCAAGAACATCTGGGACTTGACAAAGCAGAGCTTGTCTGACGAAACCAACTTCCGCCGCTTTATGACTCTGAAAGCAGGGTTTAATGAGGAAAAAGAAGAAACCTTCCGCTGGCGCGAAGAAGTCTCACTGACATCGATTGGTGGGTTTCTGCGGCAGTATCTTCAGAAGAAAAAGCACCCGCTAGCTAATTTTAAAACTCTCACAAAAGTTGAAGTGGTGGAAAGGTCGGCTGCTGGTAGAGTTTTGCAGATGAAGGTACAAACTAATTTGGGCCCCATCGATATCGATAAAGATGAGATTCGCAATGCTTTTTTCCCGCCGATTAGCACGCTGTTTTACCTCGATCCAATTTACAATCCAGACAAAACTCTCAACGGTTATGCTTTTGTCGGAGGCGGTTTCGGACACGGCGTGGGAATGAGTCAAACCGGTTCTTACAATTTAGCTAATTTGGGCTGGAGTGGCGATCGTATTCTGAGTTTTTATTTTCCCGGCGCTCAAGTTGTGCCCCTCAACGATTCCATTACATTTTGGCGGGAATAGCATCAGATTCGGCATAAGATTCGGCGGTTGAAACCGCGTCTACACAAACAAAACCCGCCTCCGCGGGTTGAAGAGTGGCCGGTTAAATTTACCTTATCTTCTTTCTTGAGTCGGCGTCCGGCGGACATCGTTTGTATAGACGCGGTTTCAACCGCCGTCTGCTGCGGACATCGTTTGTATAGACGCGGTTTCTAACCGCCGTCTGCTGCGGATTTCTTGAGTCCGCGTCCGGCGGACATCGTTTGTATAGACGCGGTTTCAACCGCCGTCTGCTGCGGACATCGTTTGTATAGACGCGGTTTCTAACCGCCGTCTGCTGCGGATTTCTTGAGTCGGCGTCCGGCGGACATCGTTTGTATAGACGCGGTTTCTAACCGCCGTCTGCTGCGGACATCGTTTGTATAGACGCGGTTTCTAACCGCCGTCTGCTGCGGACATCGTTTGTATAGACGCGGTTTCTAACCGCCGTCTGCTGCGGACATTTTTTGTATAGACGCGATTTCAACCGCACGTCCGATCTTTATCGCCGTCTTTCAATACAAAAACCCAGTCTCTTAACGTAATTAAGCCCAAACAGCTCAATTACGAAAACAAGAAACCGGGTCAATTAGCGCACCGCGCCTGTGAATCCTTTCTTAGTAGAGAGATTCTTCTTGGTGAGTTTCGATCGTACAATCAGACTTAGGATAAGCGACGCAGGTCAGAACAAATCCGGCCTCGATTTGGTCGTCATCCAAGAAAGATTGGTCAGATTGGTCAATTTCGCCAGCAGTAATTTTGCCAGCGCAGGTGGAGCAAGCTCCAGCGCGGCAAGAATACGGGAGGTCGAGTCCTGCTTCTTCGGCAGCATCAAGAATGTAAGTATCGTCATCAACGTCAATGGTCTGGTTGATTCCTTCGGCTTCGCTGATGAGGGTAACTTTGTAAGTTGCCATGCACTAATCCTCTCAAAAATTCAACAATATTGATAAGTTTTCCTAATGCAAACTTCAAGGCTCTATTAGCTTTAAGGTTAGCTCTTAGGTTCGTTCCCTTTATGATAGTAGGGGAAAGAAGGGAGGTTGCAACACTTATTTACAAAAGATTTGAATGGGATTAGTTATAACTTTTTCTAATTTCATCTTAATTACTTATACCTATGTTGGGTTCAGCCTTGTGATACTGTTGCCGCAAGACTTACGCCAAATAACCCGGTTGCGGAAAAAAATCCTGTTTTGAACCCGACAACCAAAAAATCCGATTTTTGGTATGCGGTGTGTCATCGACTTTCAGCCAGACTTGCTGGAATTTGTCCCCCCAGCCTTGGACAGTTGACAGTCTTGTCAGTTGACAGTTGACAGTTGACAGTTGACAGTTGACAGTCAGCGAAGTTGAAGGGTTCCACAGTTGACAGTCAGCGAAGTTGAAGGGTTCCACAGTTGACCGTTGCACAGTACGGGCATCAAACCATTTATGCTTAACGAGTATGGGCTTTGTTCGCGAGATTATTTATGACCGCGCCCGATGTGGCGGTTGCGACATACCGCACCAGACTTGGGTGCAAGTCTTTAACTAAACTAAAATCTAAAATCTAAAATCCTATGGCTCAAATTAATACTGGCATTGGTTTTGCAGTAAATTCTCCTATTCGCGTGGGGATTGTGGGTACTGGTTTTGCAGCTAAGTTGAGGGCCGAGACGTTGGTAGCTGACGCCCGATCGAACTTGGTAGCAGTCGCGGGCCACAACCCAGATAAAACCGCAGCATTTTGTCAAACATTCGGCGCCGAGGCTGCGGTTTCTTGGCGCAAGCTGGTAGAAAGAGACGATTTAGATTTGGTAATTGTATGTACTGTGAACCGCGATCATGGGGCGATCGTCCTGGCGGCGTTGGAAAATGACAAGCACGTTGTGGTCGAATATCCTCTATCTTTAGATGTGTCTGAGGCCGAAAGGGCGATCGCCCTTGCCGCCCAAAAGCAAAAACTCCTCCACATCGAACACATCGAACTGTTAGGCGGTTTGCATCAAGCAATCAAAGAATCCTTACCATTAATCGGTAAAGTTTTTTATGCCCGCTACATTACTATTACCCCTCAGCGTACCGTACCGCAGCGCTGGACTTTTCAGCATTCCCTATTTGGCTTTCCCTTAATCGGGGCAATTTCTCGACTGCACCGATTTACTGATTTGTTCGGAGAAGTCGGAACCGTTAACTGTCAAACTCAATTTTGGGAGACTCAGCCGGATTTCTACAAAGCTTGTTTGTGCAACGCACAGTTGCGCTTTACCAATGGCGTTGTCGCTGAAGCTGTTTATGGAAAAGGAGAGACTTTTTGGCAGTCGGAAAACATTTTTACTATCTACGGAGAAGCCGGAACCCTGATTTTCACTCCCGAATCCGGTCAATTGATTCAGGGAGAAAATCGGCAGGCGATCGCAGTAGGAACGCGGCGCGGTTTGTTTGCTAAGGATACGGATATGGTGTTAGACTGTTTGTTAAATGGTACGCCGTTGTACGTCAAGAATACCAGTAGTTTGTACGCTTTGAAATTAGCGGATGCTGCGAGGCGATCGAGCGAAACTAGGCAAAAATTGGCGATCGACAATTCATATAGCAGTTCGATCGAAAGATGAGTTCATTTAGGAATGAAAATTCAATAATTTCAGCATCTTTACGCCCGCTAGCTTTGCAGGCAAGGATTGAAAGTTCGAGATTGCTTAAGTTATTAAATTGCCATTCCTTAGTTGACAGTTGACAGTTGACAGTTGACCTCTACCTGGAAGTCCGAGGATTTGAGTAATGAATCGTCTGTTTTAAATTTCTCCCGATCGGGCGGGCGGGCTTTCAACCAATTTTTCCTGGTAAGCTTGAGGAATAGGTAATGAAAAAAGGTAATCGGCAATCACCGAAAAGCTTGCGGTTCAAAAGCTTTCCTCCCATTAGCCATTAGCCATTACCAGACATATAGCGGTTCTCAAAAAAGTAAGGTATGCGTTATGCCCGATTCCCGATGCGCTATGCCCGATTCCCGATGCGCTATGCCCGATTCCCGATGCCCGATCCCCATGAGTACCTAATCTATCTAAAAAAGGCCAGATATTTTTGCAATAAAATGGCAGTAACTACACATCAACTGATTCAGTGGAAACAGCAAGGGCGTCGAATTGTGGCGCTGACCGGTTATGATTACGCGATCGCCCAACTACTCGACCAAGCAGGCACTGACATCATCCTAGTCGGCGATTCCCTCGCCATGCCAATATTGGGCTACGAAACTACGCTACCGCTAACCCTCGATGAAATACTGCACCACGCTAAAGCAGTCCGTCGCGGCGTCAAGCAAGCATTAGTTGTTGTGGATTTGCCGTTTTTGACTTACCAGGAAAGTCCCCAGCAAGCCATGCACTCGGCCGGGAGAGTTTTGAAAGAAACTGGCGCTCAAGCTGTAAAATTGGAGGGCGGATATCCAGCAATGGCGGCCACCGTTTCGCAGCTAACATCCGCCGGGATTCCGGTGATGGGTCACGTTGGTTTAACTCCCCAGTCGGTACACCAACTCGGTTACAAAAAACAAGGCAAAACAGCCGAATCTGCCGATCGCATCCTAGCAGAGTCGATCGCACTTCAAGAAGCAGGTGCCTTTGCGATCGTCCTAGAGCACATTCCCCCAGACTTAGCGGCTCAAATTACCGAAAAATTAACTATTCCCACCATTGGTATCGGCGCCGGGCCGCACTGCGACGGACAAGTTTTGGTTACTTCCGATTTGTTGGGACTTTCCGAAAAACAACCGCCTTTTGCCAAAGCTTACGTCAATTTGCGATCGACAATTACCCAAGCTGTCCAAGATTATTCCCTAGAAGTTAGAGAACGAAAATTTCCCGAATTGTAAAACATAAATCGAACTGACTCCCTTGCCAGCAGATTGAATACTACTTAGCGGGTTGTTGACTCGCCTTGTACGAGTTCGCGCCCCTAGCAGCATCTGTTTTACAGAGCGCGATCGCCCGCAATTACCGCTAAAATTGGAAAATCTCAACTTCAATTATCCCTTGACCAAGATTAATGGGACACAAGCCCCGTCCTTATAGGACGGCTTTAATTATTCCTAATTCTATCAGCAAGTCATAGTATGATAGAGTAAGTAAAAGTAAATAACAGGAAAAATGAAAGCAAGGTATCAATACAGATTTTATCCGACCAGCCAACAAAAACAGAGCCTAGCTCAGTTATTTGGTTGTGTTCGTGTAGTTTGGAATGATGCACTTGCACTTTGTAAGCAGTCCGAAAAGAAGCCCAAATCGGCTGAAATTCAGAAAATAGTAATCACTCAGGCAAAAAAGACTGAAGAAAGAGCTTGGTTAAGTGAAGTTTCTAATATCCCTTTGCAACAGTCAATAGCCGATTTAGAGACAGCATTTAAGAACTTCTTTGAGTTCTGGAAAGGAAAAAGAAAGGGGCGCAAAGTTGGCTATCCTAAGTTCAAAAAGCGTATAAACAGCCAATCGGCAAGGTTAACGCGCGGAGGGTTCTCAATTAAAGGAGAGGGTGTTTATTTAGCCAAAATTGGAATTGTTAAGCCCATATGGTCCAGGGAACTACCATCAAAACCCAGCTCAGTAACGATTATCAAGGATGGCGCTAACCGCTATTTTCTTAGCTTTGTTGTAGAGATTGAACCAGTTCAAGTCGATGCTAAAAATCAAAGCGTCGGTATTGATTTAGGAATCAAAACCTTTGCAGTAATGAGTAATGGAGAAAAAGCCGAAAGTCCTAACTATAAAAAGTTAGACCGGAAAGTTCGTAAATTACAGCGCAAAGGGGCCCGCCAACCCAAAAACTCTAAGCGCAGAGATAAAACTCGGATTAAAATAGCCAAGCTGCACAACCAAATAGCGGACTTGCGTAAAGATTTCTTGCACCAATTGTCAACCAAGATAGTTAACGAAAACCAAGTAATTGTTTTGGAAGACTTGAATGTGTCGGGAATGGTAAAGAATCGCAAACTCTCAAGAGCAATTAGCCAACAAGGCTGGTATGAGTTTAGGGTGTTGTGTGAGGCTAAGTCCCAGAGGTTGGACAGGGAATTTAGGGTCATTAGTCGGTGGGAACCTACCAGTCAAATCTGTTCTGATTGCGGATATAAGTGGGGAAAGTTGGATTTGAAAGTCCGCTCGGTTCAATGCTTGAATTGTGGTATTGAACACGATCGCGATGAGAATGCAGCTAAAAATATAAACAAAGTCGGGATAGGGCATTGCCACGACTCTAAACGGGCGCAGAGGGGACGTAAGACTACCAAAGGTAGCAGACCCCTGTGAAGCGTCAAGAATCACCGCACGTTCGATCTGGCGGTGACTATGTCAATCGATCTCAAATGTCAAATCTCAAATCAAAAATCAAAAATCTACAATCCAGATCCCAAAATGTGATAAAAATCACTGACAGCAAGCATCACCTAAATGTAGAAAATGGTGGCGACCAAAAACTAGCTTCAAAACGGGCAGCGAAGTGGCGGTTAAGCTAAAAAAATTGTAGTTCCGTTCAAAACAAATTGAAGTCATCGCTCGAACGTGTTAAGGAGGCTAATTGATGGTATATGCAGAAAATTGGTCGCAGCCGTCTATCTTGGAGCTAGCGCGATCGGGCAACTTTCAGGCCCTGAATTACTGGATTGACAGCTTGCTGCGACCCGAGGGGATTTATGCCCGCGTCGAACAGGCTCAAGCCGGCTGCGTCCAAATCCTAGTAGAATTCCAACGCGGATTTGCGCCAGAGAATACATTACTGGGGAGCACTCTCCGCGAAGGCTTAGTTAAATTTATTTGTCACCAACTCTGGAGACTCAACTCGCCAGCAGTAGAAGGAGTGCGAATTCACGCGCGCTTGGCTGGGGAACCAGAGATTCTCTGGAAACAGTCAGTACGAATTGTGACTCCAGCAAACCGCAACCAGCGGCGTTACCGTTCCCTATTAGTCGTCGATTGGGTTAAATTTAAAACATATCGTTCTCTACTGCTAGTGGGCTCGGCACTGGCATCATTTATATTAGGGTGTTGGGTGAGCTACCACGAGGCTGTAGCCCTACGGCTAATGTCCCCAGCCTCCGCTTACCACCAAGCTGCGGTAATGTCGGGGCCGCCTCCCAAACGTCCGGATGCTGTGCAAGCGGCCTTAGAATTAGTACCTGTAGTGCAACAAAAGCAGGTTGCTAATCCCTACGACCCCACCGTAACGCTGATGTTCGGAGGAAATGTGAATCTATCCGATGCGATTTCCGCATCTGGGGGCAACGATTACCATTGGGCTTTTGCCAATATGGACGAGTACCGGCAAGCAGATGTGTCGATGGTTAATCTAGAAAACCCCCTGACTCGCTCTACCTTGGGTTCTGGCAAAAAACAATTAAATTTTAAAGCCGATCCAGAATCGGTGAAAGTATTAACAGCAGGAGGAGTGGATATTGTCAATCTGGCAAACAGCCACGCTATGGATTACGAGGAACCGGGGCTGGTGGAAACTATAAATACTCTAAATAATGCTGGTATAGGGCATCTGGGAGCCGGTAGAGATCTTAAAGAAGCAAGGCGTCCAGATATTATTGAGGTTAAGGGTCAGCGGATCGCGTACCTCGGTTATTACGATGCTGACCTTCATGCTGCCGACCAAGGTAAGGCTGGCACCAACCCCAGGCGTAACAATCGGGTGGCAGAGGATATTCGAGCTCTCAAAGGTCAGGTAGACTGGATTATTGTTAATTACCACTGGGGAGTCGAATTGGCAGATTATCCGGGGGACTGGCAGATAGATTTGGCTCGGTTCACGATCGATCAAGGTGCAGATTTGGTAGTGGGACACCATCCCCACGTCCTGCAAGGTGCCGAAGTTTACAAGGGCCGCCCGATAGTTTACTCGTTGGGTAATTTTATATTCGGGGGGAATGCTCGCAGCGATTACGATACCGCAGTCCTGAAAGTATCCCTCAAAGACAGGAATATGAAGGTAGAATTTTTGCCTGTGGAGGTGAAAAAGTTTCAGCCGAAAGTGGTGAATGGAGCAGCAGGCGATCGCATCCTCAAACGCGTCGAACAAATTTCTAGTATATTCGATCGACCGATGCGCTCTTCTGTGGTTCTAGAAGCCCCAATCAACCCCGGATTGGCACCAAAGACTCCAAATTCGACCTTGCCAGGAGCACCCAAAAGCGGTACCTACGGGCCCGGGTCGGCTTCCCCAGTCCCCCTGACAGGAGAAACCAATCTGCCAGGCCCAGGACAACCCAAACCTACTCCGATTTTGCCCGCTGTACCGGCTTTGCCCAAACAGCCGGACAACTCCTCAGTTTTCCAGAACGGGGCAGGGCCTGCTATGGAGTCGAACCCGCCTAGAAGTCAAGATTTGCCATCGCGCGTCAATCGCACTAAACCTGAAAAACCCAGCCGGGAACCAGATCCGTTTACCAAAGAACCATTCATCAAAGAACCGTTTATTTCGCCACCATCTCCGAGTTCGGGAGGGGTACTCAGTCCCCAAAGCTATCTTCCCCCAACTGGCGATGTATCTTTCAAAGTCGCACTCAAAGAGCAGCCGACAAACAGGGTCGTTCCCGGCAAAAGCAGCGATCGCTCTGGGCTGCGGCTAGCCCTGCCTCCTATAGCTGCGAACGTGGGTTAGCCCGTGAGAGTCCGAGTGAGGAGACAGGGAGAGCAAAGGGTGGTGATGGGCGAAAATCAACTACCAGCGACCAATTATAAGAAATACCCTGAAAACCCTGCGACTTTAGTCCAGGGATGAAAGGGCATTGCAGGATTTATCCTGCCAGTTAAATATTTACCAATTCTAGTAAAATCAATCAAGGAGGGTAAAAAAAGATGTACGCAGTACAAAGAGACGTTTGGCATTTAACAGGACTCGACAAAACCATTGTCGAGCAACTGTTGAAGTGGTCAAACAATCTGTTTAATGTCGGGACTTACGAAAGTCGGCAACGGTACTTTAAGGACAAAGGTGCAATTAAATACCCAGATTTGTACAAAATTGCCAAAGGCAACGAGAATTACGGCTTACTCTACTCGCAAGTCGCGCAACAATCTTTAAAATCGGTCGCTGAATCCTTTAGCTCTTTCCGAACCCTACAAAAGTTAGCCAAGAAAGGAGAGCTTAATCAAAAACCGAGGCTACCCAAGTACAGAACTAAAGGGGCGATGTACCAAGTTTCCTATCCTGGTCAAGCTTTAAAAATAGTGGGTAATCGGGTAAGGTTACCTTTGGGAACCAAAGGCAAAGAACACTTTGGGAAAGATGCGCTCTGGGTGACTTTACCAGAAAGACTGAAAGATTGCCAGATTAAAGAACTCAGGCTAATCCCTAGAAATGGCGAAGTCTGGCTTGAGTATGTCTATGAAAGTCTAACTGAACAAGCCGCTAGTTGTAGTCTGGAAGTAACAGGGGTTTTGGGAATCGACCACGGCATCAATAACTGGTTGACTTGTGTTTCTAGTAATAGTAAGCCTTTCATCATTGATGGTCGAAAGCTGAAGTCTTGGAACCAGTGGTTTAATAAGGAAAAAGCGCGAGTGCAATCGGCGCACGCTCAATACAAGTTACCCAAAGGTTTCTCGTCAAAAAGACTGCAACAGTTGTCAGAAACTCGCGCCAGAAGAATGAGAGACGCGGTAAATAAAGCAGTTAGAACCATAATAGGGTATTGCGAAAATCACCAAATCAATGTCATAGTTTTTGGTTGGAATAAAAGACCTAAGCAAGAAGTAAATATGGGGGTCGTAACTAATCAAAACTTTGTCCAAATACCCACAGCTAAAGTCAAAGATAGACTACAACAAGAGTGCGCTCTCAAAGGATGGAGATTTGTAGAGCAAGACGAATCCTACACCTCAAAAGCCAGCTTCTTGGACCGAGACTTACTGCCCGTGAAAGTTGGTGAAAAACCCGACAATTGGCAACCGTCTGGTAAAAGAATTAAACGAGGTTTGTACCGTTCTGGTCAGAAATTAATTCTGAATGCAGATGTTAACGGTGCGGCAAACATCATTAGGAAATCAAAAGTAGCCATAGACTCAATAACTGAGCGAGTGGGTAGCGGGTTACTGACTAACCCTTTAAGAATTAAACTTTGGGCGGATTCATCCCCCAAAGTTGGTCCTTAAGAATCCCCGCGTCTTCAGACCGGGGAGTGTCAATAACGACCGATTTACTAACAACCAATGATCGACGACCTACTAACAATGACAAATGTGTTTGCGATCGCGCTGAAGCAAAAGCAGTACAAAACCTATATCCTCTCCGACGAAACCGCAAACTCTACCCTAGAAGTTGTGCCGGAACGGGGCGGTATTGCCACTAGCTGGCTGGTTGAAGGCAAAGAAATGTTTTACTTGGACTCGGAACGGTTCGCCAATCCCGATCTAACTGTACGCGGCGGCATTCCCATCTTGTTTCCCATCTGTGGCAATCTCCCCGACGACACCTATACCCACAAGGGAGTGGAGCGGCAGCTCAAACAGCACGGCTTTGCTCGCGACTTGCCTTGGACGGCGACAAAACAATTTACGGAGGGTTGTGCGGCTCTTACCCTAGTGCTCAACAGCAGCGAGAAAACCCAGACTGTTTATCCCTTTGATTTCCAATTAGCTTTTACTTATCAAATTAAAGGCAATTCTTTGGAAATTGTGCAGGAATACACCAATCTTGGTGACGAACCAATGCCCTTTGCTAGCGGCTTGCATCCTTACTTTTTAGCTCCCGACAAGACAAATCTGCGCTTTGAGATTCCCGGGATGCAGTACAGAGATCACCACACTCACAAGAAAGGTTATTTCACAGGGGTTTTTGACCCGACTCTCGACGAAATAGATGTTTCCTTTGACGAACTGACCGGTCTTGCTGCTACTGTCACTGACCCGACGCGAGGCTTGCGGCTCACCGTCAGTTATAACTCCAGCTATGGGAAGTTGGTTTTCTGGACTTTGAAAGGCAAGGATTTTTACTGTTTGGAACCTTGGACGGCTCCTAGAAATGCCCTCAATACTCGCGAACACTTGATTTATTTGCCCCCCGGCGCGACTTGCGAGATGCTGGTTCGCATGACTGCAACTTTTTTTTGAAAAACACTTGCTATTTGAAATGATGGGTGCTACTATTAGAAATTGTGTGCGGTAACAATGTTTTCGCGGGTCGCTAGCTCAGCGGTAGAGCATTCGGCTTTTAACCGATTGGTCTCGGGTTCAAATCCCGGGCGACCCATTTTTTCAGACAGAACGTAAAAAGTAGAAAGCAGAATAAATTCTAGCTTTCATCAGGAGTTCAGGGCAAGCCCAGCGGGATTGCCCCAAATTTAGTTTTGGGCAATGTGGATTTTTTGAGCCTAAATTGAAATCTAGAAACATAATGCGCGATCGGCAACAAATTGTCTTAAGATTATCGTAAGAATTGAGCTTGTTCAAAATCCACTGCCCAGAAACACAAATAATTAGGAGGAATATCTATGGCGCTTGTACCTATGCGACTGCTGCTCGACCACGCGGCTGAAAATGGTTACGGCCTACCGGCTTACAACGTCAACAACATGGAGCAAATCCAAGCGATCATGCGCGCTGCTGACGAAACCAACAGCCCTGTGATCCTGCAAGCTTCTCGCGGCGCTCGTTCCTACGCTGGAGAAAATTTCCTGCGCCACTTGATTTTGGCCGCAGTTGAAACCTATCCTCACATTCCCATTTCCATGCACCAAGACCACGGCAATGCCCCCGGCACTTGCTATTCTGCCATGCGCCAAGGTTTCACCAGCGTGATGATGGACGGTTCTTTGGAAGCGGATGCTAAAACTCCCGCCAGCTACGAGTACAACGTTGAAGTTACTCGCGAAGTAGTAAAAGTTGCTCATTCCATCGGCGTTAGCGTTGAAGGCGAACTGGGTTGCTTGGGTTCTCTGGAAACAGGGATGGGCGAAGCAGAAGACGGCCACGGCTTTGAAGGCGCGCTTTCCCACGATCAATTGCTGACAGATCCTGAAGAAGCTGTTAATTTCGTCGAGCAAACCGGCGTTGATGCTCTCGCAGTGGCAATTGGCACTTCCCACGGCGCTTACAAATTCACCCGCAAGCCGACTGGCGAAATTTTGGCAATCAGCCGCATCGAAGAAATTCACCGCCGCTTGCCGAATACTCACTTGGTAATGCACGGTTCTTCTTCTGTACCCCAAGAATTGCTGGAAATCATTAACAGCAACGGCGGCACTATCCGCGAAACCTACGGCGTACCTGTGGAAGAAATCCAAAAAGGCATCAAGTGCGGCGTTCGCAAGATCAACATCGACACTGACAACCGTTTGGCGATTACCGCTGCGGTGCGCGAAGCTTTGTTTGCCAAGCCAGATGAATTCGATCCGCGCCACTTCTTGAAGCCGTCGATCAAGTATATGCAGAAGGTTTGTAGCGATCGCTACAACTCTTTCGGTTGCGCTGGTCACGGTACAAAGATCAAGCAAATGTCTTTGGATGATTTTGCAGCTAAGTATGCAAAGGGCGAATTGAGCGCTCCTAAGAAGGCTGTAGCTGTTTAATAATTTGAGGTTGAAGATTTTAGATTTATCTGAAGTCTAAAGTTTAGATTGCCGGGTAGCTGTGAAGTTGCCCGGTTTTTGTGTGTGGGGAGTAGCCCCTAAAAGGGATATCATGTCTGGTCGATTACTATAACAAAAAACTGTTCGTAGTGCGGACTTTAGTCCGCAATATTCTGCGGACTGAAGTCCGCACTACGAACGAATATTATCGCGGTCAATCGACCGGACACTATATGATATCCATTTTCCTAGCTGCTGAAGTCAAATTATTAATACTATTAGCAATGTTCGAGAGTGCGATCGCCCTTTTATGAAAAATCAAGCTTTTGAAATAACTCGGCAACCGCCAAAGTAAAGCCGGGGACGATATCTTCGCCATCAAGGGAGTCGGCAGACTTGAGCAGGCGATCGGGTTCCTGGGCCGATCGATATACCAACACATATTGTTCTTTAGGATGAATCACCCAAACTAAACGCGAGCCATTGTCGAAATATTCTACGAGTTTGTTGTGAATTTCTTCGACTGTATTGCTAGGAGACAGGATTTCTACAGCCAAATCCGGTGCACCCTCTAGAAAGCCATCGGGGAGGTCATCTAGCCCTTGCAAACGTTCTTTTGCCATAAAAGAAACATCGGGCGATCGCTTATTCCCTGATTTCATCTTAAAAGCAGTGCTGGAATCGAACATAGCACCTAATTTTTGAAGGCGGACATAGCCACCAAGCAAAATCATCAAAATGCTACAAACATAACCGTGTTTTGCACCCGAGTTTCCCATATCAATTAGTTCTCCATTTACAAGTTCATAGCGGTGTCCATCTCGGTTGAGTGCCATGAATTCGGCATCTGTCCAGATTTTTTGTTCCGGTGGGGTTTCAAGTTGGTTTTGCCCTGGATGTTGAATTAGAGTAACCATAGCTTTCTCCTAAATTTATATTTCTAGTTAAATATAATTCATTTCAAACTTGAAAAAATCGCCCTTAAAGACTAATCCGGCGATAGACCTCAGCCATCGGCAGTTCTATATTTAAGCTGTGCAGGACGATCGCCTTTTCCATCCCATCGTACACTTGCCATTGCCAGCGATCGCCCGACGGGCGATCGAGGTTGTGATATTGTTCAATATATGGTTCAGCTTGACTAACCAGCAGATATTCACAGAAACTAGGAAGAGAGCGATATTTTCGGAACTTTTCACCTCGATCGTAGGCTTCGGTAGACGGCGAAAGAACCTCGACAATCAGTAAAGGATTGAGAATTTCATCCGTGCGAGATCCATGGAATTCCGGTTCTCCATCAATTACCATAACATCGGCATAAGTTCCGTGATTGAAGCTAGGAATCCAAATTCGTAAATCGCCGTTATAGGTTTGAAAATTGGTGTCTCGGAGAGCCACATTCAGAAAAGTCGTAGTGTCTACGGCAATACGGCTGTGAGCGGGTGAACCTCCTGGCATAGCAATAATCTCTCCGTTACAATATTCGTGACGTTCTTCGGCGGTTTCCTCCATTGCCCGGTATTGATCGGGAGTGAAGCTCGTCTTTGTTGCATCTGAAGCAAGGTTTGGCGGGTTGGTTTGAGCAATGACCACGATCGCACCTCCTAAATAATTAGACCTACAATAATTATGACTTACAGCTAGATAATTGTCCTAACCCAGAGGCGTTTTTCTGGATTAGCTTCAAATTCTATCAAGGACTCTCCATGCTTTTGTCTGTTGCTGCTTCACAAGCCCTAAATTCTAGCTTTACTTTTACCTTTCACGCTCAACTGCTTAGTGATTGATGTGTAATAATGCAAAGCAAACACCATATTTATGCCAAAGAATACCAAGGTTAAAACAAATACAAAAAAAGACGTAAACGACAGCGCATAAATCATCGTAAACATCGCCAAAATGATTGAGCAAAAACCAAAACCGGAAGCAAAAGAACTTAAAACCAGCAACCGCACCTTAGACATAGTTTAATGTAAAAAATTTCAGTAAAATGCACTCTTGGCACCTAAAGATGAGTGCCAAATGATACTTATTACTATATAGCCAAATTACTCAGTTCCGCTAAGGGCAGAACGGCTATTTTCCTAAAAAGGTTTGAATTCTACGAAAAAATACAGCCCGCGCTCTTGCCAACTCCTCTCGCCCGATTTGATGCCAATCAAAGGAATGCCCCAGCCGAACCGAGAATTCTACCTCTCGCCGTACTGCCACCGCAAGCCTAATCCCGCTGATAGCAGAGTATTTGCTTCCAGAGCCACCCTTCCCCCGCTATTCCAAACATTGCCAGCATCCACAAACGGCGTCACCTGCAAAATACCTTTTTTGTCCCCGGTACGCAAAATCGGATACCGCAACTCGGCGGAAGCAAAAAGTCCGCTATCCGCCACCAAAGCATCCTGACGGTAGCCCCGCACTGTATCCGGGCCGCCCAAACCAAATTGTTCGATCGGCAAAAGCTCACCCCCAGCCAACTGCGCCTGGGATCTCACAACCAGCAGCGTCTGGGGAGCCAACAACCGCACGTACTGCAATTGACCCCGCCACGTCAAAAATTGACCGTCAGGCTCGCTGTTGCTCGCGGTAGCACCAAATGCTGAGACTCCCAGATTGAAGTGCGATCGCGCCACCAAGACATCCCTCTCTCCCCGCTGAGTAAAATCCTCCAACAGTCTCAGCGCCGAAACCCGAGTTTTACCGCGAGCATCCGCCCCGGGCGATAGTAGTTCGGCGAAAGTCAGCGGGCGGACTACAAAGTTTTTGAGTGCAGCATCTAATTCTTGTTTGCTAAAGACGGTACTGCCAACTACTTCAAATCGATCGACCGTTATCGTACCCGGAATATTCGGCAATTCTTCAGTCCGTCTCGGTACGGGGACGGGTAGCAAAAGCTGTTCTATCGGAGGTAGGGGCGTTCTTGGCGCGGGTTCTGGGAGGTGAGTCGAATTTGGCAGTACAGGATTGGGAATCGGAATTTCTTGTCGGTTGTCTCCTCGGTTGGGCAATTGGGCGAGAGTTTCAGGTTCCTGACTTGGCGCTGCTGCGGCAAATTCCGGGATGTCGGTTTCTGGCTCTTTACTGCTATCTAATTCTGAACCTGAGTATAAATCGCCAGAAAGTCGATCGCGATAGTCTGCTGTTTCTGGATTAAGTTTTAATTGAGACTGTAAATTGTTATTAACAAAGGGCGATCGCCCGCCTGATTCACCAGTAACGATCGGATCGCCAACACTTTGAGCTGCTGACGATGCGAAGCAAATCGCTGTAATTGAACAACCAAGTGCTATTGCGCTAAAAAACTTGATTTTACAAAACCCTCTGGAATGTGGTAGGGCCATCATTGATTAACAATAATTGATAGTTATTTACACTTACGAGCAGGATTTGCCGGCGCAATTGCAAAGATTAAAGTAACTTTATCACTTTTGTTTAAGACTTAAGTCGTTAAATTAAAGATAAATATACTTGACAAAAAATGTTTTTTGTGGTGAGCTCAAAAATCTATGAAAAAGCTCCGACTTCCCCAAGCTAGCGCTGTAGGTAGGCGGAGCATTCTATCAAAGTTGTCAGTCGATTTTAGATTTTGGATTTTAGATTTTAGATTTTAGATTTACTCTCTCATGCAATTTGGGAGCTTGAACCTTAGTCTAAAATTTTGAACTCGACCCTAAACGAGGGTCGGGGGCTGGTACCCATTGTTGGGCGGGGTTATCTGAGAAATCGGTGAATTGTGATAGAAATTACTACATTTTATTGAGCTGCGATCGCAATTCTTCCAACTCCGCGTCAATCACCGGACTCGACTCCGAGCTACTAGGAGCCGCAGCAGTTTTACCCGCAGCCGGCAATTGACCTTGAGACACAGAACCTCCGCTCAGTTGAGCCTTCATCTGAGCTAACTCGTCGTCAACATCGCCACCACTTTCAAGCAAGCGGAACTGTTCCTCTAAATTGCTCCCGCCAGCCGCCAGCTCTGCGGAAGCTCCCGCGCGGGCTTCTATCTGCAAAACTTTTTCTTCCATGCGATCGAAAGCTGCCATTGAACTGCCAGTATTGAGAGAGCCAATGGTATTGTTGAGCTGTTCCTGAGCCTTAGCAGCAGAAATCCTCGCCTTGAGCATATCCTTCTTAGTCTTGGCTTCGGAAATCTTGCTCTCCAAACCGATCAAGTTGCGTTTGAGGCTTTCCACTTGACCCGATTGCTGTTCCAGACTCGCTTTCAGCGTAGCAGCCGTTTCAGCGTGAGACTTTTTGCGTACTAGAGCTTCGCGGGCTAAAGTCTCGTCTCCTTTTTGCAGGGCGAGTTGAGCGCGCTGCTGCCACTGGTTAGACTGGGATTCAGCTTGATTGTACTGAGTCTGGGTGCGCTTTTGGGTGGCGATCGCGCTGGCAACGGCTTGACGCAACTGCACCAAGTCTTCCTGCATATCGGTAACGGATTGTTCTAAAATCTTTTCCGGGTCTTCAGCTTTGTTGACCATATCGTTAAGATTGGCTCTGACGACTCGGCTAATGCGGTCAAATAATCCCATAATGCTATTTTTCCTGGGTGAGGTGTACGAAGTAGGCCCAAAGCAGGCTGATAGCGTTAGCCCGCGATGGTGAGACTCAGTTGGTCAGATTTTTAGTGCGATCGAGCTTTTGGCAATTTGGCAAACATATAAATACAGTT
Source organism: Microcoleus sp. bin48.metabat.b7b8b9.023 (assembly GCF_013299185.1). GTDB lineage: Bacteria > Cyanobacteriota > Cyanobacteriia > Cyanobacteriales > Microcoleaceae > Microcoleus. Next base: position 119,027 of record NZ_JAAFKG010000009.1, on the reverse strand, counting down.
TAAAGCGATCGAGTCAGTGGTGCAGCCAAGCTAATTGATGCACCTATATATTGAGTTTAACTTCGATCCGGGAATTCCCCAATATGCTGGTTGGCCATCTCTAGCTGCATAGTTGAGAAGTTTGGCCGACTATCCCAAATATTGTTCTGTTGACTGGGGTTCAGGATGTGGGAGGCTCGCCCGACGGCAATTTTGGTGTATTCTTGCCCGGAAGCATTTGTGTTTTCATCGCCGCCAACTCAGCATCGACATCGCCAGCAGCTTCGAGAGAGAGAAACTTCTTTTCTAAATCGTTTGTTCCAAGTTCTGCGATGGCTTCGGAGCGAGCTTCTAGCTGCATGACTTTCTCTTCCATTTTTTCAAAAGCACTCAAAGCACTGCCGGTACTGAGATTTCCCATCATTTCTTGCAGCCTTTCCGAGGATGCGGCCGATCGAGCTCGGGCAATGTACATATCTTTTTTTGATTTTGCCTCGGAAATTTTACTTTCGAGCGATCGCATATTTTCTTTAAGTTGAGTAACCACAGCGTTTTGCTGTCCGAGACTGGCTTTCATCGCCGTTGCCGTTTCTTGATAGGATTTCTTGCGCGTCAGAGCTTCCCGCGCTAAATTTTCCTCGCCTTTTTGCAAAGCTAGCTGTGCCCGCTGGTACCATTCTGTTGCTGTGGACTCAGCTTGGGAACACTGGCGTTCGGTGCGTTTTTGAGCGGCAATGGCTCCTGCTACGGCTTGTCTGAGCTGGATTAAATCTTCCTGCATATCCATTACAGCTTGTTCCAGAATTTTTTCTGGATCTTCGGCCGCTCCGACCAAACTGTTAATATTGGCTCGAATCACTCGCCACAGGCGATCGAATAATCCCATTTTACCTATCTCCCGATTTTCTTAAATTTTAGATTTAGGACTGAAAATTAATACTATTATTTGCCATTTTCGATCGATCTTGTGTGCGATCGATTAACCGCAGTAAGATTAGTCCGCAAAAGCGGACTTTAGTCCGCAGCTTTTTGCCGACTGAAGTCCACACTACAAACCGTTTTTGTTATGGTAATCGACCGGACATGATATGACCAGCCCAAAAATAGGTACAAGCCCCCAACGCGAGCTTCAGGGTCGATTCCCAAATTTTAGACTAAGGAATGAGAATTAAATAACTTACAATTTTTATTGTTCTTGTGGGATGGGCGTCCCGCCCGTCCCTTGATGACGGGCGGGACGCCCATCCCACAATTATGTGTAAATTATTTAATTTGCGAGCCCAAGATTTGCATTCTGTCTAAGAAGTTGTCTGAGTAAAAAAACAATTTTGTGTTAGACAAAACATTCATCGTTATCTAGCTTTGTCTAACAATTTAGTTGAATTTTTCGATCGTTTGCCGAGTTTACGGCTGATAGAATTGCGGCTTCACCCCTTTTGCTTGGAGTTCCTTTGCCAAACGTTCTGCTGAGGCAGAATCGTTCAAAGCCCCCATTTGAATTTTGACACCCTTTGAGAAGTTCCGCACGTAGGCATCGGGAACTGCGATTCTGGCTTGTTGCAGCGCTTTTTCATTGGTGTAATCGGTGACAACGTAATAAAAGCCGTCGCTAGCCCGTGTCGGTCTTCCTAGCGGGGCTGCTGCGGCCGGGGCTGCTGTGGCTGTCGAGGCTGCTACTGTCGGGGCTGCTGCTGGCTGGGCTGGGGAGGGTGTGGGAGGCAGTGTCGGCAGTGTCGGGACTGTCTGGGCGGCGCTGGGGCTGGGGCTGGGAAGCAAAGCGGTACTGATATTGTTGAGTCCTTGTTCCCTACCTCTGGCCGGGTTGCCGTCTTCTGTCGGAATTGGGACAGCGCCGATGGGGGCAGGAGGTGCTGGCGGATTGGGGGGGATTGATGCTTTGGGCGATGGGGAAGCAATGGGACTGGTTGTGGGATTGACGTTGCTGAGAGTGTTCAAATCTAGCTCGACAAATTCTTTGGATGCCAGATTTGGAGCTTTCGGCAATTCCTTGCTGCTGCTATCTACCGTTGTAGCTGCCGGACTTTCGTTAGTAGAGGGGGTTGTGCTTGTACGATCGAGAAAACGGTTCAGGCCTGCCATTTTAACCAGACTTGACGGGTGCATCACTGCGTAACCCAAAGCTGTGCACGACAACAGAAACAGCAACATCGAACTCAGTCCCAAGGGAGTTAACAGACTCGCGGCCAAACTGCGTTCTTCCGCAGGCTCAGCTTTTGCTTCGTCCAAACTTTCGATCAGTTTTTCGCTGGATTCGAGATAATTGTTGGGTGCAAAGGTATTGCTAGATATTTTTGTCCCACCCAAGGTAGTTGCTAGCGGGGAATCGCCCTGGACGCCGCCAAGGGATAGGGGCAGCGACAGCGGTTGCTGGGCTTCCTCCGCAGCCTGCGGTAGGTTTTGGCTTTTTTGTGGCTCGGTTGTGGCTGTTGGCTGGCCGCTGCGAACTGATGGCGACACCCACTGTTCGGCGCGCCGCCTGTGTCTTCTGTATGTTGTCAGTTCTGCTTCCAGGTTGACATCCAAACACCCCAGGACAGCTTGCAAAGCAGGTTTGATTGGGGTTGATGAGGATTGACTTGGGGATTCCACTGAAGAACGCTTACTCATTAGCAAAACTCCTACCGCCTCTGAATTGATTTTAATGTTTTGATTCTAAAGTTGACACTCTCAGCGCTCTTGGCGACTGAGATTCTTAAGAAATTTCGTTCTTAATATCCCTATTACTAGGGTTCTTGGGCGCAATCCTCTTGCCAAAAAATGGTGGGCTGCTATCCTTGCCTTTCAGCAAGCTCCTCAAGCGTTTAAGGGGCTTAGCCCTTGGTTCCGTGGAGTCCCCGCGTACCTTGAATATATGGTAGGCATTTGCTTCCCAGGTTTACACCTGTGTATCCATCCCAACAATAGAGTGTAACGGCAAAAGCCCTTTTTGCACTGCTAAAAATTTTAAAAATCAAGAAAGATTCACGGCGGTTCAAACCGCCCGTGCCGCTTTCATCGAGCGGTCTAAAGACTCGCTCGTTTTCCGCTTGCCGAACTTTTTTTATCAACAAGAAGCTTTAAAACTTGCTTATTCTAGGATTAGCTGCTTTTGGTGTCAAGGCAACTGCTGCCTTTGGGCCCCAAGTGTCGATCGCCATTTGCTCTGTTTTCATTTTCGTTTGACAACTTAATTCTTGCTGTGTCCCGGAGCCTGCTTACCAGAAAGAATTGGTTGAAAGCCCGCCCGCATCAGCGGGAGAAATTAAAATCAGACTATTCATTACTCCAATCCTCGGACTGAAGGGTAGAGGTAGCTCTCGAACGGTCAACGGTCAACTGTCAAGCGGTCAACTGTCAACTGTTGAACAGACTCTCAGCAGATTTTGGCATGGGAGCAACCGTTTATTTAGAAGATCTCATAGTCGTTCCGTATTTGTTCTTTTGCTTGATCCCTGACCCTTTATAAACTTTTAACCTGTCTTTTTCGCTACAAAATGAGGAAGGACTCAGGTGATTGTTTCTATATATAACAAGATTATAAATAAATCATTAAGGTTGATTGTGCTTCGGGGATCGCTATAACCCAGACAGGATAAGGGCTGGGATGCTCTAAAACCTCCTAGCTCTACACAGGAGAATTAGAGATGAAACTGATTTCCGCCAACACTTTTATGAAAACCCCATTAATTTCTGCTTGTCGTCACTGCCGCCACTATACCCCTGAGGGGAGACGCGGAGGAATTTGCGCTCTGTTGAGCGCGCCGGTGCAAAGTCAGTGGAAAGCTTGTTCTTTGGCGGTTTCGCCTTTTGGGGCATCTTGGGAAAACATCGCAGAAATTGAACTGTGGCAAGAACAGACTGCGACTCCGCATGAGACCGCTGTTACTGTTTCTGAACGTAATGCCTGCCAGTTGACGGGCACAACATTAACCGAAAAATCAGCAGCAGTCTCGGTTTAGTCCGTCCGCAACAGGACAGATTGTATCATTTTCGATTGGCGATTGGGAAATCACTGATAACTATTATGATTTGGATCTGGCAAAGCAGTTTCATTCTTTTTGCGAATTGGTATCGATACTGATACTTTTGGACGATCGACTAAACTCGGTCATTCAACTCACAGCAATCAATAGTATCTGTAACTTGAATGAGGGAATCCCAAAACTCATTTCTCGATCGAGCTACGGCAGCCAAGGATATTGACTAAAATCGGGTTCCCGTTTTTCCAAAAAGGCTTGTTTGCCTTCGGCACCTTCCTGGGTCATATAATACAGCAAAGTGGCATTTCCAGCCAGTTCTTGGAGACCGGCTTGACCGTCACAGTCGGCATTAAAAGCGGATTTTAAACAGCGGATCGCGATCGGACTTTTTTCGAGAATTTCCTCAGCCCACTGCATTCCTTCGAGTTCGAGTTGTTCGACGGGTACGACGCAGTTGACTAAACCCATTTCTAGAGCTTGCTGGGCGCTGTACTGACGACACAAAAACCAAATTTCTCGGGCTTTTTTCTGGCCGACAACTCTGGCGAGATAGCTGGCCCCGAAACCGCCGTCGAAACTGCCGACTTTGGGCCCGGTTTGCCCGAAAATAGCATTGTCAGCAGCGATCGTCAAGTCGCAAATTAAGTGTAAAACGTGACCGCCGCCGATCGCATATCCTGCAACTAAAGCAATCACAACTTTGGGCATCGATCGAATCAACTTCTGCAAGTCGAGCACGTTCAACCGGGGTATGCCACCTTCATCTACATATCCCGCAGAACCTCGCACGCTTTGGTCGCCGCCGGCACAAAAAGCGTATTTGCCGTCTGTATGAGGCCCCGCACCGGTGAACAGGACAACGCCGATTTTTGTGTCTTCACGGGCATCAGTAAAGGCATCGCACAATTCCTGCACGGTTTTGGGACGGAAAGCGTTCCGTTTGTGAGGTCGATTGATGGTAATTTTGGCGGTGCCGCCACTTTTTTGATACAGAATGTCTTCGTAGGTTTTGGCGGTTTGCCATTCAATTTGCATAATCAATCAGTCGATTTTAGATTTTAGATTTTAGATTTTATAGCCTTTCTTAGTAACATCAGATACTCATAGGGCATTGGGCATTGGGCATTGGGCATTGGGCATTGGACTGAAGAACATACCTCACTTATTGGAGAACCGCTATAGATTTTAGATTTACTCGGCAATTGAATTACCTGAGTAGGAACTTTAGTCTCAATTTGGGGGAGCATCCACTCACTCAACAGCGTCGGGGGCTTGTACCCGTTGATTCGGGGTTAAGTTGAGATTAAAGAGGGAGCTGGGGCGATCGAGGCCGGAATAATTCGCTTTTAGATTTTAGACGTATTCGGTTCAATGGGATACAAAGGTCGATCGACTTTTGGGAAAAAAATTAAGCGGGACTCGCGGCCCAAACCGACTTGTTCGCCCAAATAAACTGTAAAGCGCTCTTGTTGCCGGTTAAACAACCCGGTTTTCACTACAAGAGCGCGCAATTCCCCTCTCCCGTGCTAACAGTCTCAAATTTTGAAGCAGCAAATAATTTATATGCGTTGCATTATTTGCGCGTTAACAGAGACAGCAGGTGTTTTGCTGCTTTGGCAAATACCGGATCCCGGGATTCAAATTCGCTGGGAGCTAGTAAAGCTTTAACTTCGGCAAAGTCTTCTTGGTTGAGAGTTCCTTCTTTGGTAAATAAAGTGTCTACGACTGCAATGTGTCTGGAGTCGAGGCCGAGCCGATTGCCGATCGACTGTAAGTACATTTGCTCCCTCAGGTCGATGTGTCCGTCTACCGCTGACATTTCGTAGCCGGAACCGATGAGCAACAGCTTTTCTGATTCTGAGAAGAAAGCTGTCAGAGTTAGCAGTTCTGTGGGGTTGAAGTAAACCTGCTGTTTGGAGATTCCTTTGACAAGGCGCTGAATTAGTTCTATCCGATGGGGGTCGCCACTAGCAAAGGCTTTGAGAGTCTTTTGCAGCCGTTCTTCTTCTTCAACTGCGATCGTCCTGTCGATAATCATCACTCCGCGCAGGATGGAAATCAGAGCAGTTAGAAAGACTACCAAAGGAGTGATATCTTGCTCGCGGAGCTTTTGGCGGCTAATCCGGGACAACAGCTCAACAACTTCAGTGCTAATCAGGGTGGTGTCCATAATTCAAAATTACTCTGGATGGGCTGTAGTGTAACTTTATTTCTCGATCTTAAGTGTTTTCAGCTAGGCAAGTATGCCATGAATTCGGTAAAAAACTTGTTTTCTTAGCGATCGCACTTATTTTCTCCACAGCAACTAGATAAATAAGACTATATAAAGTGTTTTCAGTTACCTAGATATTATCGTGAATTTGCGAACAGAGCCGTTGTCTATTACTGATTCTAATTATGCTATTCACCAACACTGGATGAGTAGGGCTGTGGAATTGGCACGAGCCGCTGGGGATGCGGGCGAAGTGCCAGTAGGTGCTGCAATTGTTGACGGTGCTGGCCAATTGATTGCCGAAGCGCAAAATCGGCGAGAGCGAGACTGCGATCCGACTGCTCATGCTGAAGTCTTGGCGCTGCGGGCGGCGGGCAAGGTTTTGCAAGACTGGCATCTCAATCAATGCACGCTTTACGTGACCCTGGAGCCGTGCCCGATGTGCGCTGGTGCGATCGTACAAGCTCGGCTCGGTTTGCTGGTATACGGAGCAGATGACCCGAAAACTGGCACAATTCGCACGGTGGCCAATCTTCCAGATAGCGCGCCTTCGTGTCATCGCTTACAGGTACTCGGCGGTATTATGGAGTCTGTTTGTCGAGAGCAGTTGCTTGCTTGGTTTGAAGCCCGCCGCCAAAATTAACAGGTAAACTTTTTTACTCTCCCATAGCAAATGTTTAATCGAATTTGACTCTTTAACTGAAATAATAGGAATTGCCCGATCGAGCTTTTTCGGCGGTTGACCCCGTCTAAAAACGGATACTTGCTTGCCGGCACTCGTCGCGGTGCACTCAAGATTTTAGACTTTTGCTCAAACTCCCAGATTCATCTGTGGCATAAATCTCAAATCTAAAATCTAAAATCCCTTGACGGCTGTGCGGTAGTGGTGTCGGCTGGGATCCTGTTTTACCTGCTTACAGATTATCTGTTTTGGGTGCGATCGCTTGCGGAGGCAAAGGCCAATAGCAAAAGTGTCCCCATCGAAAGACTAAAGATTTGCCAAGCAACATATCTTTAGACTCTATATATCGATATAGCAGGGTAATTGCCATGCGTCATACTGCCGCGATCGCCATTGAGTCCAGTAAATCATCTCTAGTGAAGCCAATGCCTGCCAAGGTAGCATCTAATACCTCTCGCGTTTCTCCTTGGTTAACCTCCTTGTTTTATCCGCTAGGTCACTATATTGTCCTACCGTTTTATTTTGGCAAGATTAGGATAACCGGACAGGAACACTTGCCAAAAGACGGGCCTGTAATCTTAGCCCCAACGCATCGTTCCCGGTGGGATGCGCTGATGATGCCCTATTCAACGGGACAGAAGGTGACTCGACGCGATTTGCGGTTTATGGTAACTGCTGATGAAGTCAAAGGAGTGCAAGGTTGGTTTATCAGACATTTGGGAGGCTTTCCTGTCGATATCAAGCATCCAGCAGTTAGCAGTCTTCGTTACGGCGTGGAGTTGCTTCTCGACAAGCAAATGTTGGTGATTTTTCCTGAAGGTGGCATTTTTCAAGATGGTGAAGTTCACCCTCTCAAGGCTGGATTAGCTCGTTTAGCCCTGCAAGCGGAGTTGAGCACCCCTGGCTTGGGGGTGAAGATTGTACCGATGAGTATTCGCTATCGCCCGCGCATTCCTCGATGGCGTTCTGAAGTCAAAATTGCGATCGGTGCTCCGATTTCTGTGGCAGATTATGCTAATGGTGGTAGTGGTAAAAAAGAAGCAAAATTGTTGACGGCCCAACTCGAAATGGCTCTTAAAACTCTTGATGACAGTTAACAGTTGACAGTTGACAGTTGACAGTTGACAGTTGACAGTTGACAGTTGACAGTTGACAGTTGACAGGAAAGCAGTTGATGGTTGGCAGGAAAGCAGTTGATGGTTGACCGAAGGAAGAAGGAAGAGAGAAGAATTAATTGTGATATAATATTTTTTGGTGCTGTTGAGAGTTGCGGCACTTATTTTGCTTGGTTGTGTCTGTATTAAGAGTCAGCATTAATGGATTGTGGTTTGAACTTTAAGCCTGGTCAAATTGTTAGTTTGGAATGTGGAGATGCGTGCCTGCATTCAGAGGTAATTCAAGTAGTTGAAGCACGTCAAATTTGTTGGGTGCGCCCTTTGATGTTGGTTGGATTCGTTTCGGGGAAGGATTTCCCCCAAAGCTGGCCGGAAGAATACACTTTATCGGATTTGCGAGATGGTTCTGATTTGCTGTGGCCGCTGAGTTTGTTTCGGGCGGCGCTGGATACGGAGGTGATTTCGCTGTTGACCCAGTTGCAGTCTCTGGACTCCGATCGCAAGGATAGCACGATCGCCTCTCGGCAACTTAGAGATTTTGTCGATCGAGTTTGGGCAACTTTTCCCACCGCTTTTAATTAGTTAGTTGTTATTGGTTATTAGTTATTAGTTATTGGTAGCACAGGACTAATCCCAAAAAAAGATGTTTGTAGTGAGTACTTTAGTCCGCAGAATATCTCAGGACTAAAGTCCTCACTACAAACCAATTTTATAACGAATAACAACTAACAAAAAATTAATTTAAAATACCGCGTGAGAAAGTTCTGCCGGATCCAGATTATCATGAATAACTTTACCGTCGCGGAACCAGACAACCCGGCGAGTTTGACGCGCTACATCCGGTTCGTGAGTTACCATCACAACAGTCATGCCCGCTTCATTAAATTCTGTGAAAATATCCATTACTTCTTGAGTAGTTTTCGTATCCAATGCACCAGTCGGTTCATCTGCAAGCAACAACACGGGACGGTTAACAATAGCCCTGGCGATGGCTACCCGCTGCTGCTGTCCTCCTGATAGTTGATTTGGTTTGTTTTTCAGGCGACTTTCTAGACCAACTTTGGTTAAAGCTTCCTCTGCGCGTTCGCGTCTTTCTGATGAGGGAATGCCTGCATAAACCATGGGTAACATGACATTTTCTAATGCTGTTAGTTGAGCTAGCAGGTGAAATTGTTGGAAGACAAAACCTAATTTTAAATTGCGAATTCCGGCTAATTCTGATTCGGGCATTTGGGCGACATCTACGCCGTCTAGGTAGTAACTGCCGCTCGTAGGTCGATCGAGACAGCCGATAATATTCATAGCTGTAGATTTGCCTGAACCGGATGCGCCCATAATTGAGCAATACTCTCCTTGCGTTACCGTCAAGCTGATCCCGTTGAGGGCGCGCACTTCTAAGTCGCCGATGCCGTAGACTTTGGTTACGTCTTTGAGACCGAGGATGACGGGTTTTGAGGTGGCTTGCAGGTCGAGGTGTTGGTGGGTCTCGGTTTGTAGTTCAGGCATTTGTTTTTATGTGCGATCGACACAACTTACTACTAACTTAACACTTCTGAACGGTTTTCGGGAAATTAAATAAACAAATTGTGGCTTAAATGCGATCGCAATCGATGTTCAATTCGCGCATTTTGGCCCCTAAACAAGACTTATTCGTGGGGGCGAGAAACCGGGTTTCTACGAGTCTTGTGTTGGGTAACGAGAAATCTCCGAAGAAACCCGGTTTCTGAAATCTGCGACAAGGGCGAGAAACCGGGTTTCTACGAGTCTTGCATTTGGTAACGAGAAATCTCCGAAGAAACCCGGTTTCTGGAATATGCGACGTGGGCGAGAAACCTTCAACGTGGGCGAGAAACCGGGTTTCTACGAGTCTTGCATTTGGTAACGAGAAGTTTCCGAAGAAACCCGGTTTCTGAAATCTGCGACGTGGGCGAGAAACCGGGTTTCTACGAGTCTTGCATTTACTAACGAGAAATCTCCGAAGAAACCCGGTTTCTGAAATCTGCGACAAGGGCGAGAAACCGGGTTTCTACGAGTCTTGCATTTGGTAACGAGAAATCTACAAAGAAACCCGGTTTCTGAAATCTTCAACAAGGGCGAGAAACCGGGTTTCTACGAGTCTTGCATTTGGTAACGAGAAATCTACAAAGAAACCCGGTTTCTGAAATCTGCGACGTGGGCGAGAAACCGGGTTTCTACGAGTCTTGCATTTGGTAACGAGAAGTTTCCGAAGAAACCCGGTTTCTGAAATCTTCGACAACACATAAAAAAAACTTACTTTTTGACGATGTGTTTGCGAGCGACTGCTTTGATGAGCATTTCTCCTTTTTTTGTTTATATCACAGCTTGTCTAGTTTTGCCAATTGTTTCTCGGCAAAGTTGCGGACTTGTTCATCTGGATCGTTGACAAATCGATCGCGAAGTATTTCTAATGTTTTTGGGCGATCGGGATATTGCTCGACCATGATTTCAAGAGCTATTTGTCGGGGATTATTTTGCGAGAAGAAGTAGCGTTCAAAAGGATAGTTAATAGCAGTAGCACACAATAATTCAAATATATCTGGGTCATATTTCCAGCTATATGCTAGTTCTGTAAGCGCTAAAAATCGCACCCTAAAATCATCATCATATTGAGCGCTTTGTTTAAGAATATGTAAGGTTTCTGGGTCATTTTGCCAGCCACGTGCTAATTCTAGGAATGCGGCAATCCGCACATCTGAATCACGATCGTATTGAGCAAGTTGTTTGAGGATAGGTAAGATTTCCAAGTCGTCTTGCCATCCACGCGCTAATTTTTGGAGTGCTATTTCTCGGACATCGGACTCATCGTCATATCGAGCGCGTTGTTTGAGAATAGCTAAGGTTTCTGGAGCATCTTGCCACTCCCGTGCTAATTCTTTCATTGCTGATTCTCGGACATCTGAATTATCATCATATTGAGCTAGTTGTTGGAGGATAGGAAATGTTTCTGAGTGATTTTTCCAATGTCGTACTAATTCCTGGACTGCTGCACTTTGTACACCCCAACTACCACCAGATTGAGCCGCTTGTTTAATAATAGGTAAAGTTTCAGGATCGTCTTTCCATCCATATGCTAATTCTTGAACTGCTAAACGCTTCGCAAAAGAAGCATCATCAGATTGAGCTATTAGTTTGATAATGAGTAAAGTTTCCGCGTCATTTTTCCAACCTCGGACTAATTCTTGAACAGCAGCTTGTCGCACTGCCCAATTTTCATCATCAGATCTAGCCAGTTGTCTGAGCAAATGTAAGATTTCGGAGTTATCTTTCCATCCCCATGCTAATTCTTGGATGGCAGCATATCGCACACCACAATTATCATATTTAGATTGAGCAAGTTGTTTGAGCCAAAGTAAGATTTTAGGATCGTCTTTCCAAGTAAATGCAATCACACTTACTGCTTGAGTATGAATTTCCCTAATAAGTTCAATTTCTTTTCCATTTACACTAAGACCTATGCTATGCTCGTTGCTGGCGTACTTTGTTAACTCTTTTAAACGTTCAAGCAATTGATTATCAATCCCAGCAAGTGCTTTTCTGTCTCTCACCTCGTTCAAACACTTCGCAGCCAAAAATAGACTCTGAAAATATTCAACTTCATAAATCAAAAACTCAATCAATTCTTCCGTAAATCTCTCGGCAATTAATCCCGCAATCAAGCACAACACTTCCTGCCAAGATTCATCATCCCAGTGGTTTCCAAAAACTTCTGTTTTCAACTCCTCCAGCGAAAGTTCTTTCGTTCTCTGAAACCTTTCCACCACCTCCGACGCACAGAAATATTCCAAAAAAGTCCGGTGTACGAATCCGTAAGTATCCGCACCCAAATAACATAAAATAAAGTTGCGGGTTCGCAGTTGGTGAATTATCAATCTTGCCCGCTCAGTCGATCGATCGAAATCTTTCTGTTTCAGATAAGCTGCAATAATATTCTCCAAATCTTCCGCACTAATAATATTGCCAGCCAACCCTTCAGGTGCTGCTTGCATTTTCCAAGCAATTCGCCGCAGCATTTCTTGCTTGTCTTTCGCATCAATGGTTTTTGGATCGAGCCTGCTATCCTCTACTAATGACCTTTCCACATCCCATTGATACAGCAATACCCGCGAAGCTTGATCGTACAATTCGGCCCTGTCTCTGGGCAATTCTTGACTGCGGTTCAAAATCGCCATAATTGTCAGCAATAAAGGATTTCCAGCTAAATCCTTAAGCGTTGATGAATGAGACAAAGCTCTTTTCATCCGATCGCAAATTCGCACTTTTTCCCTAGCATCCGTAAAAGTCAACTCATGCCAGCGGTGCACAAAATCCTGAATCTGTGCGGGATTCAAGTCTTGGATGATAAAGTGATGGAACTGGGCATCTTGCAACCGTTGAGGTTTGTAACCGATAATCCGAGACGTGACAATCACCCGCACGCGCGGATACTCGTTGGTAAACCGATGAATCGCGGTAATTACATCTTCTCGTTTCCCGGAATCGAAAATTTCATCTAATCCGTCGAACATCACCACAGCGTCGCCGGCTTTAAGTTGTTCGTGCAATTGATGCTGATTCAAGTCACAAATAAAACCCGAGTTTTTATGGCAAAATTCCAGGAAATTCTTGCAATGTCCTGATTCCAGGTTGCGAATGTAAATCCGCAATTCTATTAACAGCGGCACCGGCAGAGATGTGACGCTATTTAAAGGCGATCGCGCCCAGGTTAATGCTAAATATTGTAACAGAGTAGATTTGCCCGCACCCGGATCGCCTAAAATCACGATGTAGGGATAATTTGACTTGTCATTGATGACATCTCGCACCGATACGATCGCCTGAGAAAAATAACCGCGTCGATATTTCTCTAGATTCTCAAGTGCGATCGCCTCTAATCGATCGCTATCTTCCAACCGCCGTTGATGTTCTTTGGGAATTTCGTAAGCTTGGGGCAGAAATGACTCGTAAATTAAGCGCACATCTTGGAAAATAAAGATTTGCCAAACTTTCAGCTTTTCGCGATAATCGTAGGTATTGCTATCGACGCTGCTTAAATCCAGATTGCTGTAACGTTCGCACAAAGCCTCTTGATATTGCCTCAAATCAAAATCTGGGATTATCCCAGCAATTTCTTGAGTGTTTTTCTGAATGCTGTCCAGATTTTGAGCATTCAAGATATCCCGCAAGTCTTTTGAGTCAAAGAGAATTTCTTGAACTTCGGCGAGATACTGATTGGCGATGGTTTGCCACTTAAATCTGGCGGGTAAAGCTGCTAAATCTAGTTGAGTCCAGGTTTGTTCGAGAAGTTCTGCATCGAGGGATTCGCGATCGCTCTCAAAGGCTTTACCCAAAATTTCCTTAACTGACTTGTTGCCGATAAACTTTTTAACATCTTTAATATACAGCTTAATCTGTTCTGGGGAAAGTCCGCTGATTTTTAACTGCTGTTGCACTAACTCCAAAAACTTTTTTAGCGCTTTCCCCCCTGCGACTTGTCGCGGATCTTTTTCGCCAAATAAGACGTTTTTTAGGGAATCTTTGAAAAAATCTTTTACTAAATCCTTCGCGCCGTCTACTGCCAAATCTTCTAAGATGGGTTGGACGATAATGCCGACTCCTTGCGTTACTCCCCAGACCACAAGCCAATCAATCATAAAAGTAGCTGGAAAATTAATGTATGTTTATAATATAGCAATTATCAATGATTTGTGAAGCTCAAAAAACTGTACGGGCAATCCCCGTCTTTTCCCCGATAGGTTAGGATAGTATCAGTTTTCTGTCGCTACGATTAGGCCAGATCCTACCTTAGCTTGCCCCCTACTCCCCCTTGAAAAAGGGGGGGACAAGATTCTTCTCAAAGTCCCTCTTCTTAAGGGGGATTTAGGGGGATCGAGACTCAGCTACAACCAGCAATTCCCTCATCAGCAGCCGCCCAAAAATAGTATCGATTTTGTGTCGCTACGATTAGGCCAGATCCCCCCTAGCCCCCCTTGAAAAAGGGGGGGACAAGATTCTTCTCAAAGTTCCCCTTCTTAAGGGGGATTTAGGGGGATCGAGACTTCAGCTACAACCCACAATTCCCTCATCAGTGGCCGCCAAAAAATAGTTATATTTTTATATTTTTTTTACCATTTGCTTGTGCTATACTCTAATAATGGGAGTGTGAGCAATTTTAAGTCTTAATGCACATATTTCCATTATTAAATGATATCATGTAAACTGCAATAAGTAAAGCAATCTCCCTCTAAAAAACGAAATTTTTTTTGAGATATCATTAAAAAAAGTAAAGCGCAAAATGGCTAAAATTAAGACAGGAAACTAGCGACAATTATGACATACGATTACGACTTGTTTGTGATAGGTGCAGGCTCTGGCGGATTGGCAAGTTCTAAGCGGGCAGCATCCTACGGGGCGAAGGTGGCGATCGCCGAAAATGACTTAGTAGGCGGCACCTGCGTCATTCGCGGCTGTGTACCCAAAAAACTCATGGTGTACGCTTCAACATTTTCGCATTTGTACGAAGATGCGATCGGCTACGGTTGGAGCCCTGTAGAAACCAGCTTCAACTGGGAAAAACTCGTCACCACTGTAGATACAGAAGTGCGACGACTCAGCAAACTCCACATCAGCTTCCTCGAAAAAGCCGGAGTTGAATTAATCTCAGGATACGCCAAATTTATCGACCCCCACACTGTCGAAGTTGGTGACAAAAAATACACCGCTGCTAAAATCTTAATTGCTGTCGGCGGCGAAGCTCACAGAATCGATATTCCCGGCATCGAACACGCGATCACTTCCCGCGAAATCTTCTTGTTAAAAGAGCAGCCGAAACGGTTGGCAATTTTGGGCGGCGGCTACATCGGTGTTGAATTTGCTTGCATTATGAACGGCTTGGGAAGTGAGGTGACTCAAATCATCCGGCGCGATCGCATTTTGCACTACTTTGACGAAGAACTTCGCGCCAATGTCCAAGAAGGAATGGTTAAGCACGGCATCAATTTTGTCACAGGAAGCTCGATCGAGTGGATCGAGAAAACTCCTGAAGGCTTAAAGTTAAAATTGTGGGGAGAATCCCAAGAAACCTTGACAGTAGACGCGGTTTTGTGCGCTACCGGACGATCGCCCAATTTGGAAAAACTGGGTTTGGAGAATGCGGGAGTTGAAACCGAGAAAGGTGCGATCGCAGTTACCAAAGACAGCCGCACCAATCAACCGCACATTTTTGCTGTCGGAGATTGCACCAACCGGATCAATTTAACGCCAATTGCGATCGCCGAAGGACGCGCTTTTGCAGATACCGAATTTGGCAACAATCCGAGAGCAATCAGTCACGAAAATGTCGCATCAGCGGTATTTTCCCAGCCGGAAGCTGCTACAGTCGGCTTAACAGAAGAGCAGGCTAGAGCCAAATTTCCCGACTCAATTAAGTGCTACACAGCCAAGTTTAGGCCGATGTTTCACGCTTTGACAGGTGCAGATGAAAAGACTTTTGTCAAGTTAGTTGTTGAAACTAATACTGACAAAGTTTTGGGCGTGCACATGGTTGGGAAAGACGCGGGCGAGATTATTCAAGGAATGGCGATCGCCGTTAATATGGGAGCTACCAAGAAAGATTTCGATTCGACGATCGGCATTCACCCCTCGACTGCTGAAGAGTTTGTGACTCTGCGATAAATCTTAAATCGGGAAACGGCATTGCCGTTTCCCTCCCTCTTCAACCCGCACTAGCGCCGTTATATTTAGGTATGTAGTTGCGCTTCAGCGCTCTTCGCGCTTTGCGCTGAAGCGCAACTACGTACCTTTGCCAAAGAATTTTAAATCCTTTGAACCTTTTTTGAACTTGTCCTGTCTAAACGCTTCAGATAACGAACAGGTGAGGGATACTTCACAGGTGTTAGGTGTGTCAGCCAATGTTTTAATCGATGATTGTTCCGACTCCTACTTAGTCGATCGGTGTTTAAAGGGCGATTCCCTACGGGATAGCTTCGCTTCACGTACTTGCTTTCGTCACCTTTACCAACGCTACCAACACAAAGTCAGGTCAACCCTTTACCAACTCTGCGGTTCATCACTTCTAGACGACTTAACCCAAGAAGTATTTCTGCGAGTCTGGAAAGGATTACCCAAACTCAAACAACAGGAAAACTTTTCAACTTGGCTCTATCGCATTACTTGGAATGTGGCATCTGACCAAAGAAAAGCATTTGCCAAACAGCATTCTTTTGACTCCCAACTCAAAAATCAAGAAACAATGGATAGTGTTATTCCCAATAATAACACATCCGGCTTGATGCAGTTGCACTATCAAGATTTAGTGCAACGAGGACTGGAGCAATTGAGCTTTGAACACCGCACTGTTTTGGTGCTGCACGACTTAGAAGACATCCCGCAAAAAGAAGTAGCCCAAATCCTGGGACTACCAGCGGGAACTGTTAAATCTCGCGTGTTTTATGCCCGAAATGCCATGCGACAATTTTTGCAAAAACAGGGGGTAGACGAACTGTGAACGATGAAAATAGCGACAAAAAATTAGTGAATTTCTTGAAGCAAAATAGCCCAAAAGTTCCGGACGCTGCCCCCGATTTTGAGCAAAGAGTTTTAGCAGCAATAGATAGGAATGACAGGGCGAGAGAGCTAAATCGTCTCGGGTATTCGCGATTTAGAGAGTCTAGTAAAAGCTCAAAATTCCTCCGTTTTCCCAAGTGGGGTTTTCCCGCTGCGATCGTCGCTAGCTTGCTAGTTTTTGGTTCGGGCTATCGCGTCCTAGTTACCGCACAATTACAGGCGGATGAAGCAGCTCACTTGGAAGCATTTCTGGTAAATAATTGGGAGGGTGTATTGAACGATTCTCGCACGGCAACTATGAGCGATCGCCCGCAAACAGATTTATTTGATTTCCCTGTTACTGCTGACACCGAACCCCAACAAATTAACTAATCTTAAAGAGGTAATTTTTCATGTCAATGCGCCAATTTTCTGCTATCGCAGTTTTACTGTTAACTCTCGGTACTACAGCCGCTGCAACAGCAGCTCCCAGCCCCGCTCAACCGGAAACAATTGCCCAAAACCAGCTTCCCAATCGAGTTGGTGGTAAAGAGAACCGGCTGTTTGAGAAACTAAATTTAACCGCCGAGCAAAAGCAGAAAATGCAGGCTGTTCGCGATCGCTACAAAGACCAAGTTTCCCAGCGAATGCAAGCAATCCGCCAAGCCAGACAAGAATTGGAAACGATGATGTCTGGTACGACAGCAAACGTCGGCCAAATGCGCGACAAACACCGCCAAATCATGGGATTGAGGCAGCAGTTAGAAGAGGTACAATTTGAAAGTACATTAGCCATGCGAGAAGTGCTGACACCCGAACAGCGCAGCCAGTTCTCCCAAATGATGCAGCAGCGCAGGGAAGCTGCTAAAACCCGGAGACAAAACAGCCAAAAATCCCAATAATAGATCTCTTGCAAAAATACAACGCACCCCACCCCAACCCTCCCCGAAGTCGCGGGGAGGGGGTAAGATTATTCTTGTTTCCCCCCTTAATAAGGGGGGACTTGCGGGGGGTAAATTTGACGAGAGCAAGAGTTCTAATCTACACTGCTACCGACTGCACACCCTACTAAAAAATAAACTTGTCGGGCGTGCAGTCGCCAGTTCGCTCATTTAAGTTAAAATAATTAGTTGGTAAATCTCATCAAATTTTCTGGATGAATCTACAAAACGATTCTAGTTACATTTATTTACACGGATTTGCTTCAAGTCCAGATTCAACTAAGGCTAAATATTTCCGCGATCGCTTTTTTTCCCTAGGAATTGACCTCAAAACTCCCGATCTCAATTACAATGATTTTTCGCGCCTCACTCTCACGCGCCAATTAGACCAAATAGAAACAGAATTTCTGCAAGTCCAATCCTCCGAATCTGTAGAAAATCTAAAAAATTTAGGGGAAGTTACCATCATTGGGTCTAGTTTTGGCGGGCTGACAGCGGCTTGGCTGGCCCAGCGACAATTATCAATAAAACAAATAGTTTTGTTAGCACCGGCTTTTCAATTTCTCTCCCATTGGCTGCCACAGTTGGGACAGCAACAGTTAGAAAAGTGGCAGTCTGAGAAATATTTGCCAGTTTATCACTACGGCGAACAGCGCTATTTGCCGTTGAATTATGAGTTTGTGACAGATATGGCTCAATACCCTGAAGAAAAATTAATGCGATCTGTTCCGACGTTAATTCTGCACGGCAAGCATGATACGATCGTACCGATTCAAGCTAGCAGAAGTTTTTCAGATAATCGTCCCTGGGTGAAATTAATCGAACTAGAGGACGATCATTCTTTGGGAAATGTCCTAGCGGAAATTTGGGAAGCGATGCAAAAGTTTTGCCAATTCAAAAATTAAAATTTGACAATGCCCAAAAATGGATACAATCTTCCGACTTAAGTCGTGAGAAACAAAAATTTTAGACAACGTTTAAACTCCAAGATTCCTGTGTGGAGTAAATCTAAAATCTCAAGTCTAAAATCTCAAATCTACTCACCAACTTGCTAGTTTCAAAAATCAAATGACTGAACAAGATAAATCGACTCGCACCTTAGCCGTTGACATTGGCGGAAGTGGCATCAAAGTTATGGTTTTGGACGCTGAAGGTGAACCCCAAACGGAACGCAGCCGTTTAGAAACGCCTCAACCCCCGAAGCCGGAACCGATACTGGAAACCATAGCCTCTTTGGCCAGCGGACAAGGCGAATTTGACCGAGTATCCGTCGGTTTTCCCGGCGTCGTATCTCGCGGTATCATCAAAACCGCAGTCAATTTAGATCCATCTTGGATTGATTTTGACCTAGCAACTACCCTCAAAGATCGATTGGGAAAACCTGTGCGAGTGGCTAACGATGCCGACATTCAAGGATTGGGAGCAATTGCTGGAACGGGAGTAGAATTAGTAATTACTCTCGGCACCGGTTTCGGTTCGGGTTTGTTTGTCGATGGTATCTTGGTACCAAATCTAGAATTAGGACATCACCCGTTTCGTAAAGGGGAAACTTACGAACAGCAATTAGGGCGAGCCGCCTTAGATACAGTCGGCCCCAAAAGATGGAACCGCCGTCTGGAAAAAGCCCTCGTCTACCTGCAAAATCTCTTTAACTGCGATCGCCTTTACATCGGCGGCGGCAATACCAAAAAAATTGTTTTTGAGTTACCGCCACAAGTTAAAATAGTACCGAATGTCAGCGGTTTGTTGGGCGGAATTGCTTTGTGGCGCGATTAAAATAGTCATTAGTCATTGGTCATTAGTCATTAGTTTATTAGTTATTGATGACAATCAAGGATTTATACGCTAGACATCATAAACTAATGACTAATTATCCTAATAGTGACCAACCAAATCGTAATTATAAAATCTACAATCTCAGACCAAAAATCATACCATGCTTCCCTTTATCCGCAAAGACTTAGCCGAACTTACCGCATACACTCCTCATCCGGGCGGCGCCTCAGGAGAATCAGCGCACTCGGAAATTGTACTCGATCGCCTAGACACCAACGAATGCCCTTACGATCTGCCAGAGGAATTAAAACAAAAGCTAGCTTGGACTTACCAGCAGTTAATTGAGACAAATCGCTATCCCGACGGAGGCCACGCAGCACTCAAAGAGGCGATCGCCCAATACGTCAACGAATCCCTAAATGCCCCCGGGCTAGGGGCTGAATCTATTCCTTTTCCCCCCCTTAACAAGGGCGGGCTAGGATCTGAATCTATTCCTGTCCCCCCCCTTAACAAGGCGGGACTAGGGGCTGAATCTATTCCTGTCCCCCCCCTTACCAAGGGGGGGCTAGGGGGGGTTCCACAGCCAAAAACTGTCATTACAGCCGACAATATCTCAGTCGGCAACGGTTCCGACGAACTAATTCGATCGCTCTTAATCGCTACTTGCTTGGGCGGCGCAGGCTCAATTTTCGTCGCCAATCCCACCTTTTCGATGTACGGAATTACCGCCACCACCCTGGGGATTCCCGTTGTTAGTGTCGGGCGAAACCCCGAGACTTTTGAAATCGACATCAATGCAGCTCAAAGGGCGATAGACCAAAATCAAAATCCCCCCGTCCGCATCGTCTTTGTCGTCCATCCCAACTCCCCCACAGCCAATGCTTTAACAATCAATGAAATAGAATGGCTGTCAAGTTTGCCCGAAAATATCTTAGTAGTAATTGACGAAGCCTATTTTGAATTCAGCCAAAATACCTTAGCCGACAGATTGCACCAACATCCGAATTGGATAATTTTGCGAACATTTTCCAAAGCATTTCGCCTAGCGTCAATGAGAGTCGGATATGCGATCGCCCATCCCGAACTCACAGCCACCTTAGAAAAAATCCGCCTCCCCTACAACCTTCCCAGTTTCTCGCAAACAGCGGCAGAGTTTGCCCTCGCCCAGCGGCAATTATTGCTAGCAGTAATTCCTGAAATTATCTCAGAAAGAGCCAAATTAATTGCAGCGCTAACTCAGCATCAAAAACTGCAAGTTTGGCCGAGTGCAGCTAACTTCGTTTACCTGCGGGTGACAACTGCTGAGGGCGAATCGCCCGAACACAAACACCAACAAATCATGCAGCAGCTAAAAGCTCAAGGTACTTTAATTCGCCACACAGGCGGAGGTTTGCGAATTACCGTGGGTACTCCCGACGAAAATGTGCGAACTTGCGATCGAATAGGAGAAATTTTTGACAAGTCATAATATTCGGTATCCAGTTTCTGCTTAACACAAAAATAAATTTGGAGGAGATATATATGCTTCAAGGAAAGGTTTTACGGGTTGCTCGTCCAACGGATTGCCTCGATCGAGTTGTTCATTTCTACACAGAGGGTTTAGGGCTGCAAATCCTCGATAGTTTTGAAAACCATGAAGATTTTGACGGAGTAATGGTTGGGATGCCAGGAGAAAGCCACCACTTTGAATTCATCCATCAACGGGGACATATTGTAGGTGGCGCTCCAACTAAAGACAATCTTATCGTCTTTTACCTTCCTAACCAACAAGAATGGCAGCAAGCTGTTGAGCGAATGAAAGCAATGGGATTTGAGCCTGTAAACTCCTACAATCCCTACTGGGACAAAGATGGAGTGACCTTTGAAGACCCAGATGGCTATCGAGTTGTTTTGCAGAATGCCGAGTGGAGCTTGTAGCAGCGCGATCGCAGCATAAGCTATCTACACCAATTTATAACCGATCGTTTCCTTGTCGCGCCGCGCGAATAGTTTGTGGAAATACGCCGACTAAAAGTGCCAAAGCTCGATCGGGAATTTGTGCCACTGTTTCCGAATCAAAATATTGTTCAAACTGAGTTAAAATCATTTGTGCGCGTTCCGCAGCTACAGACTTTGCCGTTAACTGTTCCGTTAACCGCACCCAATGCCGCCTAATTCCGAAAGCTTTCTGTCTTTCTGCGGGAGATAGAGGGCAAACAAAACAAAAATCTCCCACAGGAATCGCCTGCTGCGAATCAGCATCAAAAGCACCTCCAACGGCAGCACCAGGCCCGGCAAACTCCGCATGGAAGCCTTTAATCAAAATTAGACCGTTTCGGCGACGGCTATCTACCATCAACAGCTTGCCGCCGTTGATTTCTGCGAGAATGTCAGATGAGTGGGGGTGTTCAATCAAATCTGTGCCAAGGTTTCGATGTCCCAAGTCCCGATCGGCCCAAAGGCGAGATCGGACAATATAATTAGATGTATCAAGTTTTGGATGCTCTTGCTGTCGATCGAGATTATCCATTTAAACTTACACACAATAGTGTCACAAGGTGGTAGCTTGAGCGCGATCGAATATCAAATGCAGGTAGAACAAACAGTAGACATCCTCAAAGCAGATCTCCCGACGCTTTTTGAGAAAGACATTTCCTACCACATTTATACAAAAGATGTTTTTTTTCAAGACCCAGTTAACAAATTTAAAGGAAAAATCAACTATCGCATTATCTTTTGGACTTTGCGATTTCACGGGCAGCTATTTTTCACCGAGATTTACTTCGACCTGCACGACGTAAGTCAGACAACCCCTGATACTATTGTGGCAACTTGGACTGTTCGCGGGACACTGCGCGTACCCTGGAAAGCTCGGATCTTCTTCAACGGCTATTCTACATACAAGCTGGATCCAGAGGGCTTAATTTACCAACATATCGATACCTGGGACAGAGATCCCGGAGAGATTCTCCAGCAGTTTTTGGGCAAAGGCGAGGATGTCACCCCAGGATAAGCCAAAAAGGTCGATCGCACTCAACCATCCGCACCAGCAATTAGAGTAACCTATAGTTCGTCAAACAATCATCAGCCTTCCGATCAATTTTCTGCTATTTTTAAATACCTAAAATGATCGTCGCCCCAGATTAATTTTCTGCTATTTCCACTCCAGAAAAACATCATGGCTGATATTATCGAGACTGCCACCAATGCCGATTCTTTCAGAACACTCGTGACTGTTATTGAAGCAGCCGATTTGTTAAATTTATTGTAAAGTCCCGGCCCCTACACCGTCTTATACCAATTTTAAACGAAATAACAGTATTCTTGTCCCCCCCCTTGGCAAGGGGGGGCTAGGGGGGGTCTTCGAGTGTTGCACGATTTTAGAAAATTGGTATTACCACCCACTGACGAGCCCTTTACCAAAATTCCTAATCCTATTGCCTCTTGGATGGAAAACATACCCAAACTCAACAAAATTCTTACCTATCACATTCTGTCGGTTTGTAGTGAGGACTTTAGTCCGCAATCAGAGGACTAAAGTCCTCACTACAAACCTATGTTCTTAAACTAATTGTGCGAACCTAAAATTAAGCCCGATCGCGCCGGCAGCATCAATTCTAACTGCCGAGTTTTCCCTTCACCTTTCCAAACAAACTCGCCTTTACCAAACAGCAATTTCTCGTGAGGAGATTTCAAAGTAGCTGCTTCAAAACTAATATTTGCCTCTTCAGTCGCGACATTGACAGCAACAACTATTTCCTCATCCCCCAAAATTCGGGCAAAAACGTAAACCGTTCCCTCAGCAAATAGAATTTGGTAGTCTCCGGTGCGGAGGGCAGCGTATTTATGCCGCAAAGCTATCAACTGCTTGTGGTAATCTAAAACCTCAAGTTCCCAGTTAGCTTCTAAGGGAAAACCGCGGCGGGAATCAGGATCTAGAGCACCGGGCAAACCAACTTCATCGCCGTAGTAAATGCTGGGAGCTCCGGGAAAAGTTAACAGCAGCAAATTAGCCAGTTCTACGCTAGCTTTATCGCCTCCAGCAATTGAGATCAACCGGGCTGTATCGTGACTCGCCAACAAATTAAGTTGAGTTAGCTGTATCGGCCACGGGTACAGTTCCAAAACGTGCTGGATTTTGTCCCCATACTCTTTAGCAAACAGCGGCGGATAGGGATGGTAAGAACGACCTTCAATTTGAGCTAAATCTACTCTGTCGCCCGCTGCAAAAGCAATAGTCGGCGCCGCAAACAGATAATTCATCACTCCGTCAAATTGACTGCCGTCGAGCCATTCTCTCGCATCTTCCCAAACTTCGCCGACAATGTAAGCTTCGGGATTAATTGCTTTGACTCGCTCTCGAAATTCTTGCCAAAATCCGGGAGTTTTAATTTCAAAAGGAACATCTAGCCGCCAGCCATCAATGCCGAATTTAATCCAGTATTCGGCAATTTCCATGATGTATTCTCGTACTTCTGGATTGTCGTGATTGAATTCCGGCAAGGCTCGATTGCCATCCCAACCTGCGTAATTAGCAGGAAAATTACCGTCGTAGGCAGATAGCGGCCAGCCTTCTATTTTAAACCAATCTACCCAAGGAGAATGGGGGCCGTTTTCGAGGATATCGTGGAAGAAGAAAAAGCCGCGGCTGGCGTGGTTGAATACGCCGTCGAGGACGATTTTGATGTTGCGATCGTGGGCGGCGTCTAGAAGCTCTTTAAACGCTGGATTGCCACCCAACATCGGATCGACTTGATAGTAGTCGTGGGTGTGGTAGCGGTGATTGCAGGCAGACTGAAATATCGGGGTGAAATAAATTGCGTTTATGCCTAAGTCTTGCAGGTAGTCTAGCTCTTCCATCACGCCCCACAAGTCGCCGCCTTTGTACCCTTGGAGGGTGGGGATTTCGTGCCATTCTTCCCACATGAAGTTTTGCAGCAGGCGTTTGCGCGGCTGTTTGCTTTTAGCGAAGCGATCGGGGAATATTTGGTAGAATACCGCGTGTTTAACCCAGTCCGGCGTTTGGATTTGCATACAATTTTCCTGTCTTTTACGGCTTAGGCTACATTAGCAGATGTTTCTAGGAGATCTAGCTTTTGGTAGAGAATATACACTCGATCGAGTTTTGTCGATCAAAAAATCGTAAAATATAGCCTTTCTCAGATAGATGATGTATCATGTAACTGACAAAAACGGAGTGAGCAATATAGAACCCAAAAGGTAATGCAGCTCTAATTAAAGGTCGCGCTCGCAGCAGCCGATCGAGTGAAAGCGACGATCGACCCCGACTCAGCCGCAGCAGCCGATCAAGTGAAAGCGACGATCGACCCTGACTCAGCCTCTCGACTCACAACTATTAATGATCGACTCACAACTATAATTGTACCTCCTCTTTTTGAGAAAGGCTAGATGCGAACCTTAATTATTGACAACTATGACTCTTATACCTTTAATCTGTACCAGATGATTGCTGAGGTAAATGGGGAGCTGCCTCTGGTAATTCGTAACGATCGGCTTAACTGGGATGAAGTCAAAGAAATTGCATTCGACAATATTGTAATTTCTCCAGGTCCCGGTCGTCCAGAAAGGTCAGAAGATTTTGGAGTCTGCCGACAGATAATTGAGAAAGTGGATGTGCCCTTGCTGGGAGTTTGTCTGGGGCATCAAGGACTTGGCTACCTACATGGTGGAAAAGTGATTCATGCACCGGAAGTTCGACACGGTAGACTCAGTAAAATTTATCACAATGATTCGGAATTATTCCAAGGCATTCCCAGTCAATTTTCTGTGGTGCGCTATAACTCCCTGTTAGTTGCTGATGAACTACCTGAGTGCCTAGAAAAAATTGCTTGGACTGAAGAAGGACTGGTGATGGGATTGCGTCATCGGCATCTACCTTTTTGGGGGGTGCAGTTTCACCCAGAGTCTATCTGTACAGAATATGGACAAAGATTAATAGAAAACTTTAGAGAGATTACGCTGCAATTTACTGAGAAGTCATCAAGAAGTTCAGTAAAACAGTATTGGACAGGATATGGATCTGTTGCTCCTGCTATAGATGACTCCTACCAAGAAGAGTCTCAGCAGTTTGAATTGTATACGCGGAAGTTGGATATTTGCCCAAATACAGAACAAATATTTGTACAGTTGTTTGAGGATGCACCGAACGCTTTTTGGCTAGATAGCAGCCGTGTGGAACTTGGTCTATCTCGCTTCTCGTTTATGGGTGACGGAAGCGGGGTAAACAGTCTATTGGTGCGATACCATACTCTAACCCAAGAACTTATTATCACACAGTCAGATCGGGTGACCCATCGCAGAGAAAGTATTTTCGAGTATCTCAAACGAGAAATTGACCTCCGAAGTTGCCAAGCTGATGGTTTACCGTTTGATTTTAATTGTGGATTTGTTGGCTATTTTGGCTATGAACTCAAGGCAGAGTCGGGATCGTCATTGGTGCATTCTTCACCATTACCTGATGCAATTTTCTTACTTGCCGATCGCATCATTGCCATCGATCACCAAGAACAGTGTCTTTATTTGCTCCAATTAATCAAAAAAGGACAAACAGAACAGGTAGAAACTTGGTTTGATACTATCCAACAACAACTCGAAACCCTTGCGCCTCTGGCAACCCTTGTACCCCAGGGAAATTCTCAGCCAGTCAAGTTCCGTTTGAGTCGCACTTACCAAAATTACATCCAAGATATCCACCAGTGCTTGGACGAAATTCACGAAGGGGAAACCTATCAAGTTTGCCTGACGAATCAGCTTCACACCGATGCGATCCCCGACCCATTGACGTTCTATCGGACATTACGTAAAATCAATCCTGCTCCTTACTCTGCATTTTTGCGCTTTGGTGAGATAGCGATCGCCTGTTCATCTCCAGAACGGTTTTTGCGGATCGATCGCCAAGGTTGGGTAGAAACTAAGCCCATTAAGGGAACGCTACACCGAGGAGAAACCCCTGAAGCAGATTTTATCCTCCGAGAGCAGCTACGCAACAGCGAAAAAGACCGGGCTGAAAATCTGATGATTGTGGATCTGTTACGCAATGATTTGGGACGAGTCTGTGAAGTGGGTAGCGTTCAGGTACCGAAGTTAATGGATGTGGAAACCTATGCAACAGTACATCAGTTGGTGACAACGATACGCGGGCGGTTACGTTCAAATCTACAAGCGGTGGATTGCGTGCGGGCTTCATTTCCGGGAGGATCGATGACTGGTGCCCCCAAAATCCGCACTATGCAAATTATCGATCGCCTGGAACAAGAGGCGCGGGGAGTTTATTCCGGGGCGATCGGCTTTTTGGGCTTGAATGGTTCAGCCGATTTGAATATTGTGATTCGGACTGCTGTTTTGACACCCGATCGAACCTCGATTGGTATCGGTGGCGGAATTATAGCGCTTTCCGATCCTGAGATGGAGTTTCAGGAAACGCTGCTTAAAGCCAAAGCCTTAATCGACGCTCTGGTTCTGACAATGCACGGAACATCTGAACCAGACACATATCACATTCTGTGATTAGAAACAACAACTACGGATGGTTATGAAAAATTAACTGAGTAAATCAGGGGCTTAAAAAAGGATGGAGATTTGTCTGGTATAGTTTGTGTATTAGAGGTAAAATTCAGCCATGAATCAGCTCGAACAGTTTAGACAAGAAATTGATGCCTTAGATGCTCAGATTATTGAAGTGTTAGGTAAACGATTTGAAGTGTGTAGACAGGTTGCTCATTTCAAAAAAGCAGAGGGGATTCCCATGATGCAACCGGGACGAGTAGAAGAAGTGAAGAAGCGCCGTCAGGAGCTAGGTATAGAACAGGGGATTACCCCTGATTTCATGCTTCATTTGTACAGTTTAATCATTCAAGAAAGCTGTCGGATGGAAGATGAAATTATTGAAAAAAATTGATTCAAGGAGATTAAAATTTTATGGTTCTGGATGCTAGAAATCACGACCCTGCTCAAGAGATTGCCGCCGAGAAAGTTTTGCTCGATCGGTTGGATACATACTACTCAGATATTATCAGTTGGTTTTTTCAAACAATCCTGAAAGATTCAACACCAACCAAAATTCTGGATGTGGGTTGTGGAACAGGTCATCTCTTAGAGGTTTGCGATCGCACATTGAAGGCGATCGTCACCCCATCTTTTTATGGAGTCGATCTCAATCAGTATTTGATTACCAATGCCAGCCAGCGGTTTCCATCCTATCAATTTGAGGCGGCAGATGCGACTCACCTGCCTTATCCAGATGAAACTTTCGATCTCGTTTATGTTGCGGCTGTGCTTGCTCATGTACCAAGGGCGGCAGACATCTTAAAAGAAATGGTGCGAGTCACTAAGATAGGTGGAACGATCGCAGTTTTAGATCAAGATTTTGAAACGGCGGTGCTTTATCCCGGTGACAAGCAACTCACCCGCAGTGTTCTCAATGCTGCCGCCGATTACTGGAGCGATGGTTGGATGGGTCGAAAATTACCCAGTATGTTTAAGCATTTAGGACTGACTGACATCACAGTTGATGCCCGTGTTCGCATCGATCGCGACTTTGACAAACCTTTCTTTGAGCGAATTCGCAACTGGATTGTGGAAGCAGGGTTTCCCTCTGATCGAGCAGAACGATGGTTTTCAGAGCTTTGTCAACAAGCAAGTGTCGATGAGTTCTTATTTACTCGTAACTGGTACGCAGTTGCCGGAATCAAACAGTTCAAGAGTCTCAACGAATAATTCAGTTATGCCCAGATATTAGGTCAATGAATACTATTTACTTTGATTCTAGCGTTAAAGACGATGTAAGACGGCAGCGTCTTTATAATGGTCAACTTTTTGTCTTTTCTGCTTGTCCAAGTGTGATCGCACTCCACCAATTGGTCTGCGATCTGCTCGAAGCAACTTTCGGTTCACCGATACCTTCAGTAATAGAGGACGGTTTGCCAGTTGAGAAATTTTTGGCTGCTGAATCTTCCCTCAAACACCAGATTATGAATCACCCTCAAACCAAGCAACTGGTTCAGTCGCTGCTGCAAGAGTTTGAGTGTGACTTAAGCAAGACTTATTTTGATTTACCACAGTTACGAATCGTACCTGCCCGAGGCTATTTGCCGAACAATGAAGGAATGTTTCACGATCCGCATCGAGATACTTGGTATGCTGCACCTCAGTGCTTAATCAACTGGTGGATACCCATCTCCGAATTTGAATCTGAAAGTGCATTGGCATTCCATCCCTTGTACTGGAAGCAGCCAGTCAACAATGACTCTCGTAGCTTTAATCAAGAACAAGATTATAAAAACAACTTTCGGGAGGCTGAATTTCCGCATCCAGAACAACAGATCGAAATTGAGCCGGAAATTCGGATCGTCTGTCCGGCAGGGGGAGTAATTCTCTTTTCAGGGGCACAGATGCACTCTGCTGTTCCGAATACATCGGGGTCAACGCGCTTCAGTCTTGACTTTAGAACCGTGCATTACGACGACATTCTCACAAACAATGGTGCAGCCAATATCGATTCTTACTCAACAGTTGCCCTATTGACCGATTTCATGCGAGGTACAGACCTGGCCAAGTTTTCTGAAGAGGTGATTGCCAGCGCTTCTAAAAACCTACTCAAACCTACCCCTCTTCTGTGACTATCCGGATTGAAAAAGTAAGAAATAAGCCCAGATTAATCAGAAGAATAAAAGTTTAAATAATTGAAAAATTAATGGGAAAGTTATATTTTCATATATTCCATACGCATTAACTGAAACTATTCCACGATCTACTTTACCTATTTCTGGTACGGTAAATACCGAGCGACTAACTCATCAGATATGTTTGCTCTTCATTCATTGGCAATACCACCAAAAATTACCGTCAATCGATTTGAGATTTGAAAAATTGAAGAATTGAAGAAAGCGAACCCGCGGATGGCGAAACCAGCTTTAGGGGTAGTTTACCTCCCCATAATTTATTCCTGGGTATTTTAACTCATAACTCGATCGCTCAAAACTCAAAACTCAAAACTTCCTCGCTCCCCCCCTTGTCAAGAAGCCCTCACCATCCGACACTGGACTTGGAGAGTTAATCGACCCTAGGGAGAAAGTTCCTTGAAAAAAGTCTTAGCCATCATCCTCGGTGGCGGTGTAGGCACCCGCCTTTACCCCCTAACCAAACTGCGAGCCAAACCCGCAGTTCCCCTCGCAGGTAAATATCGCCTCATCGATATTCCTGTGAGCAACTGCATCAACTCGCAAATAGTCAAAATTTACGTCCTCACCCAATTCAACTCGGCATCCCTCAACCGCCACATCTCTCGCACTTACCAGTTTTCTGGCTTCACCGAGGGATTTGTCGAGGTACTCGCCGCCCAGCAAACTCAGGAAAACCCCAACTGGTTTCAAGGGACAGCGGATGCAGTTCGCCAATATCTTTCGCTGCTAGAACAGTGGGACGTTGACGAATACTTGATTCTGTCAGGCGACCACCTCTACCGCATGGACTACCAGAAGTTTGTCGATAGACACCGCGAAACCAATGCCGATATCACCCTCTCCGTTTTGCCGATGGACGAGAAGCGGGCCTCGGATTTTGGTTTGATGAAAATCGACGACAACGGCCGCATTATTTCTTTCAGCGAAAAGCCAAAAGGCGATGCGCTCAAACAAATGCAGGTGGATACTACTAAACTGGGACTGACACCGCAGCAGGCTCAGGAAAGTCCTTACATTGCTTCGATGGGGATTTACGTCTTCAAAAAAGAAGTTCTGATTAAACTCCTGAAAGAATCTCCCAACCAAACTGATTTTGGTAAAGAGATTATTCCGAATTCTTCAAAAGACCACAACGTTCAAGCTTATTTGTTTGACGATTATTGGGAAGATATCGGAACCATTGAGGCTTTTTATGATGCTAACTTGGCGCTGACAAAACAGCCTAAGCCTCCTTTCAGTTTCTACGATGAAAATGCGCCGATTTATACTCGCCCGCGTTTCTTGCCGCCGACTAAGCTTTTAGATACTCACGTGACGGAATCAATTATTGCTGAAGGCTGCATTCTCAAACAGTGCCGCATTGACCATTCTGTGTTGGGAGTTCGAGCGCGCATTGAAGCTGGATGTACGATTCAAGATAGCCTGCTTATGGGTGCTGACTTCTACGAACCCGACGCGGAACGGCATTCGAGTTTAGACCACGGTGGTGTCGCCCTCGGTATCGGTGCAGATACTACAATTCGCCGCGCGATTGTGGACAAAAATGCCCGCATCGGCCGGAACGTTCAAATCATTAATAAAGACCGAGTGGAAGAAGCCAACCGCGAAAACCAAGGTTTTTACATCCGCAGCGGCATTGTCGTAGTCCTGAAAAACGCCACGATTCCTGATGGAACTATCATTTAGTTATTAGTCATTAGTCATTAGTCGTCAGTCATTAGTTTTTTAAGTTAAAATCAGTTATCTGTCAGCCAGTGACTGATGATAAATAAATAAATTAGTGACAGATAACCAATGACTGATGACTGATGACTGATGACTGATGATTTTTTTTACTTCATTATTAATTGCAACTGTTGGTGCAAGGCTGTCGAAATATTTGGCTTCATTCAAACTCAGGCGCATTAATAAGGAACAGTCTCTGTTACGGTCTGCGGTGATACGCGTATGTTCGATCGCCTGCGTCTGGCGGATTGCTTCTGATTCTTGTATTTGCGCTCGTAGCACGACTGACAAATGCGCTGCCCGTTTCTTAGCATCACACAACTTTCGGAACTATCTTTCCAATCGTCGCAGCAGCCGCAAGGCCAACTTAGCAAATAATTCATGATGTTATCACCCTCGTAACGTTAATAAGTTATTGAGTTACCATCTTATCTTAATTTTTTTTGAAGTGTGTGCTCTAGTTAACAGACAGCAGATATATTTTGTTATATTTTATGACTTAAAGGTATAGATGTGGTGTTAAAATAAAAAAGTATAGCACCAGTAGTGTCAGAAAAAAATATATCCAAAGGCTGTTGAATTAATGTACGCTTGATGGTAGAATTGAGTCAGAATTAAGGTAGCAGATTTGGACGGGAGTTGCTGATGAGAACCTGCTAGGATTTGCATTGAGCGAAAAGCTAAAGAAAGAAAAGTTCGTAGGCGTAAGCTAAGGAAGTAGCCATCGCACCGCGCACGGTAAAAAAAGATCGATCGCCAGTGGCAGTCAACCCAACGGGCGATCGCGCCCACAACCGCAGCAGCTTTCCCGGGTTCGCCTCAGCTATCGCAGCCACACCAAAATCGCGAAGACGTAGCACTCCTCAAAATCTCCAACAGCAGCGGGGTGCGGAAATTGCGATGTCCCGCAAGCAACAACCGAACTCGATCGAGTCCAAAACTTTGATAACCTATAATTTGAAGAAGGAAGAAGGAAGAGGGCCCTTGGACTTCGCGAGCGGGTAAACAGAAGGAAGAAGGAAGAAGGAAAAAGGAAGAAGGAAGAAGGAAGAAGGAAGAAGGAAGAGGTGCAACGCGAGAACGTCCTCACCGTCGGGCGCGGTTGCTATAATTCGCCATCCTGCTAATGTGGGATTTATTCTTTCTAACAAGTAACAACTAACAAGTAACAACTAACAACTAACAAGTAACAACTAACAACTAATAACTAATAAAGAGAGGATTACTTAATGGCTGCAACAGATTTTAAAGACTATTACGCTATTTTGGGACTCAACAAAACCGCCAGCTCTGACGAAATTAAAAAAACTTTTCGCAAACTAGCCCGGAAATATCACCCGGATATGAATCCCGGGAACAAAGAAGCCGAAGCTCGTTTTAAAGAAGTAAACGAAGCTTACGAAGTGCTTTCAGATCCAGAAAAACGCAAAAAATACGACCAATACGGTCAATACTGGAAGCAAGCGGCGGCAACTCCCAGCGGATGGCCGGGCTCAGGCGCTACGAATGTAGACTTTGGTGGCGTTGACTTCAGCCAGTACGGCAGTTTTGACGAATTTATTAATGCCTTGCTGGGGCGCGCAGCTAGCAGTGGAGGTAGTAGTAGCAGCCGCAGCAGCAAGTGGAATTACAGCAGCCAGCGCACCGGCACCGGCGGGCCTACTGGTTTTGGCGGATTTGAAGATTTCGCTGGCTACGATAACCGCAGCGCCGGAGGTACTCGCGACACTGAGGTGACAATTTCGCTGACTCTGGGGGAAGCATTTCGGGGAACTTCCAAGCGAGTCGCTACTGGTGAAGTTTCAATACCTGCGGGAGTGAAAACCGGCAGCAAAATTCGAGTCAAAGGCAAAGGTCAAATTGACCCGTACACGAAGCAGCAGGGAGATTTGTACCTAAAGTTAGAAGTTTTGCCTCACCCTTTCTTTCAGTTTGAGGGAGATAATTTGGTCTGCGAAGTGCCGATAACTCCAGATGAAGCGGTTTTGGGAGCTTCTATTGAAGTGCTCGCGCCTGAAGGTATGATAACTGTAAAATTTCCCGCAGGAATGCGATCGGGTCAGTCTTTGCGGTTGCGCGGGAAGGGATGGCCGAAACCGAAGAAAGACGAACGCACGGATTTGTTGGTCAAAATTGCGATCGTCCCGCCGAAAGAACTGAGTGCTGTAGAACGCGAATGCTACGAAAAAATCAAGGCCGATCGCACTTTTAATCCCCGCAGCACTTTAAACCAGATGGCACTTTAATCTTAATTCTCAGAAGCAACCACTGGTGCGATCGGCTAATACCGTTTAGAAAAAAGGTTGCTACAAGAAATTTGTTGGGTTTGTTTCGTTCACCCAATGTGTAAGGTGCGTCGCTATTAGATTCTAGATGAAATGCCAAAGATTTAAGAATGGCGGCGCACTCTACGAATTGACCCGTGACACCTAACTCTATATTAGACCGTTAGAAAATAGGTTGCTATAAGAAAATTGTTGGGCAGACTGAAAATCCGGGTTGTTTAGTCCACCCAATGTGTAAAGTGCGTCGCTATTAGATTGTAGTTGAAATGCCAGAGATTGAAGAAGGGAGCCACACCCGCTCGATTACGGCGTTGCACGATTTTGAAAAAATGATATAGCAATCCTTGCATCATTTTTATAATTCTTGTAGGGGTTCTTTAAGAGCCAGGTTGCCCCGATAGATAGGGGGTAGGCACGGGGACACTACCCCTACAAATATTGATGAATCATTTAGGATTGCTATATTACTCATCAGTAGCTGTTAGCTGACTGGGTTGGCGACCTTGCTTGATGTTAATGCTAATTTTTTTAGCTCCTTTCTTCTCCAAATCTTTGATGTAGCCGTTGGTACTATTAGAAGCTTCATCCTTGCTTTCGTAAGGGCCAAAGTAATAGGTGCGTTTGGGTGAATCTGTGTCAACTTCTACCCACCACTCGCGACTTCTACTGCCACCAATCGGTTGAGTGAGTATCCAGAAAGCAGCGACGTACATACCGAATATATAAAGTCCAAACATAGTAGGTGTCCCCGCAGTCAAGTAGTTTTTACTGTCCTTAAGTTAGCAGGACGAATAGCTCGATCGACTCATCCTCAGTGCTGATTTAACGGCCGTAATTGTTGAGAGTTCATGCTGGTCAGCATCAGCATTTTGGTGGAGAAAAGGCTGAGTTTTAATGACATCTACCAAAAAATCCGCAAAGCAACAACTAGAATAAAATGATGCTTATTTTTATTGTTGAGGCTTGAGTTATGGCAGCCACGCCCGACGATGAGAAAGTTTTTAATTGCTGAAACCGTTGTGGAAGATTTCGCCTTCCTTCTTCCGATTTATATTTCTCTTTTTGGATAATTGAAAACTCAAACTGAACGGATATCTGTACAGTTTTGTTCGTAGCGCGGACTTGAGTCCGCTCTCTGGCTGCGGACTTAAGTCCGCACTACGAACCGTTTTTGTTATAGTTTTGTTCGTAGCGCCGACTTGAGTCGGCTCTCTGGCTGCGGACTTAAGTCCGCACTACGAACCGTTTTTGTTATAGTTTTGTTCGTAGCGCCGACTTGAGTCGGCTCTCTGGCTGCGGACTTAAGTCCGCACTACGAACCGCAGTTTTGTTCGTAGCGCGGACTTGAGTCCGCTCTCTAGTTGCGGACTTAAGTCCGCACTACAAACCGTTTTTGTTATCGTCATCTATCGGATTTGATAGGACGAACTATTGACGCGCAGAAACCGGGGTTTTTAACCGATACTTCTCACGATAGAGGGAGTATTTAAGTCAAAAAACCCGGTTTCGGCAGTCTGAACTATCAAAATTATTAAGCAGCAATACCCTCTGAGAATTCACTTTCGCAGATGGTGAGATCCGAAGGATGGCATCGTTTGATGCGGATGCTAAGTCTTTTGGCTCCCTCGCTTTCCAAGTCTTCGATGTAGCCTGGAGTATTGCTGGAGGCTTCTTTGTCGGTGTCGAAGGGGCCAAAATAGTAGGTACAGTAGGGGAAATCTGTGATGATTTCTACCCACCATTTCTCCTGGCTGCGGCGGCTGGGCCCGGCAAATACGGACAAGACTGCGAGGTAGAGACCAAATAAATAAAATCCAAGCATTTTTCCTCTTTATGGGTTATTTATTTTTTAATAGGACTTGCGTCGTTGTGACTCTCATTTACCGGGTTCTTCGATCTTCGCGATCGCCCCTCACCAGATAATTTTGTCCCTTAAACCCGGTTTCTGTCTCCAAGATACTCTAACTTTATCAAGACTATTTGGGCGATCGCCTCAACCTGAGTGCTGATTTTGAGGCGAGAGTTAGAATCCCAGGGAATAAGCGACTTTGCACAGGTACTTTATTGCACTTAAATTGAAGCTTGATGGCGCGCTATCAATTCTCACTCAAAAGTATTTAAGTCAGCAATTGCTGACAAATTAAATCCCTTAAAGCTTAGTTCTGGAAATACGCCGGAATACAGAGAGACTTTACCAGAAATAATTGGTTGAAAGCCTCGCTTGTTTGGCGTAGAAATTAAAATCAGACGGTTCATTACTTCCATCCTCGGACTTGAGGGTAGAGGTTGCCCTCAAGCGGTCAACTATCAACTGTCAACTGTCAACTGTCAACTGTCAACTGAATGAAGCTAGCAACACCAGAGCTGAAAAACTGTGGCTAAAATAGCAAAACCCGCCGGGGCGGGTAGTTTTGCTAAGCTATAAAATTTTTCCAGCTAATCTGATTTGTCGGCCAAGCTCAGCACGCTGAGGCTTAGCGCTTTCCTTTGGGAAACTGTTCGATGCCAGCCCAACCGTAAAAAACCAGTTCGTCGTTTTGAACTCGACAGCGATCTACTCGCAGTTGAGTGCCCTCTAAGGCAAATTTGTCTAAGTCTAGCAAGTTATTTACGTGGGCAATTATAGCTTGAGCCAAGTCTACTGCTTGCCCGTCACCGCCGTAAGTAACGCTGACAAATTGGATTTTGCGCCGGTCTTCTACTTGCAATTGAGCTGTAATATCTATTTTGACTGGTTCGCTGTTCTGGCCGATCGTAATGTCGGACTGAAGCCGAATTGATTTGTCTGTTCCGAAGCTGACTTCAGTGTTTTGAAAGTACAGAGATTGCTCTTGGTATTTCAGCTTTTGGAGTTTTTCAACTACAAAAGGTGTATTGAATGAGGTGGTTAAATCCGATCGGCTTAATACTACTCGCATATTTGCCTGGGTAGGCTGCCGCAATTTGACTTGACCTGCAAAAATCGCCCCAAAATCAATGGAGAGTGCTTGCAAGTAGAGTTCCATCACTTCTATGCGGAGGCCGTTATACATCAACATACCTTTGCCAACGAAGTCGAAACCGTCGATGCTTCCCTGCAAGAGTTTGGCCACAGGTTCGACTCGGATGTTGGCTTCTGCCTTTTCAGAACGTTTGAATAAGGCTGCGATCGCAGCTCCTGCTACTTTGCTGACAAGGCGATCGCCACTTTGACCTTGAAAGGATGTACCGCTAAACAAAGCTGCTACCATTTATTCGTTTGCTCATCTACAGTAGCTATTATAACCTCTCATTAAGAAATGTTAAAATAGCTTGTGCTTATTCACTTTATAAGCAGAAGTTGTTTTTTGTCTGCCTTGAAAGTAACATTTTGGAAATTTAAGGACTCAGGGGCGTGCCTTGGAGACAAGCGCGATCGAGCAAAGCTCCATCCCAGACGGTATGTTCGATCGCCGCACAGAGCAAATTAGCCCCCGTCAGGTTAGCACCGCGCAGTACGGCTCCATTCAGGATAGCTTCTTCTAAATCAGCTCCCGACAAGTCTGCGCCGGACAAATTGGCATTGCTCAAATCTGCCTGCTGCAAGATGGCGCGAGCCAAATTAGCACCCCGCAAATCGGCTCCCCGCAAATCGACACCGGTCAAATCCAAATTGCCGATCGAGGCCGCCGTCAAAAAAGCACCCCCAAAACTTGCATCGCGCACCAAAGCATTAGCAAAGGAAGCACCGCGCAAGTCAGCATTCCGAAAATCTGCCCCGCGCAAGTCAGCACCGCTCAAGTCTGCGCCGCGGAGGTTTGCTCGCAGCACCGCCCGCTGCAAGTTAGCACCGGCGAGGTTAGCTCCTGTTAAGTTGGCTTGAGATAAGTCGGCACCGGCGAGATCGGCTCCCGCTAAGTTTGCGCCGGCTAAATCTATGCCGGCCAATATATGAATTTTGCCTTGGCGTATGGCTTCGAGGTCGTTAGTCATTGGTCATTAGTTAAATGAAGGAAGAAGGATGAAGGAAGAAGGATGAAGCTACCAATGCCCTATGCCCCATGCCCTATGCCCTGTTTGGCCGATTACAATGCCGGAGTTGCCGCGATCGTGCGATCGCCCAAATCCTCCAACCAGATATTAGGCAGTTGGGTGGGGCGGGTGGGTAACTCCATCAAACCCATATCTGCGAGTCTGACGACATTCCCGAGAGTTTCCACCAAAGCCGGATCGAACCGAGTGCCCGACAGTTCCCGGCACCTTTCCAAAGCTTCTGTCAAGCTCAAAGCCGGACGATCGCCCCGCGGTTGAGTCAAATCTTGAAAACAAGCGACTAACCCCACAATCCGCGAAGCAATTGGTATATCTTCGCCTCGCAAACCCTCAGGCCTGCCGCTGCCGTCCCAATTTTCGAGTTTGTGCTTGACAATTTCGGCGACTGGTGATAGTTCCGGCATTGCTTGCAGGAGTTGGGAACCGATGAAACTGCGATCGCGCCAGAATGACAGAGTTCCTTCGTCGAATTTATCGGAAGTGCGATCGAATACCTCATTCGGGGCGGAAACTAAGCCGACTCGAAACAGCAATCCCGCCAGCCGCAGCCTTCGCAGTTGCAAAGCCGGCAAATCCAACAATTGACCCAAAGTTTCCGACAAAGCCGCCACCTGCAAAGACGCTGTGGGATTTGAGGTGTCGCGTTCGTCTACGCGCTGGGCCATCCGCAGAAAAGCTTGCAGTTTGTTGGCGTTCAAATTGCGGCTGACGCGCAAAGCTTGACCTTCGAGTTCCCACAAATCGCGGGTTTGGCGGTTAATTGCCACCATTTGCTGCTGAGAACTTTGCAGGTAAGTAACGATGCGGGATACTACGCCGCTAATGTCTGCTAGGGGCGGGCCTTTGGTGGCAAGAATTTCGTGATGAATTTCTAGCAAACTGTCGGCTAGGGAGGAATTATAATGTCGTGTTTGTTCTATAAAAATTTCTGCTGACGCTGACACTAATGATTGGTCAAAAGACCACAAACCGTAGAATTTTCGCTCTGTATCGACTTCTGGCTTGCCCTCTGGCAAGTATTCCTGGGCCGTAAGTTCGCGACAAAGCACCATTGCTTTGTATGTGGGGGCGAGGATGATTAAATTCCATTCTTGAATTATCGGGTCGAGCTCATCGAGTTCTATTAAAGATACATTTTCTAGTTGACCGGTTTTGTGGGTAGCGAAACCGCTGTCGGCTACTGCACCGATGACAACTTGTCGAGAAGCCTTAGCAATATCGAAGTAGCGATCGGCTTCTTGCAAATACCATTTTCCCTGCTGAAACGTCACCAAAACCAGCGGTTTGAGTGCGAGATCGTCCCCGCTGCTGGTTTGCAAGATGTGGTCTTCTAGGGCGTGACACAGGGCTACTAGGGTGTTTTTGAAGTATACCCCGTAGCTAGAAGGCAGTTTTCCGTCGGGAAGTGTAGCTTGTAGTCTGGCGAGAGTTGATTCTGGATTCATTGCAAAAGGCGGTGCCGGCTCTTAACATATTGTAACGTGCGATCGACCTTCTCGAAAATACTTTTGACAAAAATCCGATTTTTTGATGACTTCCGGCTCCACAACCTATAAAAACGGCGATGTAATGGCGATCGATCCGCCTTTTTCAATTGAGATCGAGCCCAACCGCACCGACAGCGATTTCTTGCTCTTCAAAAAAAACGACCTTGCTTATATTAGGACATGAAAATGAATCACTTGAAAATTCAGCTATATTGACTGGCTTGTTTCATTTTTTCACCGAATAGAAGGGGTTTGAAGCCCTTACTCAGGTCGGCAGATTGTGATAAGAGCGGAGTTTAAATCTCCGTTCTTATCACTTCGCTGTCACAGGTCAACTGTCACAGGTCAACTGTTTAAATTGAGTCTTTCATGCCGTAGATCGGCAACGCCGCATTCGCTAATATATTTTTTTTGCTTGTTGTTGTTCTACCAGAGAGGATATCAGAATTTTTATTAATATGTTCTTCATTACAATATAAATACAGGACTTGTGCAAAAAATGGAAAACCCAGCCCTTAAAATTGCAGCGTTCTGGGTGCAACGACAAAGTTTTCTCATTAATTCACAAGTCCTATCTCAGTTTTTCTTCGTCTCAATAAACTTTTTATTATTTACCTTTGGACTCAGAAACATCTGCAATCAAATCATCTTTATCAACTTTTGGAACAAAATCAGGCCGTTCTTTGGATTCCCAACCCGGGGGGCGCTTGGAATTATACCACGCAATGGAGCCGATACTAACCGCAGCGACAAATCCAACACCAAGAACTGCGATCGGAATCATTAGGTTGTTCTCTACCATTTGGTTCAAATCCTTATTTACTGTACTTCTCTAGTATTTTATGTGCTATTGGCGATCGTGCAATATATCCGAAGACTGAAAATTTGAGTGAATTGCAGCCATAATACTTAGAGATTGAAATTAGAAATCCCCTTTATGCCGCTGTTGTCGATCGCACTTCTGTTAACCGCCAGTTTCGCCCTCGGCGCTTTGCCACTTACTCGCTGGGCGGTGCGGCTGCTGGGCGGTAAAGATTTGAGGCGGTTGGGCACGGGGAATGTGGGGGTGTCGGCTGCTTTTATTCACGGGGGGAAGTTGGCGGGAATTGCTGCGGTGTTGGCGGAAATTGCCAGGGGTATTCTACCAGTTTTGGCGGGGAGATTTTGGTTTCCTGATTCACCTGCGATCGCCCTGTTAATTCCTCTGGTTGCGGCCAGATATGCGATCGCCCGAGGTGGAGGTGTGACTAACGCTGTTTGGGGTCTTTTGGTATTTTCGCCTCCGGTGGCTGTCTCATCGGGCATTTGGGGGCTGCTGGTGTGGGGTTTGGCACGGCGGTGGTGGCAAAAGGGCGATCGGGCGAGACTCTTTGCTTCCCGCTGCGGCTGTTTGTGCACGCCCATCTGGGTTTGGGTGTGGCGTCAATCTTTGCCGGAATTCTTAGCAGCAGCAGGATTGGGAGTTTTATTAGCTGCAATTAATCTCAGTCAGGGTGATGATATGGCTTTATCTAAATCGGAACAATTGTTTTCTCTGGATGACTCGTTGGATGCTGCAATCTGCGGCGATAAGGCTACTAGGTTGTCCCAGCTAAAACGAGCTAATTTTAACGTACCTTCGGGTTGGATATTGTTGAATGAATCGGGCATTGGGCATCGGGCATCGGGCATCGGGGATGGAGGAAATGCTGAGGAGTTGTTGAATAAATCGGGCATCGGGCATCGGGCATCGGGCATCGGGGATGGAGGAAATGCTGAGGAATTATTAATTTCTAATGCTTTCATCCAAAATATCAAATCTAAAATCCAAAATCCGATGATTGTACGCTCTTCTGCTGCGGGAGAAGACGGGGATTTTAGTTCCGCCGCCGGACAATATGAAACTATCGGGCCTGTTTCTACTGAAGCAGAATTGCTTGATGCAATTAACCGCTGCCGCCAGTCTTATTGGACTTCCCAAGCAGTCGCTTATCGCAGACAGCGACAACTGCCCGATACCCAAATGGCTGTTTTGATTCAGCCTTATATTGATGGCAAAGTTGCGGGAGTTATGTTCACCCGCAATCCTTTAGATGGCGGTTCCGAGGTAATTGTTGAAGCTTTACCGGGAGGAGCGGAATCGGTTGTCGGCGGGCAATTTACTCCGGTTCATTTAGAAATAGATTTTAGCACTACTGAATCTTTAGAATCAAGTTTAAATAAAATTGAAACGAATTCAATTATAGATAAATCTCTTGTCGCAGAGTTGGTGAAAGTAGCCCAAGCTATCGAAGCTTTTTTTCACGGCATCCCGCAGGATATTGAGTGGAGTTGGGACGGGGAAAAAGTTTGGATTTTGCAAAGCCGTCCGATTACTAATTTGCAGCCGTTTTGGACTCGCACTATTGCCGCTGAAGTGATTCCTGGTGCAATTCGCCCGCTAACTTGGTCGATTAATCGGCCGCTCACTTGCGGGGTTTGGGGAGAGATTTTTCGGGTGGTTTTGGGCGAGAAAGCTGCTCATCTAAATTTCAACGAAACGGCGACTTTGCTGGGTTCTCACGCTTATTTCAATGCGACTTT
Source organism: Microcoleus sp. bin48.metabat.b7b8b9.023 (assembly GCF_013299185.1). Classification (GTDB taxonomy): domain Bacteria; phylum Cyanobacteriota; class Cyanobacteriia; order Cyanobacteriales; family Microcoleaceae; genus Microcoleus. The sequence continues at coordinate 78,051 of NZ_JAAFKG010000009.1, read as the reverse complement.
GTTGGGCGAAATCTTTCGGATGATGGGATTGCCGGAGCAGGGTTTAGAATTTTTGCTCAGAGGGCAGAAGATGGGTAAGCCGCCTTTGGGGAAGATTTTGCCTTCTTTGCCGGGTTTGTGGCGTCTGGTGCGGCGGGAACGGGCGCTGAATGCAGAATTTAAGGGCGATCGTACTTCTATTTTTTTACCAGCAATCGAAAGTCTGGAGAAGTCAGAGAAGGAAGAAGGAAGAAGGAAGAGGGAAGAAGGAAGAGGGAAGAATGAAGAAGGAATATTAATTCCCAATGCCCAATTCCCAATGCCCAATGCCCAATTCCCAATTCCCCATGCCCAATGCCCAATTCCCCATGCCCAATTCCCCATGCCCAATTACCAAGATTTAAGGAAGTTGTTGGATAAATCTGAGCAAATTCAGGAGTGGCTGAAGCCGATTACTTACTACAATATTCTAGGGCCGATCGGGCTGGCAATTCGCAAAGCAATTTTTCGGGTTCCCGATGAATGGCTTGACAATGAAAATGCTCCTGAAATTGCTTCGGTACGAGCTTTGCAGCAGTTGGCTGACAAGTTGCGAGAAGCTGCAATTTCGGAATCTGAGGAAACTATTTCAACTGCACAATTAACACGGGTATTTGCCGAAAGTTCGGGTTTGCAAGCAGAGTTTGCACAGTGGCTGGATAGTTACGGATATTTGAGCGAGGTGGGGACGGATATTGCTGTTGCTACTTGGCGCGAACAACCGGAAGTTTACCAAAAACTGTTAGTGAATATGGCTCTTAAATCTGCTGTAACTAATTCAGCATTCAAGCGTGAATTAAGCTTGACTTTTTGGCAGAAGTGGCGTTTAGATAAGTGTCGGGAAAGAGCGATAGTCAAAAATGAAATTAGCGAAATTTACGCGCGGTTGTTGGCTCATTTGCGCTGGACTTTTTTGGCAATTGAAGCAGGCGGCTTGGCAATGGGTGTATTTGAGGAAGCAGGGGATATCTTTTATTTGGAATTTGCGGAAGTTCAGGGGTGGATTCGTAAAGGTGCGAGTGTTTCGTTTCAGGATACAATTAGGGAAAGACGCGCACAGTTGAAAGCCGATCGCGATCGCCCGATTCCCCCTGTAGTCTACGGCAATCTGCTGCCGAATTCTCAGAAAAGGTCGATCGAACTTGCAGAATCCGCAACTAATATCATGCAGGGAATTCCGGCAAGTATCGGCTGCGTCGAAGGCTTTGTCAAAATTTGCCGCACCGCGAACACAGATTTAGGCGAAAGTGCGATCGCCGTTGTGCCATACACTGATGCAGGTTGGGCACCGCTGCTATTAGGCGCAACAGCAATTATCGCCGAAGTTGGCGGGCAACTATCTCACGGAGCAATTATCGCCCGCGAGTACAAAATTCCCGCAGTCATGAATATTGCTGAAGCGACAACTCGGCTGCGAGACGGTCAAAAAGTCCGAGTTGATGGCTATCTCGGCACCGTAGAATTGCTCGAATAAACAGGTTTGTAGTAAGGACTTTAGTCCTTATTGACTAAAAACTTAAGAGAGGACTGAAGTCCTCACTACAAACCTTCAGAGAGGACTGAAGTCCTTACTACAAACCTTCAGAGAGGACTGAAGTCCTCGCTACAAACCTTCAGAGAGGACTGAAGTCCTCGCTACAAACCTTCAGAGAGGACTGAAGTCCTCACTACAAACCTTCAGAGAGGACTGCTAATTTCTTACTACAAACCTTCAGAGAGGACTGCTAATTTCTTACGCTTTCAAGAAATTCTCGACAACATAGTTGCCCACCTTTCTACCAGAACTCAAACCATCTACGTTAGCAGTCATGAAATGGATGCCTCCGTAAATGCGACTCATCCCCGATTCATCAGCAGCTTGGGCAAAGTTTTCATAAGTTCGCAAACTGTTGACAGTTTTATCTCCCTTATCCGCAAAGCCAAAATCCGAACCGAATACAGCATTCATAACAGGCTCTGCCGCACCGCTAAAGGTACTGTGGCCCGACGTGTACTCGGGGAAAGGCGGAGTCGTTATCAGTGGAGCCCACAGGGGGTCTGCCGTCGTGTTGGGGTTGTTGTCTGTCTCAGCTTGGCGGATAGCTGTCACGGGCCGCCACAAGTTGTACTGGTACTTGGCATCCCAGGAGGTAATCGCTGCATCGGCTTGGGCCATATTCAGCAGCGCGAACAACCGGGCGTTATCCTCCAGAGAGTTACCCGCTAGGGCTGCTGCTTCTTGGGCGATTTGGTTCCAGTGGCCCGGAGGTGTAAAAGTACCGGCGCCGTTGGCCCAGAATTTGGCGATCGCAGTTTGATCTGGCGTGCGCGTTAAGCTGTCACTTTTGCCGATTTCTTTGACTTCGTTAAATTCCGCTGCGTACTTGGCGCTATCCAGGGCGGGCGGGCCCGACGGGCGGAACTGAGAACCGCTAGTCATCGCAAACGGAGTCACATCCGGCCACTGTGGCGCCAGGGCCGCAGCTAGGGCGGGGGGAGTGGACACCCAACTGCCGAGGTCTGTTTTGGCCGTGTACGGCACGACTTTGCTGGCGCCATCTGTACTCCGCAAAGCGATAATTCGATCGGCAACCTGTTGTCCGAGGGCGATACCGTCGTTTTTAGCTTTACCGTCGGGGATTTTGGCTAGAGACGATGCGTATGTTTCATTGAATTTGACTGCTTGGGCTGGATAGAGACTGAGTAAAACGCGGTGGGCGGAGGCTGCGGTGGCGGCTTCTGGTGACGCGCCCGCTGGTGCATCGATGCTGACTTTGTAAGGGGTATATTTTTTGGTGATTGAGTTAACAGAGTCGTAAACGGCTGCCTGAACCATTGCCATGTTGCGGGAGGCCAAAGGAGGCGCGGTGCTGGCTGTCCGCACGGCGTCGAGTAAGGCGCCGTTCCAGTCTGTGACGGCGTTTCCCGATATAAAGGTTGTGAAGTTGCTGCTGCTGATGCTGCTGCTGTTGACTCCTTGCAATACTGCTAAATATTCCCCGGTAAGTTTGTCTTGAATTACGGCGCTGTTGCTGTTGCTGCCCGTCCCTTGCTGGATATTTAAATCGTTAAAAGTCAGGCCGTCTAGCAATCGAATTTTGTCATTTCCGTTGCCGAAATCGGCGATAAAGTCGGCTGTGGCTACAGTTGAACCGCCGCTGCCTTTACTGATGGCAAATATATCGTCGCCTTCGCCGCCGGTCATGCTATCGCTGCCTGCGCCGCCGTAAATGGTGTCGTTGCCGGATTCGCCCGAAATTAGGTCGTTGCCTTTTCCTCCCCAGAGGATGTCATTGTCTGCGCCGCCGAAAATGGTGTCGTTCCCTTGATCGCCGCAGATTTTGTCTTTCCCTGCATCGCCTGCGAGAAGGTCGTCTCCGCTGTTGGCGTAAAGTATGTCGTTGCCATCCAAGCCTTTAAGTGTGTCGCTTTGGGTGGTTCCTTCGAGGTAGTCAAATTTAACACTTGGGGTTAGGGATGCCATGATTATTTATTGGATATTAAGATTAAACTTGCTGAATTTGTATTGTCGGTAGATGCTTGGGTCTGTTTGTTGTTGGTTTAAGCTTAATCAACTTTATGGCTCGACTGTAAACACCCTAACGGAACTTTATTAAATCTTTAAAATATAACTGGTTCTTTATGAAGTTTTGCACAATTGAACTAGGTAATAACACAAGCATTAAAACTGCATTAAAACTATCTTTTTGTTAATTCTTTACAAAATGAGTATAGTTTTTAAAGTTTAGATAAAGATGTTTGTGAAATCATAAAAGCAACAAATTGTATAGTTACGTAAGTAAATATTTATTAAGCACTTCTCAAAGCTGCGATCGGATCGAGTTTGGCCGCCTGACGCGCCGGGATCACGCCGAAGAAGAGACCGACGCCACCGGAGACACTGACAGCAAGGGCGATCGCCACGGGCGAAATTCCAGCTTTTAGAGGAGTAAAATTACCTACAAGCAAGATACCTCCGACTCCTACACAAGTCCCAACGAGCCCTCCGGCGGCAGATAAAATTACAGCTTCGATAATGAATTGAAACAAGATATCGTGTTGGGAAGCCCCGATCGCCTTTCTGAGCCCAATTTCCTGAGTGCGTTCGCTGACGGAAACCAGCATGATGTTCATAATCCCAATGCCGCCGACTAATAGGGAAATGCTAGCAACAGCAGTTAACATCAGAGTCAGGGCCCCGGAAATCGATCCCATTGTCGCCATTAAATCTTTCTGATTTCTGACAGTAAAGTCATCTTCTGTGGTAATCTTGTGCCGCAATCTCAGCAAGTTTTCCACCTGAAATTGAGCGGCATCCATTTTCGACTCATCTTGAATCGAAATAAACAGCGAAGTGACAGCTAAACCGTAGGGAGACTTGCGCCCGACAATGCGGTTGGCCATTGTGGCGATCGGCACAACCGCCGAGTTATCATAATTCGTACCAAAAGATGTCCCTTTTGATGCAAATACTCCAATTACTTTCATGCTGACATTTTTGATTCGCACTTGTTCGCCGAGGGGATTGGTATTGGCAAACAGTTTCTGGGCCAATTCTGAACCGAGAATCACAACTTGATTGTTTTGTTTGACATCGAGTTCGGTCAAAAATCGCCCTTTAGCCATTTCAAAATTTCTAACTGTCAGAAATTCTGGAATTGTGCCAAAAATCAGAGACGAGACATTTTTATTGCTGTAGCGCACAATCTCCGAACTGTTGAGTTCTGCGGAGACACCTTGCACCGACGGGACTTGAGTTGCGATCGCCTTACCATCTTCTACTATCAGCGTTTGGGGTGCATTTCTAATCGAACTTCGGCTAGCATTAGGCACTCCAGGTCTCACAATCAATACATTTGTACCCAGAGATTGAACTTGTCCTGCTACAAATTTTTGCGCGCCTTCTCCAATGCCAATCATCGCAATTACCGAGGCATTTCCGACAATCATCCCAATCATTGTCAAGCTGCTGCGAGTTTTGTTTGCTAGCAGTGTTTGACCGGCCATTTTAACACTTTCAATAAAATTCATAATAGGGGAATAGGGAATTGGTTCGTAGTGAGGACTTTAGTCCTTCAATTGTAAGGACTAAAGTCCTCACTACGAACCAGTGAGTAATGATTAATGACTAATTAAGCGCTTCTGAGTGCAACAATCGGGTCGAGTTTCGCAGCTTGTTTGGCCGGTACAACGCCGAAGAATAAGCCGATACCGCCGGAAACACCAACTGCAAGGGCGATCGCCACTGGAGACACACTAGCTTGCAGAGGAGTAAAAGCAGACACTAACAAAACGCCACCAATACCAAATCCAGTACCGATCGCACCACCAGCAGCCGACAAAATCACAGCCTCAATCATAAACTGAATCAGAATATCCTGAGGAGAAGCACCGATCGCCTTTCGCAGTCCAATTTCCTTAGTACGTTCGGTAACAGAAACCAGCATGATATTCATAATTCCGATGCCGCCCACAAACAGCGAAATCGCCGCCACAAAAGCCAACATCAGAGTCAAAGCACCAGTAATGCTGCCCAAAGTCTTCATTAAATCCTTCTGATTTCGGACAGTAAAATCATCTTCCTTAGTAATATTGTGACGCAAACGCAGCAAATTTTCAATTTGAAATTGCGCCGCACTCATTAACTTCTCATCTTTCACAGAAACCGAAATAAATGTTACCTTAGTACCGTAGGGAGACGAGCGACCGACAATGCGGTTAGCCATCGTTGTTAGCGGCAAATAAACATTCATATCTTGATTGTCACCAAAACTCGAACCCTTAGCCTGCATCACTCCAATCACTTGAAAAGTTGCGTTTTTGATGCGAACATATTGACCGACAGGCTGAGTATTGCCAAACAATTGTTCAGCAGCTTCTGAACCTAAAGCAACTACATTTTCTTGTCTTTCTAAATCTAGCTTGTTTAAAAAACGACCTTGACCAACATCAAAGCTTCTCACCGGCAGAAACTCAGGAGTAGTTCCGACAATCGAAGACGAAACATTTTTATTGCGGAAAGTAACGATTTGACTGTCATTGAGAGTTGGTGCGACTGCTTCGACAGAAGGGACTTGAGAGGCGATCGCCTCTGCATCATCCAAAACCAAAGTTTGAGGAGGAATCACCGGGCGACTTTGGGCATCAGGACTTCCGGGAATGATAAACAGCAAATTTGAACCCAGAGAGTTAACCTGTCCCGCAATATAGGTTTGAGCTCCTTCGCCAATACCAATCATCGAAATTACGGAAGCATTACCGATGATAATTCCTAACATCGTCAAGCTGCTGCGTAACTTGTTGGCTGTCAAAGTTGTGACAGCCATTTTGACGCTTTCAATAATATCCATGAGTCTATTTTAGATTGTAGATTTTGGATTTGCGATTTTTGGTAATTGGGAATCAGTAATTTAAATCCGTTACATCCCAGGACTTATGAAACTGGCACAAAATACAAGTTAACTCTTAGGTATGTAGTTGCGCTTGAGCGCTCTTTCATATATCTGTAAAGAGCGCTCAAGCGCAACAACGTACCTTTATTTAATATGAGAGTTGTGCCCAGGAATAACATCCCGTACATTGCTCGTTCCCAACTTCCTCTACTTCTGATTCTTAATAATATCCTCCAACTTTTTACCAGCAGGAAGTTCAGTAAAAACCCGATCGCCCGCCTTAGCACCCTCTAAAATCTGAATCTTGTTACCAATAGTCGATCCAACCGTCACAGCCTTAAACTTCGGCTGCTGTTTCTCATCGGGAACCAGCACACCCGTTTGCCCTTTATTAGTTACAATCGCCACAGTTGGAACAACCAAAGCATTGCTCAATTTTTGACCGACAAATTTCAAATCAACATTCATCCCAGACTGCAAGAAATCCTTACCAGTGTCAATGGCGACGCGGACTTGAAACAAAGTCACATCCCGTTCTTTCACAGCTTCCGGCGCAATCAATTTAACCTTGCCTTTAAACACTTTATCGGGATAAGCATCAGCCACAATTTCCACCACTTGACCGGGTTTTATTTGACTGATATCTGCTTCTGGCACTTTCGCTAAAACTTCCACATCTCTAGCGAGAGCCACAATCGATGTTGAAGTTGCCGAAGTCGCTTCCGAAGCCGAAGTTGCCGGAGTTACAAAAGCTCCTTGAATCGCGTATCTTTGGGTAATAACTCCTGCAAAAGGAGCGCGAACTTTTGTATCTTCTAACTGCACTTCTTGGAAGCGGACTTGAGCCTGAGCTTCAGCTAAATCAGCTTTAGCCGAAGCTATTTCTTCCGGGCGAGCACCGTTTTCTTGTACGGCTAATTGGCTTTTTGCTTCAGCAACTGCTGCTTCGGCTTTGGCGATTTCTTCTGGACGGTTGCCGTTTTCTGTTTGTGCTAATTTACTTCTAGTTTCAGCAACTTCTGCCTCGGCTTTGGTAATTTCTTCCGATCGCGTGCCGTTTTGCAACTGCTTCAATGCTTGCTGTTCGACTTCCACAGCAGCTTGCAGTTGCTGGATTTGCGACTCCCGACTTTCTTGCAATTGTTGGAGGCGTTTTTGGGCTTCTGTTACCTTAGCTTTGGCAGTGCGATTTTCCTTGATCAGTTCATCGAGTTTATCTTGAGCAAGAGCACCTTCTTGGACTAACGGGCGGTTGCGTTCCACCCGCTGAGCTGTTAATTCGGCTTGAGCTTTACTCGATTCAATTTGCGTTTGTGCTTGGGCAATTTCTTGTTTGACACTGCCAGTTTGAGCGTCTGCTAAACGAGCTTGAGCTTGGGCTAAACGAGCTCGCCCTTGGCTGACTTCTTCCACGCGACTGCCGGCTTTGAGTTGCTGCAAGCGGGCTTGAGTTTGCTCTAAGCGGGCTCTGGCTCCTGCAACTTCTTCGACGCGGCTGCCGGCTTGGAGTTGCGCCAGAGTAGCCTGGGCTTGCTCTAAGCGCGCTTGAGCGCTGGCGATGTCTTCCGATCGATTTCCGGCTTCAATTTTGGCAAGTTTCGCTCGAATGCTGGCTTCGCGGGCCTTGGCTTGAGCGAGTTGAGCTTCCACATCGCGGCTTTCCATGCGGGCGACGATTTGTCCTGCTTCGACGCGATCGCCCTGTTCGACAAATAACTCTGCGATCCGGCCGGAGCCTTTGGGGCTGAGATTCACGCGCTGTACGGGTTGTACCGTCCCGCTCGACGTGATCCGCACCGTCAGGTTTTGTGCTTCCACCGGCACTGTCATCGCTGCGATCGCATCTACTTTCGGCTGCGATCGACTTTTTGATATATATATGGTAGTCGGTACAGCTAGCAACCCGGCTGCAAGCAAACCGAGGGCCCACCGCGGCATCTTCCGCGCGGCTTTTTTCGGGGATTGCTTTTGGGCGGTTTTTTTATCTGCAATTTTAGTCTCTGGGGCCTTGGTGTCTGCAATCTGAGTATCTTCCACCTTGACCTGAGCAGTTTCCTTTTTGGGGCTAACGATCATACCGACTCACCTAATTAAATCTCAGGATTACCTTAAGGGTAAAATTTTTTCTGATGCGCGGCATCGTCTTTCAGACTCATCCGATCGGGTGATTTAAAAAAAGTTCCCCAACCAGCACCTGTAAACAATTATAGCTAATCTTTGCAACTTATTAAATAATGTTAAGTTTTTTCAGTCTCAAGAGGCGAGCTCAAACTTCGATCGCGCTCAACTGACTTTCTGCGGGGGCGGGCTCTGCCGCGTGGGCGATCGGCTTCCAGTAAGTCGTGGGTTGTCTTGTAGGGCGATCGCACAGTGCGCGCCCGGTAACTACACAGTATGAAGACGCTGACTATCATAAATCCATTTGTCGATCGTACCCTGTCCAAGTCCTGAATATCTATGTGCCCTGTGCGCGCAACAGGTTAAAATATTTTGCAAATCCGTTGAAAATGGAAAAGCTTCAACATGAATCGTCCTCAAAGCGTTACAGTTCTGGCAATCTTACAGTTAATTAGTGGCATCTTCAGTCTGCTTGACGGCTTGTTCATCTTACTTTTTGCAGGCGTTTTAGGCGGTCTCGGCGCGGTTGGATTCGGTGCAAAAGTTGGCACTGTCATCGGCGGCTTCATTGCAATTTTTTCGGCGATCGCGATAATTATCGGAATTATTTCCCTAGTCTTAGCATGGGGTTTGCTTCAACTAAAAAAATGGGCTTGGACTGGAACATTAATTATCCATGTCATCGCCGTCGTCGCGCAAATTGCCAAAATGTTGGGTAGTGCAGGTGCAGCAGTCAATTTTCTATCTCTGGGTTTTGCAGCAGCTAGCATTTACTACCTGTTACAGCCGGATGTTAAACAAGCATTTTCTGTTTAATAATCTATACCTGACTCTTTCAGTCCGCGCAGGCGGACTTTGTTTGTGTAGATGCGATTTCAATCGCCGAATCCGATCTATTCTAATTAACGGTACTGAATTCTCGGGTCAAAAAAAGCATAGGAAATATCAACCGCCAGATTGATCAGTACAAAAGTCACAGCCACAAATATTACTCCTCCTTGCACAATTGGGTAATCCCGCGTCAGGATACCGCTGTAAACCCAGGAACCAATTCCCGGCCACGAGAAAATTGTTTCAGTCAAAATTGCCCCGCCCAAAAGCGTGCCGAACTGCAAACCTATAGTTGTGACGATCGGCAAAAACGCATTTTTCAAAGCGTGTCTCAAAACCACCCAAAATTCCGGCAATCCCTTAGCCCGCGCCGTGCGGATGTAATCTTGCGCCAGCACTTCCAGCATCGCAGCACGAGTAATTCGAGCGATAATCGCCAAGGGGATTGTTCCTAAAGTTAAGGCTGGGAGTACGAGATGGGCGATCGCATCTCCCAAAGCCACCAAATCCCACCTCAGCAAAGCATCCAAAACATAAATACCCGTAATTGGCTGAAAACCAAACCCCAAATCAACACTAATTCGCCCGCTAGGAGGCAGCCATTTCAGATAAACAGCAAACAAATAAATCAACATCAATCCCAACCAATAGACTGGTAAAGATACGCCAATCAAAGAACCGCTCATCGTCAGATTATCCAGCCAGCTATTTTTCCGAACAGCAGCCAAAATCCCCGCCGGAATTCCGATTATAAGTGCCACCAACATCGCCGCCACCGACAGTTCCAAAGTAGCAGGCCAGCGACTTCTAATTTCATCAACAATCGGAATACCGCTAATAATACTATTTCCCAAATCGAATCGAATCAAACTACTTAAAAAAGCCAAATACTGCAAAGGTAAAGGCTGATTCAAGCCCAATCTCGCCTTTAATATTTCTACCTGTTCGGGAGTTCCGCGTTCTCCCAAAAGCACAGTCGCCGGATCTCCCGGTATCAAATGCAAAAACGCAAATACCAGCACTGTAATTCCCAAAAGAACGGGTAATATTCCCAGCAAACGTTTAACAATATATTGGAACATCAGTTTATTTTAAATGCGATCTCATTATAAGGAATGAAAATTCAATAATTTCAGCATCTTTACGCCCGCTAGCTTTGCAGGCAAGGATTGAAAGTTCGAGATTGCTTAAGTTATTAAATTGCCATTCCTAAGTTCGTAGTGCGGACTTCAGTCCGCTTTTTGGCTGCGGACTGAAGTCCGCACTACGAACCTTCTTTATCGATCGAAGCAAATTCGGAATCTAACCTTGAATATTCTTGCGTTTCCCTAAAAGCGGTTGCGAATGTGCGATCGCCATAAAAAGCTGCGATCGGCTATAAATTAGCTGGTTCCGGGGCTCGTTCTGATTCCCCAATCTTCGTTGATTCCGAGTCAGCGGGCAACTCACTATTTTCGACAGTAATTGCTAGTTTAAATCCTAACGCTTCGAGCAATTCTACAAAACAGTAAATTTCCGAACCTCCACTTGCTGTCAACATTTTGTCAAGCTTTTCATGATGCTGTTTCGCAGAAGCAGAAAGAGCATTCATCCTAATTCGAGCCTCAATCACCTTTCTAATTGCATTTCTAAACAGTTCCCGTTCAGGTTCTTTTTCTTCCAAGATAGCCTCAATATAACCAGCAGCTTCTTCCGGCTCTTTGAGAGATTCAATTAGGTAATCGCGGTAGCTATCACTCGCAGGCATTTTCACGTTTTTCATAGTCTATCCAGTATTCTATAGCTTTTTGAATGTCTTGTTGTTGGGTACTTTTGTCCCCAGCTATGAGGATTACCACAATTGTCAAATCAAATTGTCCAAAGTAGACGCGGTAGCCTGGGCCATAATTAATTTTGAGTTCAAAAACTCCTTGTCCCACTGACTTAAAATCTCCGAGATTACCTTGCTCAACTCGGTCAAGCCTAGCCTTGATTCTAACTCTAACATTCCGATCGCGGAGAGCATCAAGCCACTCGGTGAATGGTCTTCTACCTTCTGCTGTAGTGTAACGTCGAATTTCACTCTCGTTGTACTTCCATCAGTGTATCACTCTCGATCGGCAATTTCTATAGTAGAGCGATCGGCAGTACATTCAGCATGAAAATCACTTTTTTAAGACTTACTAACTTCCTCAAAAGACTCCGAACCTAAAGGACTCGGAATCCAACCTTGAATATTCTTGCGTTTCCCTAAAAGCGGCTGCGAATGGACGATCGGCAAACGCACCGCCTCCCCATGCAAAATCTCGCTAACTTCCGCATAAATTTTCGCCCGGGCTGCTTTATCCCCACTCGCCCTCCCCTTATCTAAAAGTTCCAAAACCTTCGGATTTTTCCAATTTCCCAAATCCGCAGTCGAACCAGGGCCGAAGTGAGGATAATAAAAATTGTCAGGATCGCCATAATCTCCAGTCCAACCCATCATAAAAGCTTGAAAGCCTGGAGGTTTTAGCCGATCGGCTAAATAAGCAGACCAATCCTTTGTCAGCAACTTTACCCGAATCCCGATCGCGCTTAAATCCGCAGCAAAAGCCTCAGCGATCGGCTTCGGCGTGGGAAAATAGGGACGGCTGACTGGCATATACCACAAATCCAAATCAAAACCGTTTGGATAACCAGCCTTCGCCAGCATTGCTTTAGCTTGCTGCGGGTTAAATTCGTAATCTTTAACTTTGTCCGACGCCGCCCAATTCAGCGCAGGCGGGATAAATTGTGAATCATATTTGCCAAGTTCTCCCCAGAAAGCCTTGACGATGGCTTGCTTGTTGATTGTTTGGGCGATCGCCCGTCTTACCTCTGATTTCGCCAAAGGCGCGTAACCTGGATTTAACGCCAAATAACCCACATTAAAAGAAGGGCGCAAAACAGTTTCCAAATTAGCATCCGCTTGCACCTCTTTCAATTGATCCGGCGTTAAATCCACAGTAAAATCAAGTTGACCAGCCCTCAATTGAGCGAGTCTTGCCGCCGGATCGTCCACAAAACGAATTACCAATTGATTGACTTTCGGCGTTCCAGCTTTCCAATAATTCGGATTTTTTTCTAAGATAATGCGATCGCCCGAGATCCATTCCTTAAACACAAAAGGCCCCGTACCCACCGCCAGCGACCCCGGAGTGCCGTATTTAGCACCCGCTTTCTTCACCGCCGCCGGACTCGCAATCCCAAAATAACCAGACCCAATCGCCGAAGGAAAGGCAGCAAAAGGCCGATTTAACACGAACCTAATCGTAGACTTATCAACAACGGTCACATCCTTGACCAGGGAATCTTTATCGCCCTTAAACCCAGCAAAAAAGTTTTTCCAAATCTGATAAGTTTTGCCAGAATCTCGATACCCGTTAGGATTTTTGGCATCCCACCAGCGATCGACATTAAACTTAACAGCATCCGCATCAAAATCCGTCCCGTCGTGAAACTTCACCCCGGATCGCAACTTAAAAGTCCAAGTTTTGCCATCTGTCGAACTCGACCATTCAGTCGCCAGACTCGGTTCCAATTCCACGGTTCCGGGTTTAAAATCAGTTAAACGATTGTAGATTTGGTCGATCGCAATCACCGAATTACCATCAGTAACATTTCCCGGTTCCAGATTCACCGGCGGCCCGCCCGCACCGTAGACTAAAGCCCCTGGTGGAACAGCCGCAGGAGCGATCGGAGTTGGAGAATTATTAGTAATATTTGCAGGAGTACCACAATTTGATAGAACTACAGCCATCCCAAAAACTAGAGCTAATAAAACTAAACGCCAGGATTTTAACAACCTCATTTCAATAGCTCCTATTTAATAAAATTATATTCCTATCAAGAAAATTCTAATTTCCTCATTCTCTCCCCTCTGCGTTCTCTGCGTCCTCTGTGGTTAACCTCTTAATTCTTATCTTACATAAAATTTAATCAACAAAATATAACACACTGATTACCAATTACCCTTTATCATTACAAAAAAGAATTGGCTTAAAGCCCCAAGCGCGATCGGAAGAAATTAAAATCAGACTATTAATTACTGCAATCCCCGGACTTCCCAGTACAGATGGCTGTCACAGACAACTAAGAGGGCAGGCACGGGGGCACTACCCCTACAATTGTCAACTTAATTATCGATCGCACCACCGCCTACAACTCATAACTCTCCTCACCCATACTCCCCAATTCTGGGCTACCGACAAACTCTTCATCCTCCAATTCCTCAATCCCCGAGTCAAAACTTTCAACAACAAACGGCAACCCCGCCGCCATCAAACCGCGTTGAATGCGATCGCTAGTTTCCTCAAACAAAACAAATAGCGGATGAACAGCCTCAGCCTCATCGCTAAAAATATGTCTGTAGCGGTACGGCATCACCCACTCGTAAGTTTTATCCAACCAAACCTGACACTGCCGCCAGCGGCCCAACAAATCAGAAAAATCTTCACCAGGGCGGTGAATAAAAACCAAAATTTCCACCCCAATTTTAACTTTCCACTCTGGATCGCACATCAAAATCACCAAATCGCAGGGCAAACAAACTGCCTGTCCCGGCGCTATGCAAGTGCCTCCGCTTCCAGCATAGGAAACCCCCTCCCGCAAGCGCGCAATGGGCAATGGAATGGTAATTAAGCTTTCGTTAGCGCGGCGGATACTCGGAATCATCTCCATGTACAGCCGATATTTTTTCAGCAGGGCGATCGCTGCCGAAAATTCGCTGTACTGTGCTAGTAAAGCCTCGTAATGTGACTGTTTTACAGACATTTTAAATTAATTAATTAGTCATTAGTCATTAGTCATTAGTCATTGGTCATTAGTCATTAGTCATGGGGCATGGGGCATGGGGCATGGGGCATAGGGCATAGGGCATAGGGCAAACAGGGCATTGGTCATTAGTCAATTGTCATTGGCAATTTGTAATTGGTAATTTGCAATTGGTTATTCATTAGTTCGCAACAATTGGTCATTGGTTCTTCAAAGATTAGCCAAGACCATATCACTGACTGAACAGTATTAACAACTCAAACAAAGCCAATGACAACTGTCAACTGACAACTGTCAACTGTCAACTGTCAACTGACAACTGTCAACTGTCAACTGTCAACTGTCAACTGTCAACTGACAACTGTCAACTGTCAACTGACAACTGACAACTGACTTTTTACAGCTTCTGAAACACTGAGAACATCGGCAGATACATCGACAGCAAAATCGAACCTACGATACCACCGACCACAACAATCATCAGAGGTTCCAGCATACTGGTAAGTCCCTTGACTGCTTCTTCGACTTCCGTTTCGTAGAAAGCGCCAACTTTCATCAACATTTTGTCAAGTTCCCCAGTCTCCTCGCCAATTGCCATCATTTGAATTGCCAAGGACGGAAAAACAGCTTGTTCTTGCAAAGCAATACTGATCATGCCACCGCTTTGAATTTCCTGTCTCGCATATTCGATCGCATTTGAGATCGCCTGATTCCCCGCCACATCTCGCACAATTTCCAAAGAGTTCAGAATCGGCACACCCGATCGCGTCAGCGAGCCAAAGATGACGCAAAACCTCGCCACCGCCGATTTTTCAATCAAATCTCCAAAAATTGGCAACTTCATCGCAATTCTATCGATTTGGAGGTGACCTACTGGAGTTTTGTAGTACATATCGAAGGCAAATTTTAGCGCTATAATTACCCCAATAACTGTCAGTTGTTGGATCGGAGGCCAAGCCGTACAAAATGCGCTAATCCCCAACATAAACACCGTAAAAGCAGGCAAGTCTGCACCAATATCCTTAAAGATTTTTGCGAAAGTTGGTAGCAAAAAAATCGTCATTGCGAAAAAAATCACAATCGCGATGAAAAACACAGTCTTCGGATAAGACATCGCAGATTTAATTTCAGCCTCCGTCTTGTGATTTTTTTCCATCATCACCGCCAGACGGTCGAGGGTTTCATCTAGCACACCGCCGACCTCTCCCGCCGCCACCATACTGATAAACAGTTGGTCAAAAACATCAGGAAACTTAGCCATCGCCTCTGCCAAGTTTATCCCTTCTTGCACGTCAGCATTCATGCTCCTGAGCGCTCGTTTCAACTTAGCATTAGAGCACTGTTCGTGCAGCACGGAAAGGCATCTCACGATCGCCACCCCGGCATTAAACATAGCCGCAAACTGACGGGCAAAAATCGCCATATCCTTAACAGTAAGACTGCTAAGGTTATACTCAAATTGCTCCTGAATCCTACTGAGATCGAAGCCTGTTTTTGGTTTTGGATTAATAACATTTGTAGCCATAGATTGCCTCTGGAAAATTATTTAAAGTCATTAGTCATTGGCAATCAGTCATTAGTCATTAGTGATTGGTCATTTCTGCGGACTGCTGACCAATAACTGATTGCTTAGCCCCAAAACAGGTACAAGTCCCAACACTTATGAGAGTCGATCCCCAAATTTTAGATTGTAATTCAAGCTCCCAGATTCACTGCGCTGCAATTAAATCTAAAATCTAAAATCTAAAATCTAAAATGGACTGACTGACTCAATTAATGAGCCCCTACCTTGCCTGTACCAACAGGTGCCGGGCCGATCAAGCGTTCGAGTTCATCAGCCTTAGAAGCCTTGGCCATTGCCGATTCCCAAGTGATTTTACCGCCCTTGTAAAGTTCAGCGAGGGCCATTTCCATCGTCCTCATGCCCAATTTTGCCCCCATTTGGATTTGGGAGTAAATCATAGGAGTTTTGCCCTCCCGGATCAAGTTAGCCATAGCTGGAGTATTCACCATGATTTCCATAGCGCAGCAGCGGCCGCCCCCAACTTTCACAACCAAATTTTGGCTGCAAATTCCGACTAAAGAGTTAGACACTTGGGCGCGAACTTGGGGTTGTTGAATGGGCGGGAACACGTCCAAAATCCGATCGATCGTAGCAGCAGCCGAATTAGTGTGCAGCGTTCCCATCACCATGTGACCCGTTTCTGCCGCCGAAATTGCCAGACCGATCGTTTCCAAGTCCCGCATTTCCCCCACCAGAATCACGTCCGGATCTTCGCGCAGGGCTGCTTTCAGCGCATTAGCAAAGCTCTTAGTATCTTCGCCCTTTTGGCGTTGGTGAAACAAACTCTTGACATTCGGAAACACATATTCGATCGGGTCTTCAACCGTCAGAATGTGTTCAGCCCGCGTCCGGTTGACCAGATCCAACAAAGCCGCCATCGTAGTAGTTTTCCCGGAACCTGTCTGTCCCGTTACCAACAGCATACCCCTGGGTCTTTCCGTCAGATCCCGCAAAATCTGCGGCACGCCTAAAGCATCTGCGTTAGGAATCTTAGAAGCCAGAGCCCGCATACAAGCAGCCCAAGCACCCCGCTCACGGTACACATTCACCCGGAACCGAGCCAATCCCTTCACCCCGTAAGCGCAGTCGAGTTCCCACTCCATTTCCAACTGCTTGCGCTGCATATTGTTGAGCATTTGGAAGATCAGGATCTGCACTTCCTCAGCAGACAAAATGTCGCCGTATTGGGACTGAGGAGTTAGTTTTCCGTGGACGCGGAAGAAGATAGGCGCGCCTGCTTGGATGTGTATGTCCGAACCCCCTTGCTCTACCAGGGACTCCAATACGTCTTCAATCATCAGACCCATAGATACCTCTCCTCGATCTAGTTGATAGTTATTGACCAATCTAGCTCAGTTAACAGTTAACAGTTAACAGTTAACAGTCAACAGTCAACAGTCAACAGTCAACAGTTAACTGCTGAATCAATCCAAAAAGCGTGGCGTCAAGCAGTACGGACAATCCAGCATCTCCGGCTTCAATTCCGCCCGACAAGTTTTGCAGGTAAGTCCCTGCTTGCGTTTGGCTTTCAGTTCTGCCTCCAACCCGGAGTCAGTAAAGGTCACCCGCTCGACTTCTTCAAAGGTAGTCGCGCCTTCCCGCACCAACTGCAAGCTGTAAGCCAACAACGTTTTCATCCCTTCTTCTACCGCTGCTTCCTTAAGTTGCTCTGTGGGAGCCCCTTGAGTGATCAGAGTTTGCAGCCGCTCAGTATTTTTCAGGAACTCGTAAACGCCTACCCGTCCTTTGTAGCCTAGGCCGCTGCACTTCCGACAAAGTTGATCGCGTTCTGCGAGTCCTTTCCTTTCCTCTACCGGTATGGTGTTGGCTTTGTTAACAGTCAGATCGATTTCTTGAGAAGCCGACAGACCGTAGCGACCGAGTTCGGCCGCAGTAGGCTGGTAAGGAATGCAGCATTTGTCGCAAACGCGCCGCATCAGACGCTGAGCCAACACGCCCAACAGAGCGGCTGAAACCATGAACGGTTCTACGCCCATTTCGTCCAAACGCGCGATCGCCCCTGCCGCGTCGTTAGTGTGCAGTGTGGTCAGCACTAAGTGTCCCGTCAAAGCAGCTTCCAGAGCAGTTTTCGCCGTTTCTCTGTCCCGCGTTTCCCCCACCAGAATCACGTCAGGGTCTTGCCGCAAAAACGCCCGCAGCAGGTTGGAAAAAGTCAAGTCTTTTTCCCGAATGACTTGACATTGGGTAATTCCCGGCAAAGCATATTCGATCGGGTCTTCCGCCGTACTGATATTAACCCCCGGATCGTTGCGTTCCGCCAGAATCGAGTACAGAGAAGTTGACTTACCCGAACCCGTCGGCCCCGTCACCAAAATCAGTCCGAACGGACGGCTAGCAGTCTCTCGCACCAAAGCCAGAGTTTCTTGATCCGAGATCAACAAACCCAAACCCAACTGAGTGCTGGAACTGTCCAAAATCCGCAGCACGATTTTTTCGCCGTACCGGGAAGGCAAGCTATTCACCCGGAAATCTACCGTGCGTCCCTCAAACACCCGGCGAATACGACCATCTTGAGCTTGTCGGCGTTCGGCAATGTCCAAGTTGGCAATAATCTTGAAACGAGCCGTAATCGATTGCACAACCTGTTTCGGAAACCGGAAATACTCTTGCAGCACCCCATCTTTCCGCATCCGTATCCGCATAAACTCTTCTTGAGGTTCTACGTGGATGTCAGACACCTTTTCCGACAAAGCTTTAGCCAAAATGATGTTGACAGCCTTAATTACCGGAGCCGCCTCAGCATCGTCTATGGTGTTGGCTAAGTCTTCTTGGTCAGAACTCTCCTCTTCTAATGAGAGTTCGCCAAAATCTCCTTCGCCTAACTCCAGTTTTCTCTGCTTTTCGGCTTCTGCTATTTTGGCGGCTACCTTAACTTGGTCGTCTTGATAGGACGAAGTGATGTCCTGGTAGTCGTCTGGCGTAATCACCCGTCGCTGCAAAGCCAATCCGTGAGGCTGTAAAATCCGCCGCAAATCTTCTATGGCGTTGAGGTTGTCGGGATCTACCATTGCCACTAAAACAGCCTGAGGCTCGGTTTCAGTCTTCGCTACTGGTAAAAAGCGACCTTGGTGACAAATGTCGATCGAAATTTTCAACCCATCGAGCATAATTCCGAGTTGCTCGTTCGACATTTCGCTCATCTCCGGGTCATACGCTTCAACCCCGTAGACAATCTTCCGTTCAAACATCTGCTGCTTCTTGTAAAGCCGCAGCAATTCAGGAGGCAACGGCTGCCCGGTAAGTGCTTCTAATACCTCCGTCAACCGCTTACCCGACTTCCGGCTTTCAAGTTGAGCTTGTTTCACTTGGTCGCCGTTGACGTAACCCGACTGAATCATCTTGTTGAGAGCCGGAGGCAAAACGCTGATAGCAACTATCGATGTGCGAGAAGACCCCTGGGATGTGTTAGTCATAAAAAACACTCATGATTGTGGGAAACTCAGTCACAGAGAGTGCTGAGAGGAAAACCAACGCGGGGTTTTAACCCCCGTATCTTTTGCTTGTGGTTGACACTCTCAGAGCTGAAGCCACTGAGATTCTGCGGACAAAGTAGATTTAGGTAATACCCAAAGTCTAACTCTCGCTACGGTCGTCAAAGACCGTCTACCCAGTTGGTTTAAGCTTACACCTAACTTACTGGCTACTTTTCTGAGAATATTGGCAGCACCATTTAAGTCTGCATTCACAATCGAAGCATTAGCTGACCGATACAAGCCACGTTTAATCCGTTTTCCAGATGCTTTCCACCCAGATGGCTTTTCACCATATTTGGGTAGGGAGTCACCATCTAAAAAACTAGCTTTCGATGTATATGCTTCTTCTGTTTCGACAAACCTGATACCGTGCAAATCGCACAGTTCTTTTAACCTATTTTTGAGTTTACCTAAAGGCATTTGAACAAATTTTTGATTGTTCACTTTGCCGAGATTAGTGTGAGACTTAAAACCTTCATTCCACCCAACTATCAGTGTACCAATTCCAGATTTCAGGCAATGGTTAGCAATCAACTTGGCAGCCTTGTTGATACCATCACGCATTTGGTGATTGCGTTTTCGGGTAACACGGTCTAACCAATTATCCCAATAACCTTCTGGCTTTCCTTCTTGTCTAGTTGCTACTTTCTTGTTCCACAATTGATTCATCGCTTTCATTGCACGAGAATCAATCAAAAAAGAATTTCCTAATGTATCGACACAAGCTGCTAAATTATCAGCAGTTCCCAAGTCAATTGATAATGCTTGACAAATGTCCAGATTATGTTGTTGTTTTTCAACCTCGTAGGATATTTCCAGATAAAAAGCACCATTGTTAGGGAGAATCGTAAACTCTTTCACTTTGGAAAAATCCAAATTCGATGGCATAGGTAAAAAGAATTCAGAAACTCCAAACCATCGGCTTACTGTTAAACCCAAGGCAAATCTTAACTGATTGCCAACAAGTTTCGGTCTTAACCCTCCCGAATTTGGATAAGCCACTTTGAACAATTTAGAACCTGTCAGGTATCCCGGTGGCTTGGGCTTGAAATGCAATTGACCTTTGATGTACAAATCTCTTACTTCTTTAAAAGATTTGAAAGCTTCTGTGACTGACATCAATGTTTGCTGCATTGGTGTTGATGGCAACGACTTAGCAACCATTGATTTTGCAACTGACGATTCAAAAGATAAGTCGAATTTTCCCGTCAACAGTTTTCCGGTCTTAAAAAAAGTTTGACGAGCCAAATAAACACCACTGTTGTACAGTTTACCTGATTGTTGGCAGAGATACTCCAACAATGCTTTAACTTCTTTGGTTGGAGACAGTAATACTTGCTGAACTCCCATTGTTTTTTGGGTTTTAGTCACCTCTATTTTCCTGAATATTGGTTGACTTGTCTACTTTCAGTTATCATACTAGATATCTCAAGGTCAATCAACAAAATATTTAAAAAGAAAGAAAGAAAGAAAGAAAGAAAGAAAGAAAGAAAGAAAGAAGACGGGGACTAAAGTCCCTCGTGCCGCTTCCCTAGGAAGGACTAAAGTCTCGCTCGTTTCCCGCATCCCGTATTCTTTTTATGAATCTGATAGTGCCAGACACAGTAAATTATAGTTCTATACATATACCATGTTAAGTGTATCTGCTAGAATTGATAGGGTTCTGTCGCGCAGCTATTATGATTGACGAGGAAAAACAGCAAGATCTAGATCCTAACTCAACTGGGGAAACCCCAGAGGGTTCACCAATGGCAAGCGAAACTCCGTCGGCACCAGCAAACTCGAACGAAGCAGCCGATTGGGAGCTTGAACTTGCTCAAGCTTATCAAAGCGCCGAGGGCGATCGCAAGGGAGCAAACGCATCCGGGGATCCTGTCACCGGCAATTCCACCAACAGCCCGACAGCAGACGCGGCTGAATCATGGAAGAGGGAACTCGCCTCCGTAAGAGATGAAAAAGAGGCTTTAAAAACTCAGTTGCAAGCCACATCGGCTCAACTAGAAGACCTAAAAAATCAAAATCTCCGCCTAGCAGCAGATTTTGAAAACTTCCGCAGGCGCACCCAAAAGGAAAAAGAAGAGTTAGATTTACAGGCAAGGTGTCTCACGATCAAGCCGCTGTTGCCGGTAATCGACAATTTCGAGCGCGCTCGATCGCACATTAAGCCGCAAAACGACGGCGAAATGAACATTCACAAAAGCTACCAAAGCGTTTACAAGCAAATGGTAGATGGTCTCAAGCAAATTGGGGTTTCTCCGATGCGCCCTGAAGGTGAACAGTTTGACCCCAACCTCCATGAAGCTCTCCTCAGCGAGCCCACAGACGAACACGAGGAAGGAACAATCATCCAAGAACTAGAACGCGGCTACATTCTGGGCGATCGTGTCTTGCGCCACGCCAAAGTGAAAGTTGCGGCGCCTGGGATATCTGTGGTAGCCTCAGATGAAAATCCCGATAGTTCGGAAAGTTAATCGGGACAGAAGCTACTGCATTCCTCGAAGTCACTGACCCCCGAAGAGAATTCGGGGGTACGAAGGTGGCAGACTCACCAACTTCTTAATTCAGGACTAAAAGCAGGTCAGCGCTTTCTCAACAAATTCTGAACAATTTTTTAACGAGTCTGCGATCTTGCATTAAAATATCAAGTTTGTTTCCTACAAATCGAGTCAGGTGATGCTTGTTAAAACAAGCTTAGTCGTTTTTTATACCCCAACTTGTAGTTGGAAGTTTCCAAACATCCCACAAAGTTTTATGAGGCGCTATGGGAAAAATTATTGGAATTGACCTCGGCACGACCAACAGTTGCGTAGCTGTATTGGAGGGCGGTAAACCAGTCGTGATCGCCAATTCTGAGGGCGGCCGCACAACTCCGAGCATCGTAGGATTTGGCAAGGCGGGCGATCGCTTAGTCGGTCAACTAGCCAAGCGGCAAGCTGTAACTAATGCTGTAAATACTGTTTACAGCATCAAACGATTTATCGGGCGCAGGTGGGACGACACGGAAGAAGAACGATCCCGCACTCCCTATACCTGCATCAAAGGCAAAGACGACACTGTTAACGTCCAAATTCGGAACAAAGTTCACACCCCCCAAGAAATCTCGGCAATGGTACTCCAAAAGCTCAAGCAAGATGCTGAAGCTTATTTGGGACAAACTGTTACCCAAGCCGTGATTACTGTGCCGGCATACTTTACAGACGCCCAGCGCCAAGCTACTAAAGACGCCGGTACGATCGCAGGTTTAGAAGTCCTGCGGATAGTCAACGAACCGACGGCGGCCGCCCTTTCCTACGGGCTCGACAAGCAAAATATCGAACAGAAAATCTTGGTCTTTGACCTCGGCGGCGGTACTTTCGACGTTTCGATCCTGCAATTGGGAGACGGAATTTTTGAAGTCAACGCCACCGCAGGTAACAACCATCTCGGAGGAGATGACTTTGATGACTGCATAGTTCAGTGGCTGGTAGAAGCTTTCCGAACTCAAGAAGGTAGCGACCTCTCAACAGACAAAATGGCTTTGCAGCGCCTCCGAGAAGCTGCGGAAAAGGCGAAAATTGAACTCTCTCTCTCGCAATCCACATCCATTAATTTGCCGTTCATCTCCTCTGATGCTAAAGGGCCCAAGCATTTGGAAATGGATCTCTCGAAGGCTCAGTTTGAAAAACTGGTGGCTCATTTGGTGCAGGCGACGATCGATCCGGTGACTCAAGCCCTCAAAGACGCAAGTCTTACCCCGAAAAATATAGACAGGATTATTTTAGTCGGAGGCTCAACCCGAATTCCGGCAGTTCAAGAGGCAATTAGTAAGTATTTTGGGGGCGCGTCTCCCGATAAATCGGTGAATCCCGACGAAGCTGTAGCCGTAGGCGCGGCAATTCAAGCCGGGGTGTTGGGCGGTGAAGTCAAAGATTTGCTGTTGCTAGACGTGACGCCACTTTCCCTGGGACTCGAAACCTTGGGCGGTGTGTTTACCAAAGTAATCGATCGCAATACAACCATCCCCACCAGTCGATCGCAAATGTACAGCACGGCTGCTGACGGACAAACCTCCGTAGAAATTCACGTGCTCCAAGGCGAGCGCGCATTGGTAAAAGACAACAAAAGTCTCGGCAAATTCCTCCTCAAAGGCATTCCCGCAGCCCCCCGCGGCGTACCTCAAATCGAAGTTACCTTTGAAATCGATGCCAATGGCATTCTCAAAGTTGCCGCAGAAGACAAGGGAACCGGCAAAGAACAAAGCATCCAAATTTCTAATACAGGAGGCTTGAGCGAAACGGAAGTCGAGCGGATGCGGCAAGAAGCCGAACTTTACGCCGACGAGGACATCAAGCGCGCTCAAGTAGTAGAACTCAAAAATCAAGCCGACACCCTGGTCTATAATTGTGGTGTCACTTTGAAAACCAACGCGCAATTGCTGAGCGACGACCTCAAAGTCGCAGCCGAATCAGCAGCAACAGCTTTGAAGGCCGCGATGGCTAACCCCGACATCACTGTTGAGGAACTCACCGAGCAAATCGAAGCTTTCAAGCAACTGCTATACTCCCTCGGGACAGCAGTCTACGAGCAAGCCCGCAGCGGGGTAGCCCACTCCTCGCCAGAGGTTGAAAGCGAGATGATGTCAGAACTAGAAGAGGTTGCAGCTACCGACGACAGCCTTTTCCTGGCAGAAGAGCTGCTGGTGGCGCCACAACCGGAACCACAACCGGAACCACAACCGGAACCCAAACCGGAACGACAGTCCAAGCGACAGCCGGAACCACCACCGAAACCCAAACCGGAACGACAGTCCAAGCGACAGCCGGAACCACCCCCAGAACTCAAACCGAAGGTTCCCGAACCGGAAGTTGATGAGATGAATCCTTTCCTTTAGAACTGAAAAGCTAAAAATTAAAAATTAAAAATTCTTATTGTTAATTTTTAATTGGTAATTTCAGGAAAGGTCGCCCGTTTCTTTTTCGTACACTTTTTGTTATTTACCTCCAGGCAAGCAGCTTTATGGCCGGTGATTACTATGAAATATTAGGCGTTTCTCGTAGCGCAGACAAAGAAGAAATTAAGCGTGCTTACCGCCGCCTAGCTCGCAAATACCATCCAGATGTCAACAAAGAATCTGGTGCTGAGGAGCGGTTTAAAGAAATTAACCGTGCCTACGAGGTACTCTCAGAACCCGAAACCCGCGCCCGTTTTGACCGTTTCGGCGAAGCAGGCGTAAGCGGTGCGGCGGCGGGGCCTGGTTTCCAAGACTTTGGCGACAGCTTTGCCGATATTTTTGAAAGCTTCTTTCAGGGTTTTCAAGGAGGGGCGGGCGCCCAACAGCAAGGTCGCAGACGCAGCGGCCCCGTGCGCGGAGACGATTTGCGACTGGATTTGCGCCTGGATTTCCGCGAAGCAGTTTTTGGTGGGGAAAAAGAACTCCGCATCAAGCACCTAGAAACCTGCGAAACTTGCACCGGAACTGGCGCCAAGCCGGGAACCAGACCTCAAACCTGTTCGACTTGTACCGGCAGCGGTCAAGTCCGACGCGCTACCCGCACGCCTTTCGGCAGCTTTACTCAAGTTTCTGTTTGCCCCACCTGCAACGGCACCGGGCAAGTTATTGAGGACAAGTGCGAAACTTGTGGCGGCCGCGGTCAGAAAGAAGTGATGAAAAAGCTGAAAATCACTATTCCGGCCGGGGTAGACAACGGTACTCGCTTGCGCGTTTCCAATGAAGGAGATGCTGGCAAGTTGGGCGGCCCACCAGGAGATCTTTACGTGTTTTTGGCTGTGAATGAAGACCCGCTATTTAAGCGGGACGGCATTAATGTTAATTCGGAAGTGAAGATTAGTTACTTGCAAGCAATTTTGGGCTGCCGGTTGGAAGTGGAAACTGTAGATGGGCCGACGGAATTGTTGATTCCTACTGGGACTCAGCCTGATACGGTTCTGACTCTGGAGAAAAAAGGAGTGCCTAAGTTGGGCAATCCAGTCAGTCGCGGCGACCATTTGATTGCGGTGTCTATTGATATTCCGACTAAGGTGACTGCTGAGGAACGGGAGTTGCTGATGCAGCTTGCTAAGCTGAAGGGCGATCGTACTGGTAAAGGTGGCTTGGAAGGATTTTTGGGCAATTTGTTTCAGAAATAAGCAATTTTTTGACACCCATGGGTGTCAAATTTTCCTGTTTGATGATTCCGTGGCAATTTTAAAAATTATCTCTCCAAAAAATGAGCGCAATTGCGCTCATTTTGTACAGGTAGAATAATTGTTGGCATTTTGTTTAATTCTCTGTCAAAAAAGTGAGCGCAATTGCGCTCATTTTGTACAGGTAGAATAATTGTTGGCATTTTGTTTAATTCTCTGTCAAAAAAGTGAGCGCAATTGCGCTCATTTTGTACAGGTAGAATAATTGTTGGGCAATTTGTGGGAATAGTCCTTCACAAAATGAGACCCATGGGTCTCAAGAATCGGTCGTAGAATAATTGTTGGGCAATTTGTGGGAATAGTCCTCGAAAAATGAGACCCATGGGTCTCAAAAATCGGTTGTAGAATAATTGTTCGGCAATTTGTGGGAATAGTCCTCCCAAAAATGAGACCAATTGGTCTCAAAAATCGGTCGTAGAATAATTGTTGGGCAATTTGTGGGAATAGTCCTCCCAAAAATGAGACCAATTGGTCTCAAAAATCGGTTGTAGAATAATTGTTGGGCAATTGGTTCACGATAAAATAAGGCTTTTAGGATTTGAAATGGGAAATTTGAAAAGAAAAGGCAGACTATGAATTCAACATCCAAAATTGAAAATCCCAAATCTCCCGATGCCAAAATCGACCTGCGGGGGACTCCGTGTCCTCTGAATTTTGTCCGCACTAAATTGCGACTGGAACAAATGCCACCGGGTGCTGTTTTGGAAGTGTGGCTGGATGCGGGGGAGCCGATCGAACAAGTGCCTGATAGTCTGAAAATGGAAGGCTATCAAATTCTCGAAACGCAATTTGTTGCGGATGAGTCGGAGTCCGGCTTTTTTGCCATGAAAGTGCAGCGCCCAGAACTCCAGGAAGCAGGATGAGCCTGAATTTGTCCTCCCTCGTCGGTACAGTAGTGGCAGTTCAGGCTAACTTCTACCGAGTCAGGCTAGATCAAGCAGCCGGGATTCACGAGAATATAGCCCTGGCGGATGCTCCCACTCTCCTGTGCACTCGTCGCACTCGACTCAAAAAAATTGGTCAACAGGTGATGGTGGGCGATCGCGTGGTGGTAGACGAACCAGACTGGACTGACCGCCGGGGTGCAATTTCAGAAGTCTTCCCCCGCCGCACAGAACTCAACCGCCCGCCTGTCGCTAATGCCGATCGCATTCTCCTGGTTTTTGCCCTAGCCGAACCCGATTTAGACCCCGCCTCATTAACTCGGTTTTTAGTCAAGGCAGAATCTACAGGTTTAGAGGTGAGTTTGTGCCTGAACAAATGCGATTTGGTAAGGGCCGAGGAGTTGGAACAGTGGCGCGATCGGCTTTCACGTTGGGGCTACGAACCAATGTTTATTAGCGTTCGCAGCGGTTTAGGAGTGCAGGAAGTTGCCACAAATTTTCAAAATAAAGTTTATGTCGAAAAAGTAACTTCCCAGCATTTATCGGACAAAATAGATGGTTCTCTGTTGCCTTCTGAGGAGAACCCCCTACTAGCAAATTCGGCTCATCCGTTAGCTCCGTTAAATTCCGTACAAAATCCCTTGCCGAACTTTCTCCACAGCCACACCCAAGACAAAATAACGATAATTTGTGGGCCTTCTGGCGTCGGCAAGTCCAGCTTGATCAACCAACTGGTTCCCGCCCTCAACCTGCGAGTCAACGCTGTTTCGGGCAAACTCGGCCGCGGGCGCCACACGACTCGCCACGTCGAACTATTTGAACTCCCCGACGGCGGGCTTTTGGCTGATACTCCGGGCTTTAATCAGCCGGCTCTCGAATCCGATCCGTCCGAGTTAGCTCAATATTTCCCAGAAGCTCGTCAGAGGCTGGCTTTGGGTAGCTGCCAGTTTAGCGACTGTTCGCACCGCGATGAGCCTAACTGTGTGGTGCGGGGCGATTGGGAGCGCTACCAGTATTATTTGAATTTTATGGAAGAGGCGATCGTCCGCCAGCAAACTCTGCAAAACTCCAGCAGCGCCGAATCCAGCTTGAAGCAGCAAACCAAGTCCGACGGTACACAGCAGTATGAACCGAAACTGCAAACTAAAAAATATCGTCGCTCTTCCCGCCGCCTGCAACACCAGTCGCTGCAAGATATGTGTCAAGAAGACTTAGAAGAATTCTGAGCAAGTCGCCACCGCCGATCGCCCGCCCCGAGTCTGAAAATATTACCAAGACTTACCCAGGAACCGGATTTGATGGAGTAAGATACTTCTTTGCAGCCCGAGGCCTCGGACTGCAAGACCCGGTTTCTTTAGTGGCGAGTGCGTAAGTCCTGAGTACATTAATCGCTAAAATTAAATGGCCTTAGATTTGTAAAAAAAAGTAGAACAGAAGCAAAAGTTAGCGGGTAATGCAGGAGCAAAAATATTGTGAATATTCAAGAACTGTTTCAAAAAGGCGGCCCAGCGATGTGGCCCCTGTTAGTGTTATCGATTCTCTCTGTAAGCACAATTATCGAGCGTTTGTGGTTCTGGGCGAGTCTCTTGAGCAAAGAGAAGCAGATTGTTAACCGGATTCTCGACGCGGCGCGCAGCGATTGGGGGGCGGCTAGCGAGATTGCCAGACAGGCCAACCGACAGCCGATCGGGCGATTTCTTTCTGCACCCCTGCGCCTGTACAATCCCGAACCAGATTTATTTCGACTCGCCCTCGAAGCAGCCGCCGATGAAGAGTTGGCTTCGATGCGCCGCGGGGACAAAATTTTAGAAGCGACGATCGCTCTCGCCCCTTTGCTGGGCTTGCTGGGAACAGTTTTGGGCTTGATTAACTCCCTCAGTTCCATCCGTCTGGGCGACATCGGTACGGCGGCAACCACTGGCGTGACTTTGGGGATTAGCGAGGCGCTGATCACGACTGCGAGTGGGATGGTAGTAGCAATTTTTACCTTGGCGTTTTATCGGATATTTCAAGCTTTTTTGTTCAACCAAGCCAAAATATTTCGCAAAGCTGGAAATGAAATGGAATTGCTCTACAGACAATATTGGCCGACTGCTAATGCTAAAGGTCGATCGCCCGGTACAGAGCACAACAATTCTTCCTTTGGTTCCGATGGTTTGAACAGGCGTTCTCTCAATTCTCAAGAATCATCGGGAGAACGTCTCAGGGAGCCGAAATTGAAAGGTTCCGATCCGGCTGAAGATTCACCTTCTAATAATTAGAACAAAGAACAACTGATGAAGATTCACTTAGATACTCCTGCTGAAGAGGCTCGGATTGAACTGGTGCCTTTAATTGACGTGATCTTTTGCATTCTGACGTTTTTTTTGGTGGCGGCTTTGCAACTGACTCGCCAGCAAGCGATTAATGTCGATTTGCCGAAGGCGAAGACTGGACAAACGCAGATGCGAGAGATGCTGATTGTCAGCATTGACGATTTCGGGCAAACTTATATCGACCAATTGCCTGTTAATTACCAGCAGCTCGATCGAGTTTTAAAGAGTTTCCACAGCACAAATCCTGCCGGCTTGACGGTGTTGTACGCTCCTCAAAATGCTAAATACGCCAAAGTTGTGGAGGTTTTAGACAAATTGCGAGAGGTAGGGGGCGATAGAGTAGCTCTAGCAACTCTTCCTAGTTCAGCTCCCTCTGCCCAGCCGAATAATCCGTCGCTTCCCAATTCGGGGATTCCTGCGGCACCTTCGGGCAATTACCCTCAACCTCTGCCGTCTCCCGTAGATCCTGGGCAACAGCAGCTCAATCCAAATCGGTTTCAATCTCCTCTCCCGGCTCCGGGGCAGCAGCAGTTCAATCCCAATCAGTTTCAATCTCCTCTTCCAGCACCGGGACAGCAGCCGAGCAACTCTGGGGGAAATCTAGGAATTCCTCCCGTTTCGCCCGCACCCATTGCCCCCAATTCCAGGCCCGGAGCTGCTACTCCACAGCCGAATGTCCCTCCCTCCAATTAGCAGGAACGCTTCTAAGTTCGGAAGCAGTGTGCGGGATTTAACAGGTGTAGCCGATTTAACGAATGGATGTTGAGGGTTGAACTCCGAAGCCAGCAAATGATTTGATAACCGATACAAGGAAGAAGGTAAGGGAGAAGAGAGAAATATAAATTCTCCCACTCTCCCGATCTCCCCTCACCCGCTCTCCCCCTTACTCAGAGAGAATTTCCGCACGAGTTGGTATAAATCGCTGCAATTATTTTGGTTCATACTGAGCCTTTTTTCTTTTGACAAGTAGATAGAGTGGTATAAGTCTGCGGAAGGAACTTTTGCGGACATCCTGCCATCTCTAAGATCGAGTTATTTCTTGGGGAGGATGGTAATTTTGTCAAATTATTGTTACCTTTTGTAATATACTAAAGCGAGATAGGCTTGCGGGACATCCTGAAACCAAGAGCCGATCGCTGAAGCAACTTACAGAAACAACTTACAAATCTGGTTAATCCAGGTTTCACTGTCAAGTCACTTTTACTTACTACAGGAGTCAAAGTCATGAGCCAACCAGCAGAATTGTCTTTGGAGCAGCAATTTAGCCTGTGTTCCTTCAAAACACAGGTAAGTGGCATGAGCCGCGAGCAAGCTCAGGAGTTTTTGGTCAAGCTTTACGAGCAAATGATGTTGCGCGAAACCATGTACCGCCATTTTCTCAAACACCATTGGGGTCTAGAGCCCAATCCAGGCGTTGAGTAGCCTAGAGTCGCAGTCGGCGACCTCCGTCTCTTACTCTCTTCCCTCAGGCGGAAAGGAGTTGGGGGTGATGGGGCGTCACTCGAAGATACAAGGCAAGAATATCCTCAGAACCCGACACTGATATACGGATGAATTTATCAGGTTAGAGGCATTTGGTAGAAACAATTTTTAGCGACCTATCGAGAACTCATCCTCGGGTCTAGACAAACTCCCACTTTATTGTCTTTTGATTCTACTAAAAGTTGGGATCGATTCTCCGTAATAGTCCGATCGACGATCGCAGCACAAAGCAACAAGAATTTATCGCTCCGCCTCTTAAACATTATAAATTTTTCGACAATATCTATATTTCTTATACAATAAATTAAACCCATAAATTCTGAAATTGGGTAGAATAAATTAATAAATCTAATTTCCAGAAATGCAAATTGTTTGATATAGCTTTTCTCAAAAATATGAGGTATGTCTGGCAATTGGTAAGCGATATGTATTACAAGCTTTCTGAGGTTTCTCTCCGGTAAATATGGTCTTCGTGTGTGCACTCTCCCTGATTATCGCAGCATAATTTGATATACCTCATCTTTCTGAGAACCGCTAGATCGCGAGCTTAACACTTCAACTAAAGCTTTTAATCTGCAATAAAGTTAGATTTGCACGGCGCTAGCCCTCTCAAGTTGCAGCGGATGGCTTTGAGCAAGAATTGAGCAAGTCGAACATCAAAAGGCGATCTCCGACAAGCAAAACCTTTAATTTTCTACTCAAGTTCTGGATCGTGCCACTTGTAACTCTAAAAAGAGTTGTAAAAAACATTCGGCAAGCGGAAAACTCTGAGTCTTTAGACCTGAGATGCAAGCAGCACGGGCGGTTTCAACCGCCGTAAATTTTTCTTGAATCTTAATATTTAAAACCAAAAAAAGACGTTAAAATACAAGCTAAGGAGGTGAACCAGATTGCTAACAAATTATGTTTATAAGTTGCGACCCAATCAAACACAGTCATCAAAAATGTCGGCTTGGATAGATATGCTGCGAAGCCAGTATAATTGGTGCTTAAATGACAGAATATGTCAGTACAATCAGCAGTTTATCCAAGGCAATTACAGTGACATTAGAACGAAAGTCGAAGCTTCACCATTGACCTGCTTCGTAAGTAAAAATGGCGCAACCGGAAATCCTTGGAAAGATTCTAAGTCAGACTTTGAAGGTAAAACTAGAAATCCGCGTCGAAATGCTGGTGACATTCAGATTACAGCATTACCTGAGTTAAAAATGGCTAGACCTTGGTACAACGCCATAGATTCAACAGTTTTACAACAGAATGTTAAACGCTTAGATATTGCCTACAAAAACTTCTTTGAGGGTAGGGGATTTCCTAAATTTAAAAACCGCAGCAACTTCACATCTTTTACTTTCGTAATGGGAGTAAAAATTAAGGGTAATAAAATTTACCTACCTAAACTGGGTTGGATGCGGTTTTACAACTCTCGCTCAATCCCAAATGGTTTTACCATCAAGGCTTGCACAGTTAGAAAACGACAGAATGATTGGTATGTTTCCGTGAGAATAGAAGATAAGTCTGTACCTGAATACAGCCCCAAAGCTCTCGGTAACAATCCCAAAGTAATCGGTTGCGACTTAGGACTCACTAAACTGGTTCATCTTTCTGATGGCTACCAAATTGAGAACCCTAGGTTTTCGACCAATAAAAAAGCTAAACGTACTCTAAAAATTAGACAGAGACGGGTTAACCGCAAAACAAAAGGCAGTAAAAACCGCAAAAAAGCAGCTATCAGAGTTAGCAGATTCCATCAAAAGATTGGCAATAAACGCCAAGCGCATCAATGGAAAACTGCGAATAAGATTGTATCTAGAAGCGTTGATGTAATTGCCATAGAAGATTTGAATATCCCTGGGATGATGCGCCGATGCAAGGTAAAAAGTGATGAGAAAACTGGGAGGTTTCTGAAGAACGGGCAATCCAGGAAAAAGGGATTGAATCGTGCTATCTCTGATGCGGGCTGGGGCGATTTGGGATTAAAGATTGAGTATCTAGCTGTGAAGCAAGGAAAAATCGTAATTAAAGTTAATCCCAAACACTCTAGCACTGAATGCAGAAATTGTGGACACATCGATAAATCCAACAGGAATGGAGAGAAATTCATCTGTGTGGAATGTGGATATCACGAACACGCCGATATTGGTGCTGCAAAAACGATTAGAGACCGAGCCTTGAGAATGGTACGCGGGGACTCCGCGAAACCTGGTATTCAACACCTAAACGCCCAAAAAATATTACCACGCTCGCAGAGCAAACGTGGTGAGTTTGGGAACCTGAGCAATCAGGATATTAAGACCGCAATGTCTTAAGAATCTCAGTCGCTTTAGCGCTGAGAGTGTCAATCCGACTGACGTTCCAGAGTTGCCTCCATCGTACTCGTCAAGTAATGACCAGACATGATGCCACTAGATTGGTAGTAGCGATTTTCATCAACGCGGTGGAGGGTATCAAAACCCGTCCGCCGCTGGCGTTCATCTCCGAGTACCCAGTAACGTTGGACGATCGACTGGGGAGCAATCCAACCTTCGCCCTCGACTCGGCCGAGTTCGCTGTGTTGGAGTACAAAAGTATACTGCCGCTCATCGTTGTTGAGGTGTCCTCGGTACTGCAAAATAATCTCTTCGCGATCGCCTCCTGGAAACACGAGCTTCGTCACCATACTGAACCAATCTGTTCGGTTCCAGCTCACTAAAGTTTTGCCTTTTACCGTAATTGGCACGCCATTGCGCTCAATCCAACTTCCTTCGAGCGTCCATTGGCCAGATTCCATTAAAAACGTGTGAGCCACAGTGCTGTTCCTATGCTTTTCCTGCTGGCTACAATGCTGGTGCAACAACGCACAGCCGTTGTCCCTCAGACTCTATGCTATCATGCCCAACTGTGCCAACAAGAGTTAATTTCTCCTAACAGAACCGGCGCGCAAGCACCAGTAACTTGAGGCAGATTGCCGGGAATACCCCGAACCCGCCAGACGGCTAAAACCGCGAAAGCGATCGCCTCTTTAAAATCTACACTCAAGCCTGCCTCAGAAGTAGTCAACACTTGCACTGGATGCAATTGTGCTTGCAATCGGCGTTTTAAGTAGAGATTGTGGCTGCCGCCCCCGCACAATAAAACTCGATCGGGCATCTGCGGCAAAAAAGTTTGGTAACTGTGAACGATCGAAGCAACTGTCAGTTCCGTCAAAGTAGCCAGCACATCAGCAGGACTGAGGTTGTAACCTTGAGCCTCGACCAAACAACGGTTAAAATAGTCTACACCAAATAACTCTCGCCCTGTAGATTTGGGCGGTGCTTGGATGAAAAAATCTTGCTGTAGCCAATTCTCTACTAAAGCTTGACAGGGAGTGCCGCTTGCCGCCCAAGCTCCACCTTCATCACAAGTTTTTGTTCCGTCACAGAAGTGCTGCACTGCCAAGTCTAACAGCGAATTTGCCGGCCCGGTATCCCAACCCAAGATACCCTCGCCCAGAGGAGAAACCGCAGACTTCTGGGCCAATTCTCGATCTTTCGTAGCAGGAAGATAAGTAAAATTGCCAATTCCGCCGAGATTTTGGATGCAGAGATTGCGGTTGGGTTCGGCAAGCAGGCAGGCGTCAACTATTGGGACTAAGGGTGCTCCCTGACCTCCTGCTGCAATGTCTGCCGATCGAAAATTGCTCACAGTCGTAATGCCTGTCAATTGCGCGATGAGCGCGCCCCGCCCGAGTTGCAAGCTGTAACCCATGTCTGAGCCGGGGCTAGGTGCAGCAGAAAAACTGCTCTTTTCCGTATTCCCTGGGGGTCGGTGGTAGACCGTTTGACCGTGAGAGCCGATTAATTCTGCCTTATCATATTCTGTTTGAATTGTCAATGCTGCCTTGGCAAATTCTTGGGCGATCGCATCATCTAATTCAGCGAACTCAGCCATGGACAACGCGGAACCACTGCAAACTGAGAGAATTTGCGATCGCAAAGTAGCAGGATAAGGGAAAGTCTTGCCGGCCACCAACTGCACTTTTAAGTCTGCTTGGGAACCGACCACATCCACTAAAGCAGCATCAATGCCATCTACCGACGTGCCACTCATCAAACCGATAACGCGAACCATTCGATTTTAGATTTTAGATTTTTTGATTGGGGGATTGGGAGATTTTTAGGTGTGCGAGGGCGCGAGGATATTATTTGAGGTCGATCGTCACGATCACCACAGTAATATTGTCCCGTCCCCCTTTATCCTTGGCGGCTTCAATCAAAGCAGTTGCAGCGCCCTCGCAGGCGCGAATCGACTTCAGAGGCGAAGCAATCAAAGGATCGGAAAGTTCCTCAGTCAAGCCGTCGCTGCACAGCAACAAGCGATCCCCGGGCTTTACGTCCACCGGCAGAATATCTATTTCCTGCAAATCATCGCGGCCCAAACACTGGGACAAAACGTGACGCCAAGGATGACTGCGAGCCTGATCCGGAGTCAGGGCCTTTCTTTTGACAGCCTGAGCCACCCAAGTCTGGTCTTCAGTAATCTGATCCAAATGAGATCCGTGCAGCCGATACAAGCGAGAGTCCCCGATATTAGCGCACCAAGGTCTGCCCTCATCCCTAAAGATCAGAACCACAGCCGTAGTACCCATATCAGCACGCTCGGGATGTTCGAGCTGATCGGTCAAAATTGCTTGATTGGCAATTAACAAAGCCTTTTCCAACAACAGGGGAGAATCTTCAGGCCCTTCCCAATGTTCGAGCAAATAAGATTGAATCGCCTGAGTCGCAATCCGACTGGCTTCTTGACCTCCCGCGTGTCCTCCCATGCCGTCGGCTACTATGAAAAATCGCCCGTCAGGGTCTATGTAGTACGAATCCTGATTTACGGAACGAACTAGCCCTGTGTCTGTCTTACCTGCGAAAGAGCGTTTCATAGATTGCTGATGGGACTCATCGAACTTAAAAGCTTGATTTAACGGGTGCAATTTTTGATTACAAAACTTAAAATTCCGAACGGTACTGGAAATTTCTGCCGATCGCTAGTCTTGGAAAAATTGCACTTCATTAGCCTTACATTGTAGATCGTCTGATGCTCATTCCGTCTGAAAAGTTTCGTGAATCAAGCTGCATTCAGCAGCACCTGCCCAAAAAAAACGATTTCTAGCTTCAAAATAAGACATTTGGCTGGGGAGAAATCTATGCAGCAACCGGGGTTTTAGTGTCCCTAGCAAGTAATAGCTGTCAAGTTGAGAAACTTGTTGTCAGCCTGCGAAAACTTAACAGTGAACTACCCCGCCCTACTTCCTACGCGCCCTGAGCGCTTCGGTCGTTGAGGGCGGAGCTTCCAACTTCGACGGGTAGTGCCTTAGAAACGGATGACTTACGCCTTCCAGACTTTGGACTTACCTTCCCTCCCTTGGCAGTAGCGCTAGTTCCTAACGCTAAAATACGGAGTCCTTCATCTCGAATATTGACCGCTGCGTTGACATCCCGGTCATGCTTTGTTTCACAGCTTTGACACTGCCATGACCGCACATTCAACGGCAAATTACCAACTCGATTGAGACAGACTGAGCAAGTCTTTGAGGATGGGAAAAAACGGTCTACTTCGACGTAGCACTTCCCCTCCTCTTTTGCTTTATATTCAAGCATTCGGGTGAATTCACTCCAGCTAGCATCACTGATTGCTTTAGCTAGGTTGTGATTTTTCACCATATTCTTCACTGCCAAATTCTCAACGCAGATGACTTGGTTCTCGTTCACCATTTTGCGTGAGAGCTTATGCAGGAAGTCTTTTCGGGTGTTAGCAATCCGCTCGTGGACTCTCGCCACAATGCGTTTCGCCTTCAGGCGCGTATTTGAGCCTTTAACTTTACGCGATAGCTTTTTTTGCTTGCGCTTCAGGTTCTTGGCCCGCTTTTTCAACACCCTTGGATTGTCAAACTTTGATCCATCTGACGTGATGGCAAAGTGAGTCAAACCCAAATCAATCCCTACCGCCTTCCCGTCACTGGATTTAGCCAGTTCTGGCACCCCGTCATCAAACAGCAATGAGGCAAAATACTTGCCTGATGGTGTCATCGAGACGGTCACGGTTTTGAGTTGACCATCAAGAACGCGGTGAATTTTGGCGGGAATCACACCCAACTTAGGCAGTTTTAAGCCTTCATCGGTAATCTTGACGTTTTGGGGATACTGAATCGATTGCTTGTCGAACTTAGATTTGAAGTTAGGGAATTTTGCCCGACCTTCAAAGAAGTTGATAAAAGCCCTCGACAGGTTCAATGAGACCGATTGAAGCACCTGGCTATAAGCTTGGGCCAACCATTCAAACTCTTTTTTTAGCCCTGGTAGGCGGTCATTCATTCCTTGCTGAGATAAGCCTTTCCCAGTTTCTTTATAGAGCCGATTGGTCTGGGTCAGTGAATTATTCCAAAACCAACGAGCACAGCCAAACGCTTTTGACAGCGCTTTTTTCTGCTCGTCGGATGGATAAATTCTGACCTTGACTGCTTTCATCATTCCAGTATCTTACTACAAAAATAGAAAAGTAGTAAATAAATCTTCTGTTCGTTGCTTTCTCGGTAGTTTGTGGACTCCGCTGCGCTACATCCACCTGCCTTTCATCCCCACCCTTCTTCGTTGCGGAAGACGCTACGCTGTTCCTACACTACGAGAGGATGGGGAATTCCCGGCGAACTCGTTAAATGTTAAGTTTTTGCAGGCGACAAATCGCAAGTCAGAAATTCTCGATCGTCAATTGGCCGCATTATGACATTCTGTCTAATCGATCGATCCGTTTGAACAAACGCAACAGAGCAAACCCAGCACCCGCAGCCAGCAAAGCCACAGCGACAGCGGGCCATACTTGATTGCTGACAAACAAAATTGTCGCCGACAAAGTAAAAGCACTCATCATCAAAGTATAATTAGTGCCCATTTGAACGTTGCTCATGCGGCGCATCAATCGCTCAGCTTCGGAAGAACGGACTCGAATCCGCAAATCTCCCTGTTCGAGTTTATCAATAGTCTCCTCAATCCGGCGGGGCAAACCCAAAGCAGTCGAACTCACCTGAGCCGCCTGACGGCCTAGTTCGTTAAAAATGCTGCTCGTTGCATCCGGCCCATTTCCATTAGTCATAAGCTGCATGGCAAAAGGTTGTGCCACCTCCATAAAGTTAAACTCGGGATCTAAACCCCTGCCCACACCTTCAATCGTCGAAAAAGCTCGCATTACAAAAGTAAAGGTAGCTGGGAAGCGAAAAGGTTGATCGTAGGCTATATCGTAAAGATCGTCGGTAATGGCGCTCACGGACTGCTCTTCAAAAGGCTTGTCCATGAAGTTATCGAGCATATACTGGATGCTGCGGCGCACCGGACTCATATCGCCTGTAGGAACCAAAGCGCCCAAGTTGATCAGAGAATCCATAATCCGCTGTCCATCCTTGGAAGCAATGCCGTAGAGAGTCTCCATCAGTCCTTCGCGGACGTTGGACTGAATTTGACCCATCATGCCGAAATCGTAGAAAATCAGAGATCCGTCAGCACTAACAGCGATATTGCCGGGGTGTGGATCTGCGTGGAAAAAGCCATCGTTGAGCAACTGTCGCAAATAAGCTTTCGCACCTAACTGAGCAATTAATTTGCGATCGATCCCGGCTGCTTCGAGAGCTTCGTAATGGCTGATTTTAATCCCTGGTAGGTATTCCAAAGTCAGCACTCGCGGAGCCGCGTAGCGCCAATAAACTCGCGGCACCCGCACCCAGTCGCAGTTGCTAAAATTGCGGCGAAAAGTATCAGCATTCCGGCCTTCATTGAGATAGTCTATTTCCAGCCACAGAATGCGACAACATTCCTCATAAATCCCCATCCAATCTCGGCCGCGGCCCCACTTAGGATGGTTTTGAAAATAGCGAGCAATTCCCTTGAGAATTTGCAAATCTATTTCAAACAGCTTTCGCAGTCCAGGGCGTTGCACTTTAACTACAACTTCCGGGCCCGAGTGCAGTTGAGCTTTGTGTACCTGACCCAAACTGGCAGCGGCCAGGGGCACAGGATCGAAGCTGCGGTAGAGTTCCTCAACAGTCTTGCCCAAATCTTGCTCGACAATTACCTCTAACTGTTCGTAGCTGAAAGCAGGCACTTTATCTTGCAACTTAGAAAGTTCCTCGACAAACTCTGCGGGGAACAAGTCGGCGCGGGTGGAAAATAATTGTCCAACTTTAATGAAAGTCGGGCCTAAATCCAATAGTGTTTCTCGAACCCAGATAGCTTGAAAGCGGCGTCTGGCAACTTTCTTTTCTTCAGTTACACCTCCCCAGTAGCTCCAGTTTTTGCTGTCGAACCACAGCGAAGCCAGCCAGAGCAAGACAAAGGCCCAAATGTCGAAGAAGCGTCGCTGCCGGGAATATTTTTCGCGATTCCAGCGATAAGCTTTACTTTTGTAGGATTTACCAGCAGTTTTTGGCTCATCGGCGTCGCTAGTACGCTTGGGGGAGCGCTGGCGATTAACAGAGTCATCAAGGAGAGCAGACACTTGGGTTCCCAAATTGCTTATTTTATGTTGTTGCTTTGATTGCAGTTGACACTCTCCGCTCTAAAGAGACGGGGATTCTTTCATCACAGGGAGCCTAGTAGCTTTACCCTCTGAAAGCATCTTGACGGTATGCCCTACCGCTGCAAGCCCACGCTGGACTACTACCTGCGCTGCTGCTACATCTCTATCTGCTTCATATCCACACTCAGGACATTGATGAATTCTTAAGCTCAAAGGCTTCTTTCCTGTATGAGTCTGGCACTGAGGGCAGGTTTGAGATGTACCATTTTTATCTACCTTTAAGAAAAATACATCTTTCTTGAAACAAACATATTCCAGAATAGATAGAAATTGTCCAAATCCCCCATCTAGAGTGTGCTTGCAGAGCATCCCTTTTGCCATTGCTTTGACATTCAAATCTTCAGCAAATATCATTCCTGCTTGATTACAGAGATGATGGGCGGTTTTGAAATGGAAATCCTTCCTACTGTCACTGATATGTTGATGGTATCTTGCTACTTTTTTTTGAGCTTTTTGCCAGTTTTTTGACCCGATTCTTTTGCGACTGACTACTTTTTGCAGCGATTTCAGCTTGCGTTGAGCATCCACAAAGAATTTAGGTCTGGCAACTAGTTCATTATCGGAGGTAGCGAGAAATTTCTCTAAACCTAGATCGATTCCTAGG
This sequence comes from Microcoleus sp. bin48.metabat.b7b8b9.023, assembly GCF_013299185.1. Lineage (GTDB taxonomy): Bacteria > Cyanobacteriota > Cyanobacteriia > Cyanobacteriales > Microcoleaceae > Microcoleus. Next base: position 38,846 of record NZ_JAAFKG010000009.1, on the reverse strand, counting down.
GCATAGCCATGAGGCATGGTAGTAGGGATACTTACATCTAGAGCTAAAGCTAACATGGCAAAGTATCCAGAGGCTCTTTTAACTATTCTGATTTGCTTGACTACAAAACCATCAGGGATAGGTCTAGAATCTCTGAACTTAACTAAGCCAATACTGGGTAGGTTAATCCTATTCCCGATTACTACAGTTTTATTAGGAGTAGGGAACAGGAAACTTCTCATTCTGCCTTTCTTCTTAAACCTCGGAAAGCCAAAACCTGATTCCCACATAGAAGTAAAGGCTTTCTCTAATTGCTTGAGAACTTGCTGCAATACTTGGGAGTGGACAGTTTTTAGCTCTGAATTACTTTGTCTAGCGGTGGTCAAAGATTTGCACTGCACGGCAAAGTTTGGTCTAGGGCTATCAGCGGGAATAATGTATTCGGATTTTAGGCTACAGGCGTTGATTCCACATGACCTTGAGTTGTACCAGTCTTTCCGCTCTCTAAGAGCATAATTCCACACCTTGCGACAGACTTCTAACCAGTGGTCAAAGGTCTGAGATTGGGATGAAGTGGGTTCTAGTTTGTACTCGTAGGTCATGTTTAGCATATCTCTATGATAGCTTATCTATGGCTAAGATGGTAGATAGAAATGGAATAGTGCAATAATTAAAAAATTAAAGCCGTCCTAGAAGGACGGGGCTTTAGACCCAATTTCTTGGTAAGAAGGAGCGCAGGAGCGCAAAGCAATGCGCTCTTGTAACAATCAGTAGTTGTTGCGATCGTCACTTCGGAGCTATCGTCCGCTGGAATCGCCCTTTGTTAAGGCAAACTGCTGCGGTAGCGCTGCAATTCCGATCGCACGAGAGCGACTTCGGCGCGCAGTTCGTCGATCGTTACTTGCAAGTCTGCGGGATGGATGTCTTGAATGTCAGTAGTAGTGCTGGTGGTTCCAGTACCAGTTCTGGTCTGCATCGCCTCATCGGCAGCTCGATTAGCCCGTTCTACAACTCGATCTGTGAACTGGCGCAGGCGTTCTCTTTGTTCGGCGTCAAATTTGCCGAGTTCGGAGAAAGCGTTGGTTGCTGCGCTTTCTAATTGCTCGTACAGTGCTTCGGCAACTGCTCTGCCTACAAAAAAGGCATGAACTGGGGGTTTACTCATAAAAAATCTCTGTACGCTTCCGCAACAAATTATAACTTGCTTATCCTCGATGGCGCTTGTTCCCCAAGAAAGGAACTTTGCCCGAATCGATCGACCACCCTGGCTTGCACCGAAAAAAACAACTGTTTGCACCGATCGCGATCGCACATAGGGCGCCACCACCGCAACTCACGGCATTTTCAGGTTGGGTCTTACTGAAACCTTTCTCAAGCTTAGTAGGTTTGGCAGAACTAATGGGCGACCTCGCACAACCCAGCCGTCCGGTCTCAATATTAACATAATTTACCACAAAATATCAAATATTTATAAATTTTGGGGTTTCCATTCTGATTAGTTAGGTGATAGAAAATATTCGATAATTTTCGGCAATGGCTATTGATATTTTCTGAGTCGATCGCAGGTTGTGCGAAATTGTCTGTGGTTCGGAATGGCGTTATTCGCTCCACAATCGATGGATATTTAGTCAATCCTCAAACAAAGGATTAGTTCGCCCTTTTAAGCAAAAAAAAGAATACTAATTTGTCACAGGTTCAGGATAAGGCACTGTCGGTTCTGGCACGGGGGGCTGCGAGTAAGGTGCGATCGAAGTATCGGAATTGCTGCCGTTTTGGCTTGGTATTGGCGGATCGATCGATCCTAGGGCCGGTGACGGCACTGTCGGTGCGGATTCTTGCTGTGGGAATGTTTCAGAACTATTGGCAGCAGACGGGGCGGGTGCGGGTACGGGAGGGGAGGATCTGCGGGATTCCGGTGGCAGGGGCGGAACTTCTGGTACAGGTGCGGATGCTGCTTCGGGTGCTGGCTGGGTTTCAGTTTTAGCTTCTGGAATGGGGTACTCAGAGATCTGCGCTTCGGGATCGGGAGTTGGGGATGCTGAAGGTTCAGGATCGGGGGCGGGAGTCTCCGGGCTTGGGGAGGCAGAAGGTTGGGTGCTAGCTGTTGAGTTGTCGATCGGTTCTGGTATGCTGCTGTCTGACGTGGGTTTGGGGCGCTTGTTGAGTTGGAGTGGAACCAGAGGGCTGCTTTCGACAGACGGCTGCCCAAACATCGGCCCTGAAAGATCGCGGGATTTGAGCAAATCTTCCAAAGATGGGAAGGATTGAGTTGTGGATCTGTTGTTGCTGGCATTGATGCTGTTGTAGCGCCAGGCCAAGTCAAAACCCATCCAGCCAGCAATTGCAGCCGTGACGACAAACGCCAGCAAGGTCAACGGCAGGGGGGGAGGTGCTGGCAATCGCAAACTTTGCTTGCCGGTTCTCTGTGCGGGTACTCGCTCTGTTTCTTGCAGCATAGTAAGCCAATTTTCCACTGTCTGGGGGCGTTTCTGGGGGTCTGTTTCGAGTCCCTGAAGGATTGCTCGCTCAATACCGGGGCTGAGGTTGGGCTGAAATTGCCGCAAAGAAGCCAGGGGAATGCGATCGCGCAGGGGTGCTGCTACGGGTGCTACGCCGGAGAGCAAGTAGTAGAGGGTGGCGGCGATCGCGTAAACATCTGTGGCCGGTGTACATTTACCGTCATAGAGGTATTGTTCGATCGGCGCGTATCCTGGGGAAAGCAAGTTAGTGTGAGTTTGCTTCGTCCCGGCGGTAAAGTCGCGAGCAATACCGAAGTCTATCAACATTACTAGATGAGAATCGGCTCGCCGGATCGTATTTTCTGGATTGATGTCTCCGTGTAGCAATCCGCAGTGGTGAACCGTACTTACCGCTGAGGCTATTTGCCGAATGTAGTGCAGGGCCTGGGCTTCTGGTAAAGGTCGATCGGTTTCGACTATTTGGGCGAGAGTTTGGCCTGGAATGTAGTCCATCGCGATAAAAGACTGTCCGGCTTCTTCAAAAAAGTCAATTACCCTGACGATGTTTGAATGCTGGCATCGAGACAGGCGCTGGGCTTCGGCAATAAACTGCTGCTGAAACTGGGCAGAGGCTGGGTGTTGGCGCAGACTTTCGTTGAGAGTTTTCAGTACGACGGTTTGGTTTAATTGGGTGTGGGTAGCTCGGTAAGTGATGCCGAACCCTCCTCTGCCTAAAGTCGCGTTAATTGTGTATTTGCCCTTTTGCAGGACTGTTGCTGGCGCTAAGTTCATCTTTAGTTGATGCCGGTTCCCAAACTATGCTACCGCCTTTGGGTTGTTTAGCTTTCTTTAGGCTGGATGTTCGATCGACGATCGGCGCCCTAGTTATCGGTTTTGCTCTGCCAGGTCATCTTTGCCTCTGGCAGTTATTTTATCTGTAGCCGTTGTCTCAAAACTTAACACAATTTTTTGCCAATAAAAATCCCGCTCTTGTGGAACGGGAAAGCCATCAGGGTGCATCTATATCAATAACTATAACTCATGGGGGGTATAACCCCTCTTTTCTTTATCAAGTCTTTACCACTGGCAGGCTTGTGTAAAGATTTAGGTTTTTATTTGACTTATGGTCGTTATTATGATATAGATTCTCAAAAGAATGAAGTATTGACGAATCAATCCGTCAATCCCCAATCTCAAATCGAAAAATGGAAAATCTCAACTTGTACCCGATCTTGCTGAGAAAGGCTATGGAAGGGGATTCTATTTATACCATTTATCAAAAGTAGTGTACAAAACAAGTGTTTGGCTTGTGCGATCGACTCTGTAGGTAAGATTCGTTGCCGCAAGATTGTCGATTAATTTTAGGGATTGTTGATGTATCCGCACCTTACGAATAATGTTGCAAGAGTTTTGAAAATTCATATTACAAACATGGTTGTTTTGTGAAAGCACAATGGCACAGGTGCGTCGCTACTCGAAAAGTCATTTTTTTTGAGTAATTTTTAATGGCGGTGCACCTTAGGACTCAAGCGTATTGAACTTTAATCTTCCTTACCGTGCTTCGGCAAATGGTGCAGCAAATACCAAAACACCGCTATATTTGCGATAAAAACCACCAGCTTAAGTACGGTAAAACCATGAAATAACTCATATATTTCGGGCGGGATACTGATACCTACCAGCGCTAAAACCAAAATAGTCGCCCACCCTTTTTCGTACCACAAACCAACTGCTTCAAGAGCAGTTAAAGCGGCATAAAGTCCGGCTGCTAGTCCGCTAAATAGTAATGTTTTAGGCTTTACACTTAGAACTTTATCTAGTAAAAGCTCAATTATTTTTAATTTACTTTCTAAGAAGTACGATTCCGAAAAATCCTCCAAGGCTTGATGATTCTTCAGCGCTAAAAGCAAAGCGACGGAAGTTACTGTCAAGAGGGCTGCTACAAAACTTTTGTAAACTACAATTGCGATTAAACCAGGAGGGCGCTGTTTTTTCACGTAAATTCTCAAAATATCAATAATGTGCGACGATCGGCTTGTGAATAAAGAAGGAATAAGTTCGGCAACGAATTCGCTTGCGCGAGATTTAACGGATAGAAGATGGCATTCAACAGTTGACAGTTGACAGTTGACAGTTGACAGTTGGAAAGCGACCTCTAACTATAAGTCCGATGATTGAAACAGTGAATAATTTTGTTTTATTTCCCCCTCGAAGGAGGAGGGTTTAAACCCATTCTTCTTGGTAAAATTTAGCAAGTATTAGCTCATCAATTGACAAAAAATAAGGTGCTGCTGACATAGCAGACTAAGATTGAGGATAACGTTGTGCTAAGAAAGAGAGCGCGCTAGCCCGATCGCCCAAATCGCCATCCAACGCAGCCGCCAACAAATCATCCAACATTACCTTAAACCCAGGCCCGGGCTTGTAACCCAAATCCTTCAAGTCATTGCCGTTTAAAGGCGGCTCAACATTCGCCAACCGGGTGAGGTATTGCCAAATCTGGCGGCGGGCGCTGCGGGGGCTTTGCAGGGCGATCGCAATTAACAGCGGCAACTCATAATTCCTCAACAGAAACACTAATTGACTGGGTAAATTACACTTCAGTAAACCCTTTGCTAATTCCTGATTTCCAGCTTCCAAAACTTCCAGCCGCTTAATACTGTCAGCAGGTAACTGAAGATTTCCCGCCACCTTAACCCGATATTCCGGTGCTAAATAAGCGATCAAAACTTCCAGCCGCATCAGCCAATCAGGAATATTGATAACAGGGAATTGGTAATTGGTAATTGGTAACTGGGAATTGGCAATAGTTGCCTCTTTCAACATCAATCCGTTAAATCCGTTACGAAATCCGTTGCCGAACTTCCTTCCATTCAAACATCGATCGAGCAAACGCAACCGCCGCCATAACTCCCGATCCAACTCCAGAGTAGGATGAATGCAGCGCAAAGCCTGCAAATCTCCCAGCATTTTCAAAGCCACCTTCCAATAATGAGCTTGCAAAATGTACTTCAATTCACTTTTCAGCCGAGTTTCCAAAGCCGGAGCTCTGCCGTTTTCTCCCTGAATTCGGTAATAAATCCCGCTTTCCAAAGCGTGGCGGATGTATCCTTCAGTTTGCGATTCAATTGCAAATCCCAGCCGTACCGCAAACCGCACAGCCCGATAAATCCGCGTCGGATCTTCGATAAAACTGTTAGCGTGCAAAACTCGAATTTGCCGCGATTCTAAATCTAGCAAACCGCCAAAAAAATCCAACAATTCGCCGCTGCTCTTAACACCCAACCGCACAGCCAGCGCATTAATAGTAAAATCCCTGCGGTACAAATCTTGGCGGATCGAACTCGCTTCAACTTCAGGATTTGCAGCCGGATAGGGATAAAATTCAGTACGAGCCGTTGCGATATCCAGCCAGAGGGAGCCGAAAGCAGAGTCTTTGTGCCACAACAGGGCGGCGGTTTGAAATTGACCGTGAACGTCCAAACGCGACTCTGGGTAAAGCTTTTGCAGGGCTGAGGCTAATTCGACTCCGGCACCGGAATCGTTGGTACCGCAGTTGCCATCCACTACCAAATCAATGTCTGTGAGGGCGAGTTTATCGTCCTTTGCTAATAGTAAATCGCGGACTGCTCCACCGACAATATAAAGTTGCCAGCCCCGCTGTTGGGCAATGTTGGCTGCGATCGACAATAATTGCCATAATTCGCTACTAATGCCCGATCGCAACAACTGCTCAACCGACTCAGATACAGGATAATTGGACAATTGAGAATTACTGCCCCTATCGCGCGCTTTTTGCTGGTGCAATTCCCGCAACACGTCAGTGCGAGTCACAATTCCCACCAGTTGGCCGTTTTCCAATACTGGCAAACGCCCGATATCGTATGTCACCATTAAAGCTTCAATTTCTGGCAGCAAGGTATCCGGGGCGATCGTTTTTAGCTGCGGAGTCATGTAACCCTTCACCGGGGCGTGACTGAAACCGTGGTGTAAGGCAATATCAATGTCGCGGCGCGAGATAATGCCTGCCAGCCGTAGCTTGCGGGGCGGGACGCCATCGCCTGCATCCACCACTGACAAACCAGAATGCCCGTAGCGCAGGAGGATACGGTGAGCCTCTCCCACGGAGGTTTCCGGGCGAATGCTCCGGACTGGCGAGGACATTAACTCGCGGGCGGTGGGAGGGTGCGGGATTTGAGCTTTGAGTTCGTCTGCTAATTGATTTAAAGTTAGTAGCGGATCGACATCTCGGGTGGCGAGGGATGCGGCGCGGGCGTGGCCTCCGCCGCCGAAAGGTTTGAACAATTCGCTGAGGTTTGTGCCTTCGATGCGCGATCGACCGATAATAGCTAAGCGGTTGGAAACTGGCGATTGGGCGATGTTGCGGTTGTCGTTTTCGCTAAATTTATAAACATTGCCTAAAAGTAGAGCATCGGTTTCAGTTAAATCCAACAAGCGAGAAGCTAGCGCCGAAAGTCCGGGTACGTAAGATTCAGTCGATAGCAATACCCAAGCTACTGTATAACCGTGCAAGGTTTGCGATCGCAAATTCTCCAACCCTTCTCTCAGCAAATCCTGCAATTGCGGAGACAAACCGGGTTCTACATATTCAGAGATTACCCGCAAACTTGCTCCCTGTTCCATCAACCACGCCAAAGCCATTGCATCTCGCGCGGTGGCCCCCTCGAAGGTGAGGGAACCCGTATCGACGTGGATACCGAGGGCCATGACTGTGGCTTCTGAAGGTAAAAGCTGGGATGTTGTATCGCCGTTTTCTGCTGAATTTTTGAGCTTTTCCCGGAGTTTTTCGACAATTAATGTGGTGGTTGCGCCGACAGCTTCGATTTGGGTAACAGTCGCGGGGATGTCCAAATCGGCTTGCAGGTGGTGGTCAAAAACCGCTATTTCGTTGAGGTGTGGCAAATCCAGCCATTCGGCGGCTTTTCCCAAACGATCGCGCCCCGAAGCATCTACTATACTAATCGATCGAATTTGTTGCGGATTGACCGATCGGCGTTCGATCAGCGGGTACTCGTCGCGGTGCAGCGCCAAAAAATCCCGCACCGTCGGGTGACAGCCCCCAGTCAGCACAATTCTGCTACCGGGGCGCAGCACGCAAAGTCCCACCGCTGCGCCTAAGGCGTCAAAATCTGCTGTTGTGTGGCACAAAACTAAGTCCATAGCCGAAAATCCCGCATCTCTCACCCTCACATTAGCAATTTCTGGGGCTTTGATACCGGGCGATCGCACTATAGTCAATGCTTAAAGCTTAGCCCGAAAGACCGCCAGGAGTTAAAACCCTTGTCGGACAGTTGGACTGATGGTTTGATTTTAAGTTGACACGACTGTGGACTATAACTTAAGCTTTCCAGTTTTCTGTGCAGTAGCGAACAATGATAAAATTGATGCAAATCTCAAGAGCCACTGGCGCCTGTTCGCGCAACGCCCGAATTTGCACAGTCTCTTTCGTATCAATCAACCGACAATTTCTGGATTGCGATCGCAATCGAGTCAGTCGATTTTAAATTTTAGATTTTAGATTTACTCCACAGATCGATCTGGGAGATGCAACTTTGGTCTAAAATCTTGAAATCTCCACGACGTAAGTCGGGGAAGCCAACCCGTTTTTGAGCGGGTCAAAAACTATAATCTGGAATTTTCATCCAGATTACCACAAACTATTTCTAGTCAACGCACGGCTATATCGAAAGGAGAAAAAATGTTATCAATTGTGTTTCAAGTTGTTTTACTGGCTCTGGTACTGCTGTCTTTTGTGATGGTAGTTGGCGTGCCTGTGGCTTATGCCTCTCCCCAAAACTGGAATCAGTCTAAAACCTTGATTTTTGCAGGTTCAGGCCTGTGGTTTTTGCTGGTTATTGCAGTGGCTGTATTAAACTTTTTGGTGGTTTAAGCTCGCCCATCGCTATCGAATAAAGAAGGTAAAAGATAGAAGGCTGAAGGCATCAACCAGAATTTTGAAGGTATTCGGTATTCGGTACCCACTAAAAATTTTTCAACCCGCGCGATCCTGTATGTTTGTGCACTCCAGATTAAAATCAGATGTTTCTGCTTTCTAACTTTTGCCTTCTTGCAAACAAAAATCTAAAATCTAAAACCTAAAATCTAAAATTAGAGCACTATGGCAGTTTTCGAGGGAAATTTTACTAAAACAGAATCTTTGCGATTCGCGATAGTCATCGGTCGTTTTAACGATTTGATTGTCAACAAACTTTTGGAAGGATGCCAAGATTGTTTGAAACGCCACGGAGTTGATATCAATCCTCATGGAAATCAAGTTGATTTTTATTGGGTTCCCGGATGTTTTGAAATTCCTTTGGTTGCCCGCAAAGCTGCTCAGTCTGGCCGCTACGATGCGGTAATCTGTCTGGGTGCGGTAATTCGCGGTCAAACTCCGCATTTCGATTTTGTAGCTGGTGAGGTTTCTAAGGGAATTGCTGCGGCTGCGTTTCAAACAGGAGTACCGGTGATATTTGGGGTGGTGACGACTGACACGATGCAGCAAGCTTTGGAAAGGGCGGGAATTAAGAGCAATTTGGGCTGGAATTATGGGATGAGTGCTTTGGAAATGGGCACTTTGATGCGTCAAGTTAATGGTTTGGGTGGAAGTTCTTACGATCGATTACCGGAGGCTGCTGCTGTTCAAGTGCTCCCGGGCGATCGGGCTTAATACATATCATTATGTCATGCCAACTGGTTCCCCGGCTCTGCCTGGGAATCGAGATCCAGAGGATCCGCCTCGCTCATCGCTTGTAGAATACTAGGTAAGCAAAGCTATGACTACTGTAACTGCAAAACGATTCTCGATCGCAGAATATCACCGTTTAGGAGAACTGGGATTTTTCAGTCCTGATGAGCGAGTTGAATTGATTCGCGGAGAACTTACTTATTATCAAGGCTGCTAAAACTACGTTTCACTCTGTTTGTAACACTCTTTTACTTCAGGAATTAGTCATTTTAATCGCAAGAATTGCTCATCTGCGCGCACAAGAGCCGATTATTTTGTCTACTACAGATAGCGAACCAGAACCTGATGTGGTTATCGCCCGCAATCGCGATGATAATTATTTAGCTTCTCACCCAGAATCGGCGGATATCTTGTTGGTAATTGAGGTTTCTGATTCTACTTTAAAGTACGATCAAAGAACTAAGTTATCTCTCTATGCTGAAGCTGGGATTACTAATTATTGGATATTTAATTTAGGAATGAAAATTCAATAATTTCAGCATCTTTACGCCCGCTAGCTTTGCAGGCAAGGATTGAAAGATCGAGATTGCTTAAGTTATTAAATTGCCATTCCTTAGTCGGTAGTCAACTGGAAATGCACAGCGAACCTTATCAAGAAAGACAAGGGGATTTCAATTATCGATCCAAACGAGTCGCTCTGCAAAATGAGGCTGTTGTAATTCCGGGTTTTCCCGATTTGTCTCTGGATTTGTCTTTGGTGTTTCCAGCCTAAGCTGAATTGACTTTAAAACACTCCCTGAATTTTCAGTATCATTTTATACATTTATTGTCAATCGCGATCGCTCTTCGACTTACTGAGTATTCTATAATACATTAATTTCCTTAAATACTGATTTATCTGTAAATTTTTTAACTAAAAATCGCCCATTATCTAATATTCCTCAACAGTTTTATGAGATTTATCTAAATTTGGTTGCACAAATATGAGAAATTCGTTATGTTAAGTTTTGTGTAAGCATTGAGGCCGTCTCAACTCGATCCTAGGATGGCTTTCAGCATAAATGCTGTACAAACAGTATTTAACGTATTCTTAACAAACAGGTCTGAAAGTAAATTTTCAGGTCAATTGTTAACGTAATATTAAATAATAAATTTGTCCAGTTAATACCTAGGAAGCTTACCAACAAAGGGATTGATAAGTTTGAGGTTCGCCCGGATACTTACCGTTACTTACCAACACGAAAGTGAAAAAAATTTATGGGTGACATTCAAGCTACATTTACAGCCACCGATCGCGCTTTTCACATTGAAGGGTACGAAAAAATTGATTTCAGTCTACTATATGTAGATGGCGCTTTCAAACTCGAAAATCCAGAGATTGCCGATAGCTATCGGCAATTTGGTCGCTGTCTAATGGTTGTAGACCAGACAGTGTATGGTTTGTACGGCAAGCAGATGCACGCTTACTTCCAGTATCACGAGATAGATTTAACAGTCTTTCCAGTGAGTATCAAGGAACCGGATAAGACCTTAACAACTTTTGAAAGCATCATAGATGCCTTCGTTGATTTCGGACTGGTGCGGAAAGAACCTGTATTGGTGGTTGGTGGTGGATTGACTACTGACGTAACAGGTTTTGCCTGCTCCTCCTATCGCCGTCGGACTAACTACATTCGCGTACCAACAACCCTGATTGGGCTGATTGATGCGAGTGTGGCGATCAAGGTAGCTGTGAATCACGGTAAACTGAAAAACCGCCTTGGTGCTTACCACGCTTCGCAGAAAGTAATTTTAGATTTCTCCTTCCTGAAAACTCTGCCGATCGACCAAATACGCAACGGCATGGCAGAGTTAATTAAGATCGCAGTTGTTGGCAACACAGAAATCTTTGAGTTGTTGGAAAACTACGGCGAAGCATTGCTGCACAGCCATTTTGGGTATCTAGATGGCACATCGGAACTGCGAGAAGTGGCACATCGCTTAACGTATAATGCGATTCAGTCAATGCTGGCATTAGAAGTACCAAACCTACATGAGCTAGATTTGGATCGAGTGATTGCCTATGGTCACACCTGGAGCCCGACGTTGGAACTAACACCGGAAATTCCGATGTTCCACGGCCACAGTGTCGCTATCGATATGGCTTTTTCGGCGACGATTGCTCAACAACGGGGCTACATTTCGATCGCCGATCGCGATCGCATCTTAGGATTAATGAGTCGCCTCGGACTAGCAATTGATAGCCCTCATCTCACATCAGAATTGCTCTGGAAAGCCACAACATCCATCGCCCGTACCCGTGACGGCCTTCAACGTGCGGCAGCACCCCGCCCCATTGGTGAATGCTTTTTCATGAACGATTTGACTCGCACTGAGTTGGATGAATCCTTAGCGGTGCATCAAAAAATCTGTCATGGCTATCCGCGCAATGGTGATGGCGAGAATATGTACGTGGTATTGGACAAAGTTGGGACTCTTTCCACAGCCGGGGTATAAAGATGAGACCTGTTACCCCAGTCGGGATTTTAGCAGCTAAACTGGAAAGTCTTGTCCAGCAGGTAGAGTCAATTGATGCGATCGATCGAGCTTTCAAGGCAGAATTACAACAAGCCTACGAATTAGCAAATGGTCTCGATCCTTACCTGAACCTTTGTACCACAGCGGAATCTCCCGCTTTAGCCACCTTAGTCAAGCGCACCCAATCAGAAGATTGGAGTAAGCGATTCTCCGACGGCGAGACAGTGCGCCACTTGGAACAAGAGATGCTTTCGGGCCATGTGGAAGGGCAAATGCTGAAATTTCTCGTCCATCTGACGAAGGCACAGCGCGTGCTGGAAATCGGGATGTTTACTGGTTACTCAGCACTAGCGATGGCTGAAGCCCTTCCTGTTGATGGAGAAGTGGTAGCCTGCGAAGTAGATGCTTATGTAGCTGAATTTGCCCAAAAGTGTTTCAACGAATCGACTGCTGGCCACAAAATCTCAGTGAAGGTGGCACCGGCTTTAGAAACAATGAAACAATTAGCTGCTGCTGGAGAAGTGTTCGATTTGGTGTTTATCGATGCTGATAAAGCTGGATATACAGACTATCTCGATTTACTGCTCACCACAAGTTTGTTGGCACCCAATGGCTTGATTTGTGCGGATAATACTCTGATGCAGGGACAGCCCTATGTATCAGGTACTGCTACTGCTAATGGAATTGCGATCGGCCAATTCAATCAAGCTCTAGTTGACGATCCGCGCGTAGAGCAGGTTTTAGTGCCACTGAGGGATGGGATTACCTTGATTCGGCGCGTTTAGATAAAAGTCGCGATCGATCGTTTTTAGGGGCTATTTTCTAGCCACAGATTAGATCCCCCTTAATAAGGGGGGGACAAGAGCAATTCTCAAAGTCCCCCTTATTAAGGGGGATTTAGGGGGATCTAATCTGTGGCGATAGTCCGTTGATTTAGTATTAGGAAAATTTTTACTGTCATACTAGAAAATTATTATGAAAACAATTTCAGTTGCAGCGATGCCATCTGAACAGAAAATAAATGCGGGAAATCGGCGCTTTCAAATAGCACTTAAAACCCTAGCAACTTTGACTTTATTGCTATTAGTAATGCCTCTGAATCTCGGTTTGACAATTATAGCCTTACTCAGAGCCATACTCACTAAACCGTTCCAGTCGCGATCGCACCTAGCCACTCCCCAAACGATTTTAATCAGTGGCGGCAAGATGACTAAGGCATTACAGCTAGCGCGATCGTTCCACAGGGCCGGTCATCGGGTAATTTTGATAGAAACCGAGAAATACTGGCTCACCGGCCATCGCTACTCTTGGGCAGTCGATCGCTTTTACACAGTACCAAATCCCCAGACAGAGGAATACCCCCAAGCACTCTTGAAAATCGTCCAACAAGAGAAAGTTAATGTCTATGTACCAGTCTGTAGCCCCGTCGCCAGTTACTACGATGCCGCAGTCCAAAGCGTACTTTCTCCCCACTGTATGGTAATGCACGTCGATGTGGAAACGCTGCAACGATTGGATGATAAATATACATTTGCTACCGCTGCGGAAGCCTTGGGGCTGCGAGTTCCCAAGTCCTACCTGATTACCAATCCCCAACAAGTAATCGATTTTGACTTCACTGGTGCACGGCGCAAATACATTATCAAAAGTATTCCCTACGATTCTATTCGCAGGTTAAACTTAACTAAATTACCCTGCGAAACTCCAGCCGAAACAGCCACTTTTGTCAAGTCTTTACCAATTTCTGAGAGTAAACCTTGGATTATGCAAGAGTATATTCCGGGACAAGAGTTTTGTACTCACAGTACCATCCGTAATGGTCACGTTCAATTGCACTGTTGCTGTGAATCATCGGCATTTCAGGTAAACTATGAAAATGTCGATCGCCCGGATATCGAAAATTGGATCCGTCAATTTGTCAAAAGCCTCAATTTGACTGGACAAGTTTCCTTTGATTTCATGCAGGCGGCGGATGATGGAGAGATTTATGCGATCGAATGCAATCCTCGCACCCATTCAGCCATCACGATGTTTTACAACCATCCCGATGTCGCTAAGGCTTATTTAGATCCGAATCCGCTACCAGAAACTGTGCAGCCCTTAGCATCTAGCCGCCCGACTTACTGGATTTACCACGAAATTTGGCGATTGGTGACTAATTTGTCGTCACCAAAGCTAGTTTCTGAGCGGTTACAAATTATTGCCCAAGGTAAAGATGCCATCTTCGATTGGAACGATCCATTACCATTTTTGATGGTGCATCATTGGCAAATTCCCTTGTTATTGTGGGGAAATTTGCAGAAGCCGAAAGAGTGGATTCGGATTGATTTTAATATTGGCAAACTTGTGGAAATAGGAGGAGATTGAGGATGTCAGTATTAAGAGTTTTGCATTTAGTTGGATCGGCAGTCAGTGATTTTTACTGCGATTTGTCGCGACTTTACGCCCAAGATTGTTTGGAGAATACGGCTAATTCAGCACTGTATGAATTTCATATTGCCTATGTTTCTCCCGATCGCACTTGGCGTTTTCCGACATCTCTGGATAAAAGTGCGATCGAGGCGGCTAATCCCATGTCCTTAGCGGGGGCTGTGCAGGTGCTGAGCGACCTCAAAATTGACGTAACGATCCCCCAGATGTTTTGCATTCCAGGCATGACTCAATACCGCAGTTTGTTCGATCTGCTGAGTATTCCCTATGTGGGTAATCCCGCAGAGTTGATGGCGCTGGTGGCGGATAAAGCGAAGGCTAAAGCAGTAGTAGCAGCCGCTGGGGTGAGTGTACCGTTGGGAGAAATTGTCCGTAGGGGCGATCGAACTGCGATCGATTTCCCAGCCGTACTTAAGCCAGTGAATAGTGATAATTCCATTGGAGTGGCTTTCGTGAAAAATGCTGCTGACTATGATGCAGCTTTGCAGACAGCATTAACTCATTCAGATGAAGTGCTAGTAGAAAAATTCATTGAATTGGGTAGAGAAGTTCGCTGTGGAATTATCGTCAAAGCAGGCGAGTTAGTCTGTTTGCCACTGGAAGAGTATGCTCTAGATCCTGATACGAAGCCGATTAGGAGTTATGCTGATAAGCTCAAACAAAATGACGATGGCCACTTGAGCTTGACCTCTAAGAATATTACCAAGTCGTGGATTGTTGACAAGAGCGATCCGATTACGGAGAGAGTTTGGGATATGGCGAGAAAATCCCATATTGCTTTGGGATGTCGAGATTATAGTCTATTTGATTTTCGCATCGATCCGCAGGGAAAACCTTGGTTTTTGGAAGCCGGATTATATTGTTCTTTTGCTCAGAAAAGTGTGCTTTCTGCGATGACGAAAGCATCGGGAACTTCTCTCGATAGTTTTTTTGACAGTATGTTGCAAAATGCTTTGCAGAGATGACTCAGGCTGAGTTTGCGATCGGAGTAGCTAAAACATCACAAAATTTGTGAAATAATGATCGTATCAAGACCTTATAGCGGATCGAGTGAAAGATTAGGTACGTTGTTGGGCTTCAGCCCTCTTAGTTTAAGTGGTTATGTAAGCTGTCAGTCATACCTCATCTTTTTGAGAAAGGCTATATGTGGATACTTTTAGATTCAGTCGATCGGCGCGATCGGTATTTTTAGAGTGTGGGCGTTAAATTTTAGCAAACTCCAGTTATTATGTCAATACTTTTCCGCAAAATGCGGAAAAGTATTGTGTCATCTTCTAGCTTTCCGCATACTAATCACCAGACAACAGAGGAAACCGCAACATGATCCAAACCATATCGAAAACAATCACGTTTGATGAGTTCGTTGCTTGGTATCCAGAAAACTCTGTTCATAAGTACGAACTACACAATGGAGTAATTGTCGAAATGCCTTTAGGAACCGGCGACCATTCGGAAGTTACGGGTTTTATAAACTCAAAACTAGCAGTTGAAATTGACCGTCGTGAATTACCATACTCAATTCCAGGTGACTGTTTACTCAAGCTTTCCCGTGACGAAGCAGGTTATCAGCCAGACGTAATAGTCCTAGACAGAACCGCACTTGCAAATGAACCACGCTGGAAAAAAGAATCCGTCATCACGATGGGCTCTTCGGTGCGATTGGCTGTAGAGGTTGTCAGCACGAACTGGCGGGATGATTATTTTTTCAAGGCCTCTGACTACGAAGAAATGGGGATTCCCGAATACTGGATTGTAGACTATCTCGGTTTGGGTGGTCGCAAGTTTATCGGCAATCCCAAACAGCCCACACTTTCGGTTTATCAATTAGTAGATGGAGAGTATCAGGTCAAACAATTTAGGGGAAGCGAGAGGATTGAGTCGCTGGCTTTTCCAGAATTGAAACTAACAGCAGAGCAGATTTTTCGGGCTGGCTTGCCGAACTAGCTAAAGCTGGTAAGCTGTTCGACATCTAAATTGCATTTTTTGTGCGGGCTTTCTGGCCGACCCCACAAGAACTTTATCAAATTTTGACTGTGCAGTTTAAATACAGAACAGCTTATTCCTATTTATGAATTTAGTTTCTTTAAATCGTTCGGAGTTCAATCCGATGTATCGAGTCGCTTGAGGAAAATTTGTCTTCAATACGAGTTATAATAGTTGGGTAACGTTGAGGTAAGTAAAAAACTAACATGAATCAAACTTCTACAGTTACGATCGCAAATACATCTTATACAATCCTCGCAGAACTCTCCGCAAACTCTGGAAAATCAATCCAAGCAGTTCTCGAACAAGCCATCGAACAATACCGAAGACAACAGTTTCTAGAAACAGCCAACCAAGCTTACATCGCTCTACGCAATAACCCCGAAGCTTGGCAAGAAGAACTTGAAGAACGATCGCTCTGGGATATCACTTTAGTTGACAGTTGACAGCCTTTATTTCTTAGTCCGCGGAGGCGGACTTTGTTTGTATAGTAGCGGTTTCAACCGCCGAATCATCTGAATTCCCCGATCGCATCCACCGACACATTGCAATTTATCAAATTGTGTGATACCATAAAACGTTCTCGAAAATAGCGCAACAGCAAATATTACTGCATGGCAACGAAGCCAACGATCGCATTTACACACCTCGGCTGCGAAAAAAATCGCATTGATACCGAACACATGATTGGCTTGCTGGCCCAAGCAGGCTATGAAGTCGATTCTAATGAAGAATTAGCCGATTATGTCGTCGTCAATACTTGCAGTTTTATCCAAGCTGCGCGAGAAGAATCAGTCCGCACCTTGGTAGAACTAGCCGAAGCTAATAAAAAAGTAGTCATCACTGGCTGCATGGCACAACACTTTCAGCAGCAATTGCTCGACGAATTGCCGGAAGCCGTCGCCATTGTCGGCACCGGCGACTATCATAAAATCGTCGATGTAATGCAAAGGGTCGAAAAGGGCGATCGCGTTTCTCTCGTCTCTGCCGAACCAACTTACATCGCTGATGAAACTACTCCCCGCTACCGCACAACATCGGAAGGTGTTGCTTATCTGCGAATAGCCGAAGGCTGTGACTACCGTTGCGCTTTTTGCATTATCCCGCACTTGCGCGGAAATCAACGATCGCGCACCATAGAATCTATTGTCGCCGAAGCTAAGCAATTAGCCTCCGAAGGGGTAAAGGAAATTATCTTAATTTCTCAAATTACCACCAACTACGGCAAAGATATTTATGGCGAACCGAAACTAGCCGAATTACTCCGGGCTTTGGGTGAAGTAGATGTGCCTTGGATTCGGATGCACTACGCCTATCCTACAGGTTTGACTCCCCAAGTTGTGGCGGCAATCTGCGAAACTCACAACGTTTTGCCATATTTGGATTTACCCCTGCAACATTCCCATCCCGAAATTCTGCGGGCGATGAATCGACCTTTTCAAGCTGGGATCAATGATGCTATAGTCGATCGGCTGAAAGCATCAATTCCCAACGCCGTCATGCGGACAACTTTCATAGTTGGCTTCCCCGGCGAAACCGACGAACACGCAGCACACTTGCTAGAATTTGTCAAGCGCCACGAATTCGATCACGTCGGAGTATTCACATTTTCCGCCGAAGAAGGCACGCCAGCCTACAGTTTGCCAAATCAACTGCCACCAGAAACAATGGAAACTTGGCGCAATGCAGTAATGGCGGCACAACAACCTATATCATTGAAAAAGAATCAAGCATCTGTCGGTCAGGTAGTTGATGTCCTGATAGAACAAGAACAACCAGAGACAGGCGAGTTGATTGGTAGATCCGCCCGATTCTCCCCAGAAGTAGATGGACTCGTCTATGTGACAGGAGAAGCACGGCTGGGATCGATCGTACCTGTGAAAATTACGAGTTCAGATATCTACGACCTCTACGGTCAAGTCGCTTTTGGATTTTAGATTTGGGATTTTAGATTAAAGAATTGATTTGCAGGGCAGTGAATCTGCGAGCTTGAATTTTAAGTCTAAAACTTTGCGATCGACTCTGACGCTCGTGTCGGAAAGCAAGTATCCGTCTGTAGGCGGGTCAAACTCTAAGTGTTGCTGGAATTGTCGCCTCAGACGGTGTGGCGAAAAAAACCGGACACCAGCCAAAACGATTAGCGGATTGTTCAGGAAAAGTAACCATTAGTGCAAGATTGTGCAAAGATATGTAGAAAAGGGGCTGTAAACTTTTTTACCCCCTCTCTGGCAATCGACCCGCCCCGTCGGGGTGCGGTTATCTCTACAGAACGATCGGAGAATTTTAACGAATTTAATGTTTTGTTTCTGAATGTAAAGAGTTATGATGATAACAAGCCAGAAATAAGCGGGGAAAATTTGAGATTGCTTCGCCGTCCGCCCTACACCACAACGGTATCCCGAAAGAGTGTTGAGATGGATAGGCGGTAACGGTAGTCCAAAAACGGATAGAAGCCGCCGACGCCAGGAGTAGAGAGGTTAAAATTTTAGACGCTAGTTCAAGCTGCCAGATTCATCTGTGGAGTAAATCTAAAATCTAAAATCTAAAATCTAAAATCGACTGACGGTCGCTACATTCCCTGTTGAATCCCGCAGGCGACGGATTGCGGGATAGCGCCTGAACCAACAAAACTGTAACTACTATATATGTAGTAAAGTGGGGCTGGTCATCATCCTCACTATAAAATGCCCTAGAGAGAAAGCTTGCAAGTACCTCAAAGGAAGTCCAATGTACTGTTTAAAGAATGTTGGAAGCCGATAACCCCACCGCTGGCGGTTGGTATCGGTGATGTCAGAAAATCAAAGACGGCTGTCGAATCGGTAAATTAGTCACCATCGACGGAGCTGCCCTATACTCGATTGCTATTTGAAAAGGTGCGCGCAGGCGCAGCACCATACAGAACTCACAATGAGTTCCTGCCCTAGAGCAGAAATCCGCATCCGAGTTGGGCAACTTAGAAGGCTAAGACTCGTTATTAGGAGAATTAATGAATTTATTGTTTGAAGGTTTGGGTCTTTCCGAAGAACTCGTTCTCCATCTGGAAACACTCGGCTTTACAGAACCTACTCCCATCCAAGTACAAGCAATTCCGCACCTGCTAGCAGGCCGCGACGTTGTGGGTCAAGCTCAAACTGGAACGGGCAAAACGGCAGCATTCTCGTTGCCCATCTTGGAGCGGATTGATTTAGATGTAACAGCGGTACAAGCATTGGTGCTGACACCGACTCGTGAATTGGCGATGCAGGTAACTGAAGCTATCCGCGATTTGAGCGGTATCAGCAGCGAGGGCCCGGTAAAACTCGGTCGCTCTCTGCAAGTTCTGACAGTGTACGGCGGTCAATCGATCGATCGCCAAATGCAGCGTTTGAAGCGCGGCGTTCACATTGTTGTCGGTACACCCGGACGCATATTGGATATGCTCAGCCGCGGCAGCCTGAAACTCGACAAGGTACAGTGGCTGGTTTTGGATGAAGCTGACGAAATGCTGAGCATGGGCTTTATCCAAGATGTGGAAAGAATCTTGGATGCTGCACCAAAAGACCGTCAAACGGCATTTTTCTCGGCGACGATGGAAGCTTCTATTCGGAAATTGGTAGCGCGGCATTTGCGCAACCCAGTCAACGTCACCGTAGAACAACCAAAAGCAACGCCGAAACGCATCAGCCAAGGCGTGTACATGGTTCCCCGCGGCTGGTCTAAGGCAAAAGCTTTGCAGCCAATCCTAGAAATGGAAGACCCGGAATCGGCGCTGATTTTTGTGCGGACTCGGCAGTCGGCGGCGGAACTTACCAGCCAACTGCAAGCCGCAGGCCACAGTGTTGATGAATATCACGGTAATTTGAACCAAGCACAGCGGGAACGTTTGCTGCATCGGTTCCGCCAATGTCAAGTCCGCTGGGTAGTGGCGACTGATATTGCGGCCCGCGGTTTGGATGTGGATCACTTGACTCACGTAATTAACTACGATTTGCCAGATAGCGTAGAAAGCTACGTTCACCGGATCGGACGCACGGGCCGGGCTGGCCGCGAAGGAACTGCGATCACGCTGATTCAACCAGTGGATCGCCGCAAATTGCGCTTGATTGAACGCCACGTGCGATCGAGCTTGACTGTACGAAACATTCCGACACGGGCTCAAATAGAAGCTCGTCAGTTGGAAAAGATGCAGGGTAAGGTTCGCGAAGCTTTGGCCGGCGAACGGATGGCATCTTTCTTACCTCTGGTGTCTCAGTTGTCTGAGGAATACGACTCCCATGCGATCGCCGCAGCAGCTTTGCAAATGGCCTTCGATCAAAGCCGTCCGGCTTGGATGGGCGCCGATTACGCTCAACAAGAAGATCCCCCTATTGGTGGAGAAAACAGCGTCAAGCCAATCTTGATCAAGAAGCGGGCTAAGACTGGCGCGCCGACTAATTCAGTCGGTTCGAGCGTTCCTGCTCCCGTTCCCCAGAACAGCTAATTAGTAGGGTGCGCGCTGCGCGCCTTATTTTCTAACTGGTAGGGTGCGAAATTCGCACCTTATTTTTTTATGTGTGGAATTAATCCATAGGTACGTAGTTGCGCTTCAGCGCTCTTTCATATATAGCCTTTCTCAAAAAGATGAGGTATGACTCATAGCTTATATAACCAGTTCCACTAAGAGGGCCCAAGCCCAACAACGTCCGCGAATCTTTCTGAGAACCGCTATATATATAAAGAGCGCTCAAGCGCAACTACGTACCTAGACTGCCCGTGATGCTCAATACTTGTTGTGAGCAAACCTGAAAATCCTCGGAAGCTAGAAGGACTGAAGTCCGAACGATCGAACCTCTAGATAAGGATTTTTGGAGGGTTGTGCAATATTTTAGTTGAGTTGCGTGCCGACAATAATCTTTTGCACGCGATCGCCCTTAAGTTCCAAAACCAAATTAGAGGCCTTTTGGTCGTTGCTGTAAGTCAACCGACTCACTCCACCCTGCACCGATTGCGAGCTGTAACCGTAAGTTTTAAGGACTTTTTGACTTTTATCTCCTACCTTAATACTACTCGTTGTTACGTACTTGGGATTCGTAGTAGAAATTAAATAAACTTTGCCATTCCAGGCTGCTACCGTCAATTTCGAGTAGGTTAGCGTGCGAATCTTGCCACCCATAGCCTTGCTACCCGGTTTCGTTTCATCCCGCTGGGGTTTGCCCAACTTGCGTTTAGCCTCTTCTACAGACATCCCCAAACGCACACCGCCAATCCCCAAACGCGAATAATCGATCGCCGCCGGCTTTTGTGTGGCGTTCAACATACTTTCTAGAGCGACAGCAGTTTGATTCATACCCACAACAGGGCGAATTAAAGCAGCAAATCCGAAGCTCGAAATTGCGATATTGAGCATGATGCCAGCAACGGCTGTTGTCACAAACAATCTTACCATTTTTTTATACCTTTATTTTGCAGTTTATTCCTGCAATACCCTGTTATATCCGGATAAATACTAATGATTGCGGGCGAATACAATTCGCTCCTAAACAGCCAAAGTCCGCCTGCGAGGACTAAAGGAGTAAGGATATTCATCCCCAAAAATATAACATAGAGAAATCCGGTTTTAGTAGGGGGCGTACCCCCGTGCTCGTCTTTATTCGGGGTTTCTGAATACCAACACCATTTTACGTTTAATTAGCGCGAATACTTCATCACCGGAATGGGTGTGATATCCTAACAAAAGCCCTTTCTCCATAAAATTTGCAATTTAGATGACCGCCATAGATTCCACTAAACACCAGAAATCTAAAGCCCTGAAACCGGGCAGCCGCCGCCCCGCTAAAGAACTTTGCAGCGAGTGCGGTTTGTGCGATACATATTATATCCATTATGTCAAGGAAGCTTGCGCTTTCTTAACTCAGCATATCGCAGAACTGGAAGAGGAGATTCACGGGCGATCGCGCAATCTCGACAATCCCGACGATTGGTACTTCGGCGTCAGTCAAAATATGATGGCGGCCAAGAAAAAAGAACCAATAGAAGGCGCTCAGTGGACGGGAATTGTCAGCACAATTGCGATCGAAATGCTAGAAAAAGGCATCGTTGAAGGCGTTGTCTGCGTCCAAAATACCAAAGAAGACCGCTTTCAACCGATGCCGATAATTGCGAGAAATCGCGAAGAAATTTTGGCAGCAAAAGTCAACAAGCCAACTCTATCTCCCAACCTTTCAGTGTTGGAACAAATCGAAAAGTCGGGAATGAAGCGGTTGTTAGTTATTGGCGTTGGCTGTCAAATTCAAGCATTGCGAACAGTCGAGAAACAACTCGGTTTAGAAAAGCTCTACGTTCTCGGAACTCCCTGTGTAGATAATGTCAGCCGCGCGGGATTACAAAAATTCCTAGACACGACTAGCCGTTCTCCTGAAACGGTGGTGTCTTACGAGTTTATGCAAGACTTTAACGTTCATTTCAAACACGAAGATGGTTCGGAGGAAAAAGTGCCATTTTTTGGATTGAATACGAAGGAATTGAAAGATGTTTTTGCTCCTTCTTGTTTGAGCTGTTTTGATTATGTGAATTCCTTGGCAGATTTAGTTGTGGGCTACATGGGTGCACCTTTTGGCTGGCAGTGGATTGTGGTACGAAATGATACTGGGCAAGAAATGTTAGATTTGGTAGCGGATCAGCTAAACACTCAGCCGGTGATGTCTCGGGGAAACAGAAAAGAAGCGGTTCAGCAGAGCATTCCGGCTTATGAAAAAGGAGTGACATTGCCGATGTGGGCGGCGAAGTTAATGGGAGTTTTTATTGAGAGAATTGGGCCGAAGGGTTTGGAATATGCTCGGTTTTCAATTGATTCTCATTTCACTCGCAATTATCTGTATGTGAAGCGGAATTATCCCGAAAAATTGGAGGCTCACGTGCCAGAATATGCGAAGCGGATTGTCGGGCAGTATAAGTTGCCAGAGTGATTTGATTAGGAGAGTTTATAATTGATGTTTTGTCGGGACATGGCAATGCGGTGTCCTTGTATGCAGTTGCTGAAAATTAGAGGTACAAGATTATGACACTTACGGTTGCACAAAAACACATGAATTTACCAAAGTCGATCGCACTTGCTTGTTGTGTACTCCTCGCATCATGTGAAAATAAACCTTCGGAGTCAGCCTCCGAGACGAAACCGGGAAACAGTCAAGGAACATTTGCTCAACTGTGTCGCGAGAAAGCTTCTTTGAGTGCTGAAGCCAAAAATACTGTTGAGGTGTTGTTGAAGACAGCAGGAACTACTGAGTGCGAGGTGGCTAATCAAAAACTGTCGAGTATCACCGAACTCGATCTCAAAAACAATAAAATCAGCGATATCACACCCTTGAAATATTTTACTCAACTGACGAGTCTAAACCTTGGGGGTAATAACATCAGTGACATCAAACCGCTGGAATCTTTGACTAATCTGAGTTGGCTCTATCTTGGGTTTAATAAAATCAGCGATATCACGCCTTTGCCATCTTTGACTAAGCTAAATTGGCTATACCTCAACAACAATAAAATCAGCGATGTCAAATCCTTGCAATCTTTGACTAAAGTCAGTGAACTCAATCTCAGCGACAATCAAATTAGTGACATCAACTCCTTAAAATCTTTGACTAAACTGACTGCGCTTTCCCTCAGCGGAAATCCGGCTCCCAAAACTTGCCCTCTCAAGCCAGAGTCTATTTGTAAGTGGGGAGCGCCAACTAAATCATAAAACTTTATAATGACATCGATCGCCTTTAAATACTTCAGTCGCAAATGATGATAAATTTGGTATTTATCGGAAAAGTGCGATCGCCCTTATCGACTAAAAGCGATCGCACATTCCTACAAATCAGCAGCGTGTTCCTTCAACTCGTCCAAAGAAACGTATTCCAAAGTTAAGACATGAGTCGCCGACAAAACCACAAGCGGCGCACATCCAGCATCCATTGCTTCCTTCCAACGAGGGGCACACAAACACCAACAATCCCCTGGTTTCAATCCCGGAAATTTAAAGTCTGGAACCGGGGTACTCAAATCGTTTCCCATTCTTTTGGTGTACTTCAAAAACTCTTCTGTTACTTTTGCACAAACGGTGTGAGCCCCTAAGTCTCCGCCACCCGTATTGCATTTTCCGTCCCGATAATAGCCTGTCATGGGCGATGTGCAGCAAGTTTCTAATTTTGTGCCCAGTACATTTGTCGCTTCCGTAACCATCGCAGCTCCTCCACACAACTCTGCGATCTAATTTTACACAAAAGGTGGTTTTTATATATTTTTTTCCATTGCAAAGTTAATAAATTTTTGTCCTCTCCGCTCTACTTCTTGCTTTCGGATCATCATAAATCCCTGGGTTTCAAAAAAAGGTCTAGCTGTAATGCTGGCTTCGGTAAATAACTTTCTAAGTCCTAATTCTTTGGCTTTTGACTCAATTTGTGTTAAAATTAGCGTCCCAACTCCTTGTCTTTGAAAGTTTTTGTGGCAGTAGAAGCGATCGATATGGCCGTTGATTTCTAATTCTCCAAAACCTGCGATTGTATCGCCCTCTTCTGCTACGAAGGTAAATTTACTGCTTAAACTTTGCATCCATGTTTGAATATCGGTATCTGCTGGCGCCCAAGCATCTACTTGGGCTGTTGTATAATCGCGGATATTTACTTCGTGCACGGTGTCGTAAAATAGTTTGACAATTTTTTCAGTGTCGCCGATTTCGTAGGTTCGTACTTTCATAATAATTAAGAGTTAAAAAAAAGAATGCTACTCTAGATCGGCTCAAAACCACGATCGCAATCTGTCATTTCCCATTCTAAAATCTAAAATCTAAAATCGACTGACTGACGCAGATTGATGGCGGGGTGTTTTGGATTTTAGGCTAAACTCGCCCCGACAAATCGACTCTAAAAATAATTAGACTCCACCCCTTGACAAGCTATGATAGTCTGTGCGACATTAATTATAACAACTGTTCGATATACTTATTTTTTTCCAAGCTCAGCCGTCAAAAGCTTTCTTTGTATTAGTTTATACTATATCGGATGTTCGATATAGGAATATTCGGTCGATCGCCCTTAAATCTCCGATAACCTAGGATCCAGAATCAAAAATCTTAAGATCGATCGACCTATGCCAAAAATAGTTGACCGCGAATTGTACCGCAAAGAATTACTGAACAAAAGTTTTGAGCTTTTTGCCGAAAAAGGCTATTCCTCCGTCACAATGCGAGAAATTGCCTCAGGAATTGGAGTTTCTACAGGAACCCTTTACCACTATTTCCCGAGTAAAGAAAGTTTGTTCGAGCAGTTAATTGTATATTTGAGCTATGAAGATACAAAAGAAGAAGCACTGGCTGAGTTAGGAAATCCACCAACTCTCGGAGAAAAAGTTGAACAACTGATGAATTATCTCAGCGGAATTGAAGATTATATGCTGAAGAATCTGTTAATCACCTTCGAGTTTTGCCACCAAAAGACTCGCAAAGAGATTGATAGCAATCAAGCACTCCAGCTAGCAGGAAAGCGTTATGAAGAGGCACTCATTTGCTACCTGGGGATCTCCGATCCAGCGCTCGCTAAATTTGTCATTTGTTATATTGACGGTTTGGTGGCAAGAAGATTTTATCAAGGCGAAAGGATATCTTTTACAGAACAAGCGAATGTATTAAAAAATATATTACTCGCTTATTTAGAAAAAAAACAACCGCAAATTTAGGAGGAATATGAATTTTCAATCTTTCATCAAGCCTAAAAATAAATTGGTAATGGGATTGGTAGTTGCTGGCGCTGCTATTAGCGTGGGTACAACTTTTTACGGCATTTCTCAGTTTGGATCTTTAGCTAAAAATGCTGAACCTTTACCCGTAGAAACACCTCCGCCCCGAAAAATCACGGCTTTGGGAAGATTGGAACCGCTGGGGGAAGTGATTCGGTTGGGGGTGTCGCAGGCGTTGGATGGCGATCGCGTGGCGAAGCTTTTAGTCAAAGAGGGCGATCGCGTCGAAGCAGGGCAATCGATCGCAATTTTGGATGCGGGCGATCGGCTAAAATCTGCTTTAGACGAAGCCAAAGAAAAAGTCAAAGTTGCTGAAGCCAATTTAGCCAAGGTAAAAGCGGGCGCCAAGTCGGGAGAACTTGCAGCACAATCTGCGACAATTGGCAAGCTAGAAGCCCAATTGCAAGGAAACCGGGAGGCGCAACAAGCAACTGTCGATCGGCTGCAAGCGCAATGGGAAGGAGAAAGGAAAGCACAGCAAGCAACTATCAGCAGAATAACTGCACAATGGCAAGGAGAAAGGAAAGTACAAACAGCCACAATTAGCCGTATAACTGCACAATGGCAAGGAGAAAAAATAGCACAAACTGCCACAATTAACAAGTTAAAAGCCGAGTCTACTAATGCTGAAACCGAATACCTGCGGCACAAAGAACTTGTTACCGAAGGCGCAATTTCTAACTCCGTCATGGACAGCAAACGACTGTCATTAGAAACAAGTCGCCAGGAACTTAAAGAAGCCGAAGCAAATCTCAGTCGCATCAACAGTACGGCCAAACAGCAGCTTAAAGAAGGCGAAGCAAATCTCACCCGAATTAACAGTACAGCAATCCAGCAACTAAACGAAGCCGAAGCAAATCTTGCCCGAATTAACAGTACAGCAATCCAGCAGTTAGTAGAAGCTGAAGCAACACTTAAGCGCATCAAAAACAGTGGCAGTGAAGAACTAAAAGAAGCCCAAGCAACTCTCGACAAGATAGGCGAAGTACGCCCCGTAGATTTGCAAGCAGCCCAAACCGAAATCAACAGCGCCATCGCCCAAGTCAATCGCGCTCAAACCGAATTAAATCAAGCTTACATCCGCACTCCCCATGCCGGAAAAATCCTCAAAATTCACACCCGTGCCGGAGAGAAAATAAGCGATAACGGCATTGCAGACGTGGGAAAAACTCAGCAAATGGTAGTTGTTGCCGAAGTTTACCAAACCGACATCAGCAAAATCAAGGTAGGGCAAAAAGCAGGTGTTACCAGCCAAGCATTTTCAGGAGAATTGCCGGGAACTGTTAAAGAAATCGGGTTAAAAGTCAGCAAGCAAAACGTGTTTAGCAACCAGCCGGGAGAAAACTTAGACAGCCGAGTTGTGGAAGTAAAAATTCACCTGAATCCTGACGCTAGCAAACAAGTTGCGGGATTGACAAATTTGCAGGTACAAGTAGCAATTAAAAATTAAGGAGATTGAGAAACATGAGAGAATTTGGACTAGAACCAAAGCGACCTTATCCGATGGTAGACCAGCGCCGGGTTTGCTTTATCAAAAACTTTGTTAAATCGCCCAATATTATTGTCGGCGATTACTCTTACTACGACGATCCGATTGACCCAGAAAACTTTGAGAAAAATGTACTTTACAATTATGGCAGTGAGAAATTAATTATTGGTAAATTTTGTGCGATCGCCACCAATGTCAAATTCATCATGAACGGTGCAAACCACAAACTCGATGGCATTTCAACTTATCCTTTTCCTATCTTTGGCAACGGTTGGGAAACAGCCATGAATCTATTAATCGAACTGCCAAGCAAAGGCAATACCGTAATTGGCAATGATGTTTGGATCGGCTATGAATCCGTCATTATGCCCGGAGTCAAAATCAGCGACGGTGCAATTATTGCTGCCAAATACGTTGTAGTAAAAGACATTCCCGCTTACACAGTTGTCGGAGGAAATCCCGCAGGTTTAATCAAACAGCGTTTCAGCGATGCTGAAGTTGCACAACTATTACAAATTCGGTGGTGGGATTGGGAAATTGATAAGATTTCGCGCAATATTAACTTAATTATGCAATCCGATATTAAAGCACTCAGTAATACTGAGTAAACTCGCCCATACATGGATTTAAAATTAACAAAGTGGAGGTTTCCCAATGCTTCAAATTGCCTACTTAGTTCTCTGTATTCTAGGAACAGCTTTGCCCTATTCCCAGTTTATCCCGTTTCTATTAGAAAAAGGGTTGAATGTCAACGAGTTCTTTGGACAATTATTTGCGAATCAGATTTCCGGTTTTTTCGGCATGGATGTCATCGTGTCTTCCGTGGTTTTGTGGATTTTTGTTTTTAGCGAAGGTTCGCGTCTGAAAATGAAAAATTTGTGGATTTATATTGCCAGTAATTTACTGGTTGGTGTTTCCCTAGGTTTACCTTTATTCCTCCTAATGCGCCAACGTCAACTTGAACAAGCAGCTTTAAGCGATCGACAATAAATAACTAATCACCAATTCCCAGTTTTCAATTCTCAATGCCAATGCTTCGATTTTGCTCCTATGCCAAAATACGGTTCAGCTAACACTGTTAATTCCCCGGATATCCCCCTAAATTTCCCTTAAGAAGGGGGAGACTTCGTAGCACCTTCTTGTTCCCCCCTTTTTAAGCTACGGTGTACACACAAGTCCGATATCTGTGAACACAAGTCCTAAAACCCTTATCTAGCATGAATCTCATCAATCCCGTTCATTCTCACTAATTTTAAGCTATTGATTCGGCAAAACGAGAAATCAAGGTTCTAGGAAACAGGATTTGTACAATATGGGTCAGCGGTAGACTTGTGTGTACACGGTAGCCTTTTTAAGGGGGGCTAGGGGGATCTGTATTATCTGAACCGTATTGCCCAATTCCCAATTCCCAATTCCCGATTTCCAAACAAAACTTATGTTTCGCAAAACACCCCTTGCTTGGTTGCAAGTAACTAGAGAAAAAACTCGCCTTGCTGTTGCTATCGCAGGAATTGCCTTTGCAGATATTTTGATATTCGTGCAACTGGGATTTCAAGATGCACTCTTCGACTCTGCCGTTAAGCCGCACCAAAGTTTACAGACAGATTTAGTTTTAATCAATCCTCAAGTTGAAACTTTTGCAGCGGTAAAACAGTTCAATAGAGAACGACTTTACCAAGCGAAAGGAGTGGAAGGAGTCAAGTTCGTGACTTCATTATATATTGGTACGGGAGAGTGGCGAAATCCTACAAACCGCACTACTAGAAGGATTTTGATTTTTGGTATAGATCCCGGAAATATCACATTTAATTTGCCCGAGGTCAATCAAAATTTGCATCAGCTTCAAATGTTTAATCGCGTGTTGTTTGACCAAGCTTCTCGACCTGAGTACGGCGAAATTGCCAATATTTTCAACAAAGAATCTACGCTAGAAACTGAATTAAACAAACGCAACATTCAAGTGGGAGGAGTCTTTACTCTCGGTGCTTCCTTTGTCGCCGATGGCAATGTCATTGCTAGCGATTCTACATTCATGAACTTATTTCCCGATCGCAAACCTGACGAAATTGATGTCGGCTTAATCAACCTAAAACCCGGTTCTGATATCAAAAAAGTCCAGTCAATGC
The DNA here is from genome assembly GCF_013299185.1 of Microcoleus sp. bin48.metabat.b7b8b9.023. Taxonomy (GTDB): domain Bacteria; phylum Cyanobacteriota; class Cyanobacteriia; order Cyanobacteriales; family Microcoleaceae; genus Microcoleus. The sequence goes on along the minus strand of NZ_JAAFKG010000009.1, from coordinate 9,422 downwards.
TCAAAAATATATTGCCAGATGATGTCAAAGTTTTGACTTTGGCAGAATTTGCGGAAATCGAAAAAGCTTATTGGGGAAATGCTACTCCCATCGGCTTTATTTTCGGATTCGGTACAATTATCGGGTTCATTGTTGGTTTGATTATTGTTTACCAAATTCTTTACTCGGACGTTTCAGATCACTTAGCCGAATACGCGACTTTAAAAGCAATGGGATATAGCGATCGCTATTTGGTCGGAGTCTTGGTTCAAGAAGCTCTGCTATTAGCTGTATTAGGCTTTATGCCGGGAATTGTTTTAGCCAACGGACTATATTCCCTAGCACAATCTGCCACTTTACTGCCAATTGCGATGACAGCAAATCGAGCGACTGTGGTATTGACTTTAACGATTGTAATGTGTACTGGTTCCGGCGCCCTCGCCCTCCGCAAACTCCAATCAGCAGATCCCGCAGACATCTTCTAATCTGCGTTTATCAGCGTCAATCTGCCATCAAACTGATATGTTGCACCATTCTCAAGAACAGGCTTTCCGGCCTGTTCCACAACCTAACTGATGTTTTATTGTGGGGTGGGCTTTGAGCAGCGCCCATAAAAAGCTTTTTGATGCAATATGTCATGTCAAAAAAAACTCTTCTGAAATCATCATGCAAACTCTAAATTCACCCGCCAACCCAATCACCGCAATCGAAGCAGTAATTTCAGTCCAAAACCTCAACCATTACTTCGGTCAAGGCTCTCTCAAAAAACAAGCCTTATTTGACATTAATCTCGATATCAACCCAGGAGAAATAGTAATTATGACGGGGCCATCGGGTTCGGGAAAAACAACTTTGCTGACGATGTTAGGCGGGCTGCGATCGGCTCAAGAAGGCAGTCTGAAAATCTTGGGACAAGAAATACGCGGCGCTGGGAAAAATCAGTTAACCAAACTCAGAAAGCAAATTGGCTATATTTTTCAAGCACATAACTTGATGACATTTTTAACAGCTAAGCAAAACGTGCGAATGTCTTTGGAATTGCACAAAGAAATGCTAAATCAGAATATCGATGCTTTGTCAATAAAAATGTTAGAAGCAGTGGGTTTGGGAGAACGGGCTAATTATTATCCCGAAAATTTGTCGGGAGGGCAAAAACAAAGGGTGGCGATCGCCCGGGCGTTAGTCAGTCACCCTAAAATAGTATTAGCGGATGAACCGACCGCCGCACTTGATAAAAAATCCGGGCGAGATGTCGTAGAAATTATGCAAAGACTAGCAAAAGAACAAAGTTGCACGATTTTGCTAGTCACGCACGACAACCGCATTCTCGATATTGCCGATCGCATTATCTACATGGAAGACGGCCGTTTAGTGACAAATTTAGCCGATCGGGCAATTAGTCATTAGTCAGTAGGGGCGGTGCCCCCGTGCCCGCCCTCTTAGTCGTAGAGTGCGTCGCCACAAAGAATATCTCAAAAAATAAACAATCGATGAGTGACGCACCAAACCAAGAATCATTAGTCATTTGTACAAGATGTGAGTTAAAATTAATGGTGAATACTCCCTATAATAAATAGTACAAAGTAACCGCAATGGTTTACAGCGAATTTAATTTAGAAAGGGTCAAAAAAGACTTTAACCTAACTACTTTGGAAAGGTTAAATATTTTTGCGGACGCACCTGAAGTAGAAAGCAGTCAATGGCTGAAAGATACTTTGCAATACTATCAGCCGATCGTCCGCGGCAGCAACAGTGAGAAAGCGCGATCGGAACTCATCATAGCTCCAATTTTGGTAGAATTGAAAAGACAAAAGAATGAGTCAGTAAATTTATTCTCTGGAGTTGATTTCACCGTTGACGAAGCTAAAGGGTTAAAAGGAATTTGTGATTTTATTGTTACCAAATCCCCAGAAGTTTTTATAATTACTGCCCCAGTAATTACGATTGTCGAAGCCAAAAAAGAAAATATTAATGCAGGTTTGGGGCAGTGCGCTGCTGAAATGGTTGCTGCTAGAATATTTAACGAGCGATCTGGTAATGAAGTTGAGGCAATTTACGGAGTTGTCACAACGGGAAGTATTTGGCAATTCCTGAAACTGCAAGGGCAAGAAATAGAAATAGATTTAAGCGAGTATTATCTCAAAGACGTGAATAAAATTTTAGGCATTTTGGCGATCGGCATAACTTGATCGAGATGATGTAGGTTAATTGGATTTTGTAAACTGTGACACATTTCAATTGTAGATATTATTTTCCCTATTGCCTATTCTCTTGTGTGGAGTGTCACCATATTTATATGCACAACAGGTTATAATACTCTGAATAACTTTAGGGTTGTACTTCCTTGGCTGATTATTGTCCGACAGTTACTCCCGGGCAACCTCTTGCCCCTTTACAAAAAACTGGTCTAGAATTGGTTGCTCTTTTGCACGGAGGTCGCGATGTAGTTTTAGCAATTGATTTGACGGAGAGTGTTGGCCTTAACGATGAAGGTCGCATCCGTTTGCGTCAGATTGTTGAGGATAGTTTGCAACCAGGAGATACGGTTTATATTGTTCCTTTTGCAACAACAGTAAATCCACTGCCGCCCAGTGTCAACCCTCTACTACCAGAAAGCTCTATTAAATTTAATAGCAAAAAGGATATTGACCTAATTTTGCAGCGTATACCTTTTCAGCCAAATCTAAGTCTTCAAAATACCGATATTCAGCAGGCTGAACTTACCATTTATCAAGGTCTTGCGAATCTTAATCAGTGCCGTTTGGGGCAGAATCAACCAATTAAACCTCAGTCTGTAGTTTGGACTACTGATGCCCCACTATCTACTAAGTCGCCAGCGAGTTCGGATGACTGGGTAGAAACACCCGCAGATAGTCCGTTTCGGCAGGGGAACTCTCAAGCAAGTCAACAGCGTCAAGCTTGGTTTCAGGTATTGCCTTTGCGGAAGAGATCGTATACAATTACGACCAAGGATAATAAAGGATACGAATTAAGTGTTGTTGATATTTCTCCTAATGTACAGGAGTTTTGTACACCGGCACCGGGAGGGCGAGAAACTTGTCTAGTTTCTGCTTATTTATTTAATCAGTTATGGTTGCCGCTATCAATTTCGGGAATTGTCCTCGCTGCTGCTATAGCTACTACTATCAAGTTCTGGCGCCTGCAAAGGAAATGGAAGCTGGCTGTAGATTTGAGAGCTACTGCGAAAGAGGATGACCAAGTATGCTATCTGGGAAATAATCAAAGAATTGCGATCGGCGAGTACGAATCAAGCTGCGCTGATTCGATCGATACTCCAGGGCCAGAAGTCAGAGCTTATTTAGTAAGAAAGGGAGAAAAACTTTATTTAGAGCCAACTGGGGAAGCTACTATTTTTTTGAATGCAAAAGAAGTCATTAAGCCGACTTTGATAACTAATACTAGTCGAATTAGGCTCAATTGTCCTATTTCTAACAAGCAAGATTACGAAATTGTAATTCAAGTCAAAAAATAAACAATCAGAGAGATATGACTCAATCTACAAGCAGCGATCGCCAAGTGCGGGGTATAAACAGGACGGTTTGCATTGGTTTAGGCGGTACAGGAAGAGATGTATTAATGCGAATTCGCCGCTTAATCGTAGATCGCTATGGAGATTTAAGTCAGTTGCCGATTGTGAGTTTTGTTCACATCGATACCGACAAGGCCGCAACACAAGTATCGGGTTTGCGAACTGGTAGTACCTATCACGGTGTTGACCTGAGTTTTCGCGACTCTGAAAAAGTAGGCGCGACAATGACATCCGCAGAAGTAACTAACTTTGTGCAGGGATTAGAACGGCGTTCTAACTACGATCGCCAAGGGCCTTACGACCATATAGCCCGTTGGTTTCCGCCCCAATTACTGCGAAATATTAAAGCAGTAGAAGAAGGAGCAAAAGGAATTAGACCTGTAGGCAGATTGGCTTTTTTCCATAACTATCAAAAGATTAAAACAGCGGTAGAAACCGCAGAACGGCGGACGCGAGGACACGAGGCAATTTTACTAAAATCTGGCTTAAGAATTGAACCGGGATTGAATATTTTTGTCGTGGGTTCTCTATGCGGTGGCACTGGTAGCGGAATGTTTTTAGATGTTGCTTATAGTCTCAGACAAGCTTACGGCGATGCAGGAGCTCAAATTGTCGGATATTTGGTGATTAGTCCGCAGTTATACGGCAATACTTCTAATATGAGTGCCAATACTTATGCTGCACTTAAAGAACTGAATTACTATACTACTCCTGGTACTAAATTTGAGGCTTGTTATGATATGCAAAACTTAGTTTTAGTGCAGGAATCGCGACCGCCTTTTGACTATGCTTATTTAGTTTCCAATCAAACTGCGGGCGAGTATTCGATTCTAGAACAGCGCAAATTATGCAATGTTATTGCTCATAAAATAGCACTGGATTTTTCGGGAGAATTAGCGCCTGTAGTTAAGGGGATGCGGGATAATTTCTTGCAGCATTTGATTCAGTGGGATGACCATCCGCGACCGAATATCCAGCGGTATTTAACTTTCGGACTGGCGGCGATTTATTTTCCCCGCGACATTATTGTCCAAATTGCATTAACTCGAATTAGTTTAAAATTGGTAACATTCTGGTTAAATGGAGAGGGACAAAGCCCAGATCCACAGTCGTCACTCGATCAATTTTTAATTCAGTATCGGTGGCATAGCGATTTGGCTAATAAGGATGGTTTTACTCTCAAATTAGCAGCAGCAGTGCAAGAATCCAATAAGACTTTTGCTAGTACGCTCAATACTTGGAGAAATGCCAAGTTAGAGAGAGTAATTAATGATTGCAAAAGTAAGGACGATCGCATCGGAATCAGGCAAACTTTACCGCGAGAGTTTCGCGATCAGTTTCGCAAAACTCAGCCAGGGGAAACTGAGACTACAAGGGGAATTTGGCTGACAAGATTGTTACAAATTCGTCCGACGATTACGGAACAGCTTAAACATGATATCGATGAGTTTTTAGCTGGTTTGTTGACTCCGGGAAATGTGAAATTTTCGATTAAAAGCAGTCGCGATTGGTTAGATGCTTTGCAAACTGATTTGAATCGTTATCAGCTTCAGTTGGAGGAAGAGATTGCTAAATTTGGGGGGACTCGCAAGCTGGAAGATTTGGAGAAAAAATGGCGAGATGCGGAAGAGATTATTGAGGAGATTGAGCAAAAATTTGACTTCCCAATTTTGGGAAGCAAGAATCGGCAAGTGCAAGCTGAAGCTAAAAGAGTTGTGCGGGAAGTCTGCGATTTAATTAAGCACAACTTTGATTTAGTGGTAACTCAGGAAGTGCTGCAAATTGTCGGAGATTTGCAGAAGCACGTTTTAGAACGTTCAACTCAGGTGGCTGGTTTTAACCGCTTGGTAGGCAATCTGAAGAGTGACTATGAGAAGGAGGAAAGCGATTTAAGACAATTGAATTTTGATGAAATGAGCGGCGAGGCAATTTTTGATAATAAAGATATTGATGGATGCTATAAAACCTTGCTACCGGAGCAAGATTTTCGCTCTCAGTTGGTGTTGGTGAGTAAGGAGATTACAAAAGTTTCGGGAGTTGGAGATTCGATTGCTTATTTGATCGATCGCACGGCTCAATTACAAGTACAAAACGAAATTGATTTGACAGTTGACAGGTTATTTGGTTCTCGCAGCACTCAGATTGTTCAATCTGTGATTAAGCGTTTTATCCAAAATTATTCGATTCAGGATCGTTCAACTCGTTTGGGACAAATTAGACAGGAATCTGAGCCACTGCTACGCTTAAACTTGAGCGATCCCTACTTCCGTAATAGTCCTGCGAAAAAAAGTGAGTTAGTAGGTTTTAAGGATACTGACGAGTCGGAAGTTCAGCAGTTTAAACTTACTTTGGGACGGGATTTAGGCATTGGAGAAAGTGTTCTGAAACCTACTCAAGCTGAGGATGAAATTTTAATTGTGACTGAGTATGCGGGGTTTCCTCTGAGACTGATTAGCGGTTTGGAACAGATGCGAAATCCCTACATTCGCGAACTAAATTCTGAGAGTTCTTTTCTACACAATGACTACCGAACTCGGTTTACTGATATTATTCCGCCTGATGCTCTTATTATGGAGGAATTAGAGGATATTTTTTATCCTTGTTTGGCTTTCGATCTGATTGGTAAAAATGCAAATACCCAGCAGTTGGAGTTTTCGTATTATGACGAATTGCGGGACTGTAATTCTAATGCTGGGATTAGTTCAGTCTGGAATCAAGCACTCGAAGAATTGGCGAATCGGCGGGATATGACTGATGCTTTGAAGGGGTTGTTGGACGTAGCGATCGCTCGGATTGATAAAAATCCTAATCTTTGGGAAGATGACTATTTACCGAAGCTACGGAATTTTGTAGATTTGGTAGATAAGTTGCCGGAGAATCATCCTAATTATCCTTACAAAGCTACGGTGGTAGGGGTTCCTGGAACTACTGAAATGCCTGCTAAGGAGGGGATTATCAATCGTTTTCGTAAGAAAATGGCTGAAAGATTTAAAGGTTTACAAATTTCTAAAACTTCGCCTCCGGGAATCGGTGCTTTTCAGGAAGTCATTCAGGCAGAAATAGTTGATGAGCCTACTGATTCTGTTGATAATCGTGCTAAGAGACGGCAAGAATTGGAGCTGTTAAAACAGGATGTGAATGGTGGTATTATTACCGATCAGGAGTATGAAAAGGAGCGGCAAAAGATTTTAAATAAGTATCCGATTTGATGAAATTGTGGCTGGCGGGTTTACCCCGCCTTTTGCAAGACAGGGATCTAGCATTGTTCATTCTGGAGTTGATCGATTATGCCTTACTTTTTTGACTTGTTAAAATCATTGCCAATATACTTGCGTATTCTGACTATACTGCTGGTGATTTTACCTGCTTTATTTGCTGCACTCCAACGAATTAGTCTTTATGGCAATTTAGTGCAAAAGACAAAAGAAGTAAGATTGCTACTGAAGGATAACAAAGCAGGCTCGAAACCGAGAATTGTTGAAGACTTGGAAAGTAGATTTAAAGCTGCTAGTGATTATCTAGAAGAAGTGAATTCAGCCGCTTTGATTGATGGAATTTATGGTGAACAGAAGATTCCATTTTTGGGGATTCCGTTTGTTGGTTACGATTGGATAGATTATTTCTGTCGCATCTTACCTAATCTGTTGCTATCTTTTGGTTTATTAGGTACTTTTTTAGGAATTACGCTGAATTTATCTAATCTGAGTCAAACAATTACTCAACTTCAGGGAAATACAGATATTAATCAGGATTTAGTATTTGCTGAATTGCAGAAGCCGTTGCAAGGGATGGGAATTGCTTTTATTACCAGTCTGATAGCAGTATTTTTTAGTTCTGTTTTGACGGTGGTCAATTTTATCTGGAATACGGGTTTAGCTAAGTCACAGTTAATTAGCTCTTTAGAAGATTATTTGGATAATGTTTATCAGCAAGAAATACAGGGACAAACTCGCCTTGATAAAGTAGTTAAAGGCATGGCCGATACATTTGACAACTTTTTAACTAGATTTGGTCAAACTGTCCGTGAGGGTGTGGAATCTGCTCTAAAAGAAAAGATTGAAGAAATCATTAAAGCTAATCTTAAGGCTGCTAGTTTAGCGGAAGAAGTTTACGGTCGTTTAGCAGAAGCTTCTGGTACAATTGCTAGTGGTGCTAAGGAATTTCAGGAAGCTGCGCGTAGATTTACAGAAGCGACTAACACATTGGAAAATAGCGATTTTCCAGAGAAATTATCAAGGGCTACAGCTAATTTAGCTACCACACAAAGTAATTTCTCTAATTCCGCTTCAAGTTTAGCTGATACTGTTGAATCTCTGGGAACTACCTTGAGTCAAATCCTGGATTTTAGCCAACAGTTAGTAAACGTGACAGAAGAAATCAGCCTGCTAAATCAGAGTTCAGTCCAAGTATTAGGGTTGCATCAAACTAATCAACAGTCACTAAGCCAAATTATTCCACAACTTCAGCAAGGCTCGCAGAGTTTTAAGTCTGCTGTCACAACGCTTGACAAACTACAGAACAGGATTGTAGTTAGAGTAGATAGTTTGGATAAAGTACAAGTTGAGTTGACAAAGTTAGTACAGACTATCAATAATTATACAAATCAGGTCAATCAAGGGATTGACTCTATGACTGGCGGGATTACTAAAACTATTAGCCATCAAACGGAGAATAACAATTTACAATCGCAAGCCATCGTTGCAAGTATTAACTCTTTTGCTGGCAGCATTGCAGAAACGATGAATAATCAAGCTGATAGTAACAGGCAGCAATCGGAAGCGATCGCCGAAAGTATTGAGCGATATGTCCATCACCTCAGTGACATAAAATCTGAGCTGGCTGAGTTGGTAGAGACTTTAAGAGAGAAGATAGAAAGTCCGGTTGTTGATAAACATCTCAGCGATCCAAATTCCTGGGGACAGCTATAAATTCCAGAGAATATGCCGAATGAGTGATTTTTTTAACCACAACTGAGAACTTTAAATTATGCGTCGCCGAGCCCGTCCCGCAGATTCCCATGAAGACCTCAATATCTGGCCAGCCTTCACAGATTTGATGTCTAACGCCTTTATGATTATAAATTTATTCCTGTTACTTGCCTTAGTGAAATCCGTATTCTTAAAATCAACATCAGAAAATACAAGCGACGAACTGGTTAATACTCAAAATAAAATTATCATGCTAGAAAAAAAATATGAAGATTTGCAGGGCGAACAGCGGGAAAAAAATAATCAAATTACAGAATTACAAGGACAAATAGAAAGCCTAAAATCACCACCTTTAATAATCATCAAAGATTCCGACAATTTCCAAGATCGCCCTCTAAAATTCGAGGCAGGAAGAGCCGATTTACCTGAAGGTCTGCGTTTATTTATTGACAATAAGGTAGTCAACCAACTTGAAGATTTTTCCAAGCAATATCCCGGTTATGTTGTAGAAATAATCGGTCATACTGACGGTCAAGAAACAGTAGAGCCTGTTAGCAATTTAGATCAAACCTTAGAAAATGTAGCTAGTGGTAATGAATCTGTCAGTAACTTAAAAGCAGGTTCTAATGCAGATTTAGGATTAATGCGGGCCTTAGCAGTAGTCAAAAATCTCCAAGATTTTCAACAAAAAACTGGTCGGTTACAAGGTTTAAAATTCCGTGCTTATTCAGCAGCACAACTATTCCTAATTTCTGGAGAATACGCCGGAACCAATCGTAGTCCCGATCCCACTAGGAGGCGGATAGAAATTCGTTTCACACCCGCAGCAGTGGAAAAATGTTAGTGTCATGAATTATTCGCGGGGGGTTCCACGGTCATGTTTGGCATGATCTCGCTCTACGACGAGGCAAAAAACTGTGAGACAACTGGTTTCATTGGGAAAGGCTCCAATCTCATCAGATTTG
>NZ_JAAFKG010000089.1 GCF_013299185.1 Microcoleus sp. bin48.metabat.b7b8b9.023 | reverse complement strand
TATTAGCAAGACTTATATGACCAGAGTAGAAGGGGAAAATACAAGACTAAGGCATTATCTAGCTAGACTACATCGCAAGACTCTTTGTTATTCTAAATGTGAGGAAATGCTCAAGCATTCTATTAAATTATTAATACATTACTTGAAGTTTGACGATATTCCCATTCCTGGAGCATTCATACCTTGATTCAGCAACGCCAGAAAATTATTTCGTAGTATGGAATGGAAGTCGGCTCTGAGGCTGCGGACTGAAGTCCACACTACAAGCCATTTTTGTTCGTAGTGTGGACTTTAGTCCGCAGCATTTTGCGGACTAAAGTCCACACTACGAACCGTTTTTGTTATGCTAATTCACCGGACACAATATCAAACCTAAAATCTAAAATCTAAAATCTCACTCGCCATGACAGATAACCCAGCCAAAATTATTATTAGAAATAAAACTTTCGAGTGGGGAAAGCGCACTTATTTGATGGGCGTTTTGAACGTAACTCCTGACAGTTTTAGCGACGGTGGCGATTTCAATACCATAGAATCAGCTTTAGCGCAAGCTGATTCTATGGTCAAATCGGGGGTAGATATTATTGATATTGGCGGTCAATCTACGCGGCCAGGTGCAGCGGAAATATCCTTAGAAGAAGAGATCGATCGCGTTATACCTGTCGTACAAATGCTGAGGCAAAAAGCAGATATTTTTAGCTCAGTTCCGATTTCTGTCGATACTACCAGAGCGCAGGTTGCTAAAGCTGCGATTGAGGCGGGAGCTGATATTGTCAACGATATTTCGGGAGCAACTTTTGACTCGGAAATGCTGTCAACGGTTGCTCAGTTGCAAGTGCCGATAATTTTGATGCACATTCGAGGAACTCCCCAGACGATGCAAAAACTCACAGATTATCAGGATTTGATTGGGGAAATTCTGGATTTTTTGGATAGTCGAATAGTGGCCGCTATGGCTGCGGGGATTGATAAATCTCAGATAATTATCGACCCCGGTATTGGCTTTGCTAAGACTTACAATCAAAACTTGGAAATTTTGCGCCAGTTGCCAAAATTTCGGGATTTGGACTGTCCTATTTTAGTCGGAGTATCGCGCAAAAGCTTTATCGGTCACATTTTGAATCAGCCAGAAGCCAAACAAAGAATTTGGGGGACAGCGGCGGCTTGTACAAGTGCGATCGCAAATTCGGCAGATATTTTGCGAATTCACGATGTCAGAGAAATACACGATGTTTGTTTGGTTGCCGACGCTATCTTCAGAAATCAATCTTGAGCGGTTGATTGGTCGATTAGTTTGAGTTCTCGCTCTCCACCGTGAGCGTGCGGCTGGATATCCGGCATGGAACCCATCAACTCGTTGAGGGCTTCTGTCATGTTTCTTGGATCCATAAACAGAATTTTGGCGTTGTCGCTTTCGCCTAGTTTTTGTTGAGCGTCTAAGTATTTTTCAGTTACTAAGTAATTCAAAACTTGCTTGCTGTTCGGATGGGAGTCTAAAGCTTCAACTAAGAGCCTCATGTACTCCTTAGTGCCGATCGCCTTATTGACCATTGCTTGCCATTCGCTCTTAGTAGCCCGCTCCAATTCCATAGCTTCTTGCACCCTTTTGGGAGGGGTAATGCTTTGAATTTCTACGCGAATTACTTTGACGCCCCAAGTTTCGGTAGCTTCGTCCAACTTCTTGAGTAACTTTTTATTCATGTCATCTCGGGAACCCAAGATGTCTTGCATGGGCAATCGACCAATTTCAGCGCGAAACGTCGTTAAAACTAAGTTGGCGATCGCATTTTCAATTTGATCGATTCCATAATAAGCTTTCTGCAAATTCACCACACGCCAATACACAACGGCATCGACTTCTAGGGCGACATTATCGCCCGTAATTGCTGATTGAGGTTTAATATCTAAAACTCGTTCGCGGCTGGTGTCTACGCAAACGACTTTTTCGATCAGGGGACTGATAAAGTGGAATCCGGGCTTGAGGGTGCGCTTGTATTGGCCCAAACGTTCGACTAAAGCTTCGTCGCCACCGCTGACTATTTTCACGCTTGAGTTAACAGCGTAGCCGAGGATGAGCGCAAACAGCATGGTGAGAATAGACTGCCCCATTTCTACTTTCCTGCTAAGGTTGACTGAGAATCGATCGGGAATATACTCTAATTTAACTCAAAGTCTGCCCTACAGTGCTAAAATATCTCGACTGTTAATAACAGTATCAATGGTGGACCGCCATGTGTTCGGACTTTGACGAAGCAGTGAAACCCAGGATATCAACAACACATTTCCGCAAAAGACATGAAAAACGATCGAGAGTTTCGCCCTTTCAAACCTTTTACCTGGATTGGCTCAAGCATTGTGGTGGCTGGAATGTACGCATTGGCAGTTGTCCCACCCGTACAAGCTGAATCAACCACGGCGCAAATTGCCCCAAACTTGCAGTCGCAGAACTTGCAGCCACCGCGCCGGGGGCCCGCAGTCCGCGAAGTTCTATCCTACGAGATGAAGGGAGACGAACTTAAGATTTGTAAACAAGAAGGCAACTCCGAGAAAAAGTGCCAAGTTGTAGGCAAAGGTTACACGGTGGGTTTGAGAACTGCCAACGACCTCTACGGTCAAGGAAATATTGTCAATGCCGAAGTTTTGTACCGACAACTAATCGCTCGCTATCCCAAACAAGCCGATGCTTATTATAAGTTGGGAAGTCTGCTGTCTGGGCAGGGTAAAATGAGCGATGCGATCGTCCAATACCAGAAAGCAATTGAAGTCAACCCGCAGCACGCCAAAGCTCACAACGATTTGGGCGTGGCGATGGCAAGTCAAGGAAAGTTGCCCGAGGCGATCGTACTGTGGAGACAAGCTGTTAAAATTAACAGCCAGTATCCCGATGCTTTAAACAATTTAGGAGTCGGTTTATACCAGCAAGGGGCGAAGGAAGACCAAGCAGAGGCCCTAGCCAGTCTCAAAAAAGCTAAGGAGTTATTTATCAAGCAGGGCAGAACTCAAGCAGCTACGAGAGTAGATAAACTTTTGGAGGAAATCAATTCGCAGTCCAGCGGCTCTTAAAATCATATTATGTTGGATATACCTGAAATAAAAAAGGTTTGTAGTGAGGACTTTAGTCCGCATCTTCTAAGGACTACAGTCCTCACTACAAACCAATCTTAATTATGGTCATCCAAGCAGATGTGAGATCGATAGTCGATCGCTCGAACATTAAGATAAAAAATGCTGTGGTGATCGGCATTAATCAGCCTTCAACGGCGGTTAAACACGCCGATAAGCCTCCATCTAAAGCATTTCCTTCAAAACTTGTAAAATTACATCTCCATCCACGCGATCGCTCACAGCGGCCTCACCCAAGCGCACCGGTAGCACAAAGCGCACCTTGCCATCCTGCACCTTCTTATCCAGTTGCAAAGTCTTCAAAATCTCCTCAATATCGACACCTGCGGGCAACTTAGCAGGTAAAGCAGCTTTGGCAATTAAAGCAGATTGGCGGCGATCGCACTCAGCATCCCACATTCCCAACTCCACAGCCAAGCGGCTGGACGCAGCCATCCCAATTGCCACACCTTCGCCGTGATTGATTACCTTGTAATTAGTCAAACTTTCTACAGCATGACCGATCGTGTGACCGTAATTCAAAATCGCCCGCAAACCCGACTCCTTCTCATCCTTGCTTACCACCTCAGCCTTAGCTTGGCAAGACCTGCTCAAAATTTCAGCCAACAAATCCGCCTTCACATAGCGCATTTGATCCAAGCGCTTGCAATTTTCCAACTTCCGGAACAATTCAGCATCCCAAATCACCCCGTACTTAATAACTTCCGCCATCGCCGAACGAAACTCCCGCGCCGGCAGAGTTTTGAGAACATCCGGATCGATCAAAACCAAACGCGGCTGATGAAAAGCCCCAATTAAATTCTTCCCCGAAGGATGATTTACCCCCGTTTTGCCGCCAATAGAAGCATCAACCATCGCCAGCAGCGAAGTCGGAACCTGCACCACATTAATTCCGCGCAGCCAAGTCGCCGCCGCAAAACCCGTCATATCGCCAACCACCCCGCCGCCCAAAGCCACCATTGTCGAGGAACGTTCCAACCGGTTAGCCAAAGCCGCATTGTAAATCTTCTGGATGGAATTTAAAGTTTTGTACTGTTCGCCCGGTGGTAAAATGCAGGTACTGACTTCTAGACCGGCCGATTCGAGGGCTGCGGTTGCTCTTTCGCCGTAGTGCCGAAAAATCGACTGATTTGAGACCAAAAGAACTTTTTTGCCCAAACTTAGATCGCCCATCAGGGTACCGAGCTCGTCTAAGCCGCCAGATCGCACGCAAACATTGTAAGATTGTGGGCCCAAGTCAACTTTAATTATCGATTGCATATTTATCTAATTTAGATTATAGATTTTAGATTATAGTTCTTATAGGTCTTTTTATTGATTATTTTGGAGAAATTGCAATGAGTCTTACCGGAGCTATAGCTTATTTTGGAATTTTCGGTGGCATGGTCGGCTTGGCTACAGTACTGATGTTTGGTCTCCGGGCTGTGAAACTAATCTAGTTTGCTTGCTTTAGATGTCTGAACCAGAGAATTTTATCTCTGGTAAAAGTAACATCGGGTCGATCGCATTTTCGCCAAAAATCTCTAGTTCGATCTGTAGATTGATGTCGTAAGTGCGATCGACCTTATTTAAATAATAAATTTAAAATTTAAATATAATAAATTTAAATCAAACTAGACTTCGCAGTCATGAAAGTTATCTCAATCATCAATATGTTGAGGATTTCCTGGAAGCCAAAATCGAAGTTAAATATCAAGCCAGGTTTCTGTTTATTTGCGATCGCCCTTTGCCTCACCTTTCTTACCAATGCCTGTGGCTTTGGGTTTAACCAATCGCTCAAACCTCTCCGAGTAGGAATTACAAGTTGGGTGGGTTTTGATATCGCATTGTATGCCCAAGCGTCAGGAATCTTCAAGCAGCGAGGGCTAAAGGTTGAATTGATACGATTTGAAAACCAGCAAGATTCCAGTCGGGCAGTGATGCGTGGCTCATTAGATGCAGCATTTACATCTTTCTGGGATGTTATGCAGGTCGATTCTGGCGATAGCAAACCTCTAGTATTAATGACCACAAATATCTCGGCTGGGGCAGACGGAATTGTTGCCCAGCAACGAATTAAATCTGTAGCAAACTTGCAGGCAAAAAAAGTAGGAGCCAAGCTAGGAACCGTCAACCATCTAATTTTACTAGAGGCATTGAAAGTGAATCAAATTAAGCCCTCTAATGTTCAGATTTTGGATTACTCCAATGAAGTATCAGCCCAGAAAATTAAGGAAGGTGAGATCGATGCAGCGATATTATGGGAACCGATGCTGGGGGACACTGCCAAGAGCATTAATGGCAATATAATTTACACAACCAAGCAAGTAGACAGTTTGGTGATTGATACCTTGATGTCGAGTGACAAGATAGCGAAAGCAAAAAAAGCCGAACTAAAGCAATTTATACTGGCATGGTTTGATGTCATGCACGCAGTTGAAACTCAGCCGAAAAAAGTGTTTAACGCAGTTGGAAAACAACTAGGACAAACTGGGGAGGCTTTTGCTAGTAATTATGCTGGGTTAAAAAAAGGTGATATGACTTTAAATCGGCGGATGTTTGGCCCAGAAAATCGGCTCAAATCTGCCAAGGAAGAAATTATTCAATTACTGAAATCGGATCCGCGTCATAATCGAGTAATTCGGCAAGATGTGGAGATCGATAATAGCCTCATTAATGAAGTAATGGCAGAATGGAAACCATGAATCAGCAACCTAGAAAGAACTTATCTCGCCAATTATTATTGGGTTTTAGTATTTCTCTAGCAACTGTTGGCTTAATTACCTTGGGATTCAACTACTTATTGATGCAATCACAATTAGAGAAAGAACTAGAACAACGCGCCCGATCGATTACCCAGGGAGTGGGGTTTTCCACGGAAGGATTAATCGAATTGGGGAATAGGAGCATTGTCAAGCGCGTGGTGCAAAACTATGCTACCTTGCCGACAGTGGTGGAAGTGGCGATCGTCAGTCCCGATGGCCAAACCCTCGCCCGGAGTGGATCGGCACTCAAAAATCCGGCCTATGCTATGATTCATCCAGAATTAGAGCAAATATTAGAGCGATCGGCCGAAACAGGTTTAGAAACAAGTTTCAGAACCAACATAGATGGTGAGTCAGCTTTAGTCGCTATTTTGCCCTTTAGCAGTACCATCTTTAGTCAGGGAAATCGGCGCGGGTTGGCGATCGCAATTCTTGATGCCGAAGAAGTACAAAAACAAGTATCAGAAACTTTCTATACTTCTACCGTCACCCTCCTGATTGGGATTACTGCAATTTTGGGGCTGATGACAATATTAATTCAGCGAATTGTCTTACAGCCACTCCATAAATTGAACACAGCAATCACCGACAGGAATGAGGTTGACAACTTTGTAATACCCAGTGGATTGCCGAATAATGAAATCCTATTTTTGGCCCAGACAATTCAATCCGCAGCTACACGAGTAGAAGCATATCAAAAAGAACTGAGACTCCAAGCCCAAGATTTAAAAACAGCTATCGAAGAATTGCAACAAGCTAAAGAAATTGCCGAAACTGCCAACCGTACCAAAAGCGAATTTCTGGCTAATATGAACCACGAACTCCGAACGCCACTCAATGGCATTTTAGGTTATGCCCAAATCCTCCAACACGATCGCGCAACTACTCCCAAACAGATGAAAGGATTAGGAGTAATTCACCAGTGTGGTTCCCATTTACTCACTCTGATTAATGATATTTTGGATTTGTCAAAGTTGGAAGTACACAAGATGGAACTTTATCCCCAAGATTTCCATCTAGAAAAATTCCTATCCTCCACTGTGGATATGTGCCGGATCAAGGCAGAACAAAAAGGCGTGGATTTTCGCTATCAGCCGGCTAGCAACCTGCCCATTGCAGTCCATGCTGATGACAAACGACTGCGACAAGTGTTGTTGAATTTGCTCAGTAATGCCATCAATTTTACCGATGTTGGCAGTGTCAGTTTCCGAGTTGAACCTGTAGGAGAATCAATCGAATCCGGTGCAGCCCAAAGAATTCGATTCAAGATTAAAGATACTGGTATTGGCATTGTTTCGGAAAAATTATCGAAGATTTTTTTACCTTTCGAGCAAGCTGGAAAAGGCGATCGCAACAGCGAAGGAACTGGCTTGGGGCTTGCCATCGGCCAACAAATTATCCTGAAAATGGGTAGCGAAATTCATGTCGAGAGTGTGCTGGGTGAGGGTAGTAGCTTCTGGTTTGAGGTAGATTTGTTGCCAGCATCGGATTGGATGACAGAAGATGCGATCGCCGATCGCAAAGTCATTGGCTATCAGGGTAAAAGACGCAAAATTCTGGTGATTGACGATCGCCCTGAAAATCGCCTCGTCATCATAAATATGCTGGAACCCCTAGGCTTCCAAGTGGCAGAAGCTGACAACGGACAAACGGGCTTAGACATGGCTATTCAGATACTACCAGACTCGATCGTTACCGATGTACAGATGCCGATTATGGATGGCTTAGAAATGACTCGTCGCCTGCGACAACTGCCAAACTTTGCGACTACGCCAATTATTGCTTCTCCAGCCACCCTGTCTCAGGTGGATATAAAGGAAAGTCTGGATGCTGGTTGCAATAGTTTTTTTCCGAAGCCGATCGAGTTTACTGGATTGTTGAACCAATTACAGCAACACCTGGAATTGCAGTGGATTTATGAAGAAATGAAACCAGATGCCATGCAAATTGCTGAGAATAAGGCCCATGAGGTTAAAATGGTAATGCCACCAGCCGAAGAACTGACAGCCCTCTATACCGCCGCCCAGGGTGGTTTTATGAGTGATATTCACCAGGAAGCCGATCGACTAAAAAAATTGGCACCCGAATATATAGTCTTTGCGAACCGAGTGTTAGAACTAAGTCAAAATTTTGATGAGGAAGCCATTATTCGCCTAATTGAACCACTATTATAGATATTAAGATGATTTTACCACAGAGAACACAGAGAGCGCAGAGAGGGGAGGGATGAAAGGTTTTTTTTACGACATCCAAAACCCTCACAACACTCTTCCCTCTGCGTCCTCTGTGTCCTCTGCGGTTCAAAACTCTTCTCTTAATAGAGTGTACAAAGATGTGAAATAGATATTAAGAGGATTTTACCACAGAGAACACAGAGAGTGCAGAGAGGGGAGGGATCAAAGGTGTTTTTACGACATCCAAAACCCTCACAACACTCTTCCCTCTGCGCCCTCTGCGCCCTCTGCGGTTCAAAACTCTTCTCTTAATAGAGTGTACAAAGATGTGAAATAGATATTAAGAGGATTTTACCACAGAGAACACAGAGAGCGCAGAGAGGGGAGGGATCAAAGGTTTTTTTTACGACATCCAAAACCCTCACAACACTCTTCCCTCTGCGTCCTCTGCGCCCTCTGCGGTTCAAAACTCTTCTCTTAATGGAGTGTACAAAGATGTGAAATAGATATTAAGATGATTTTACCACAGAGAACACAGAGAGCGCAGAGAGGGGAGGGATGAAAGGTTTTTTTTACGACATCCAAAACCCTCACAACACTCTTCCCTCTGCGTCCTCTGTGTCCTCTGCGGTTCAAAATTTTCATATATTGGAGTTGTTCAATGTCCGTCAATCCTATGTCCGCAGAAAAAACTATTTTAGTTGTAGACGATACTCCCAGCAATCTGCAAGTATTATTTGATGTATTGAGCGAACAGGACTACCGAGTCGCCATCGCCAAAAATGGTGAAACTGCCCTGCAACGAGTGCGATCGTCTCAGCCAGATTTGATTTTACTCGATGTCATGATGCCCGGTATCGATGGATTTGAAACCTGTAAACGACTCAAGTCCAATCCGGACACTCACAATATTCCTATCATTTTTATGACAGCCCTTTCCGACTCAGTAGATAAGATTAAGGGGCTAAGTTTGGGTGCAGTGGACTACATCACCAAGCCGATTCAGTGTGAAGAAGTATTAGCCAGAATTCAGGTGCATTTACAACTACGAAATGCCACGCGCCTGATGGAAGAACGTACCAAGGAACTCAACGAAGCATTAGAAAGTCTCCAACAAGCCAAAACTCATTTAGTGCAAGGCGAAAAAATGTCTGCCCTCGGTCACTTGATGGCGGGAGTCGCCCACGAAATTAATAATCCAGTGAATTTTATTCATGCTAATCTAAGCCCCATTAAAGAATATACTGAATATTTGTTAGACTTTGTGCAACTTTACCAGAAACATTATCCCAATCCAGTAGTAGAAATCCAGACACGGGCAGAAGAAATTGATTTAAATTTTTTGCAATCAGATTTGGTTAAAATACTCAATTCGATGAAAATAGGTACGGATCGCATTCGCGAATTGGTGCTTTCTCTCCGCAATTTCTCCCGCTTGGATGAAGGCTACTGCAAAGCGGTTGATATTCATGTAGGTATTGACAGCACTCTGTTGATTTTGCAACACCGTCTAAAAGGTGGACAAAATTGTCCTGAAATTCAAGTCATCAAAAATTATGGGCAGTTACCACAAGTCGAATGTTATCCTAGTCAACTGAACCAGGTATTCATGAATATTCTGAGTAATGCGATCGATGCTTTGGAATCATCGGGTGTCAGCAATAACCAACAACCTAGGATTACGATTCGTACTTTTATTAGTAGTGATGATGCGATCGCCATTAGCATTGCTGATAATGGTGTCGGTATCCCAGAATCGATTATTTGTCAACTATTTGATGCGTTTTTCACCACCAAACCTCTTGGACAAGGTACTGGTTTGGGGCTCTCAATCAGTCATCAGATTATTACTGAAAAACATGGTGGTAAGATTGAGTGTTCTTCGATTATGGGGCAGGGTACGGAGTTTGTTGTAAAAATTCCAGTAAAATAACTTCTACTCCGCTTCTCAAAACCATCGATATGTCCCATTCCACCGATATCATTACCCTCGCCCGCTGGATGGCCTCCGACTTCAGCAACCAAGCCCAAGCCTTTGAAAATCCGCCATTCTTCGCCCACATCCGCGTCTGTATGAGACCCCTACCTGTGGAACTTCTGGGCGGGATGAGCTTGTACCTAGAACAAGCCTATGATATTGAACTGCACTTGCCGTACCGAGTGCGAGTTTTAAAATTAGTCCCGATGGGCGATCGCATTGATATCGAAAATTATGCGATCGTCAACGAAGAGCAATTTTACGGGGCCTCGCGCGATCGGCAAAAACTCGAACAACTCAACAAAGCCGAATTTAAACTAATGCCCGGTTGCACCTTCATTACGCACTGGACGGGCAGCAGCTTCAAAGGTCGCGTCGAACCCGGAAAAGGCTGTATGGTGGTGAGAAAGGGCAAAAACACCTATCTAGACAGCGAATTCGAGATCGATGGAGACAAATTCACCAGTCACGATCGCGGACGGGACCCAGAAACCGACGCCCACGTCTGGGGAGCCCTCGCCGGCCCCTTTGAATTCACCCGCCGGGCCAGCTTTGCCGATGAAATTCAGGTTTAGTAGAAAAAACTGAGTTGGGATTTGGGAAATACTGAATTATTTTAGCAGTTTCCTCGTCGCAAAATTTGCTGGCGAGGATCAATCCGAAATCGATACCAGCAGTTAAATCACCTCCTGTAATGCGATCGCGATCGCCAAAAACTCTTTCGCATCCAACTTCTACCCCCAACATTACTCGACAGCTCAGATTACTTACGGTACAGTTAGATCTAATAAAGTGGTAAAAAGTCCTTTATCAACGCGAATATCATGGTTGGACAAACAATTTTTGGGAAGTACGAAATTACCCAACACCTCAAAGATACTAATTTTTGCGAGATTTATCTGGCAAAGGATCTGGGCTTACCTAAGAAAGATTTGCGCGTGGTTAAATGCCTCAAGCAATCGCCAGCCCCTCCGTTTACTTGGCAGCAGGGAAAAGATTGCTTGGATGCAGAAGCTAAAATTCTCAACTGCTTAAAGCACGATCGCATCCCGCAACTATTTCAAAACAGTGAAGAAAGTTCTCAATTCTATTTGGTTCAAGACTATATTGAAGGTCACGATTTAAGTGAAGAACTCAAACCGCATCAACGGTTGAGTGAAAATCGGGCGATTCACCTGTTGCAGGAAATTTTAGAAATTGTCAGCTTTATTCACCAAAAAAATATCATTCACTGCGATATTAATCCGTCGAATTTAATTAGGTGCACTTCAAGCTCAAAATTGGTGTTGATTGATTTTGGTTCTGCCAAACAAATCGGAACTTCGGAGACTAATTCTGCTAATCGGGTGCAAGCAAGTATTCCTGAGTATGCACCTGCGGAACAAAAGGCTGGAAATCCCCAGTTTAGCAGCGATATCTATGCGGTGGGGATAATCGCGATGCAGGGGCTGACGGGGGTAGCTGCTAAAGACTTTCCTAGAGATCCGAATACGTCGAAAATTCTATGGACTGAGGAGACAAAACCGAGTCCTAAACTGCAAGAAATTATCGAAAAAATGGTGCATCCAAATTTTAGGGAACGCTATCAGTCGGCGGAGGATGTTTTGGCGGCACTTACAAAGTTAAGTGTTTCTCACCGCACTCAATCCAAGTCGTTTATAAAAGCGGCGATGGCTGGCGATGCAACTGCGGTGGCACAGCTTGTGACAGGGGTAGCGTTCGGATTGCTAGCATTAGTTTTCGGCTTGCCCAGTTTTATTACAGGGGTTCAACAAATGTTCAATCCGCCTGCGGTAACTGTGAATTCTGACGATTTTAAGACTTATGCAAATTCTCAGTATAAGTTTACTATTAAACACCCGAAAGACTGGAAGCCGCAAGAAATTGGTATTAATGGAGAGGTGGTTAAGTTCGTGCATCAGCCTTCTCAAGCTAATGTGTTGATTAGCGTGAAAGCTTTATCTGATTGGCTGTCATTAGAAGAATATACAAAGCAGTCTATTACTGCTATTGAAAATGAGTTTTTAGATGAGAAAAAGCAGGTTAAGAAGTATAAGATAGAGGAGAAAAACAGAAATGCGAGTTTGGCTAAAAATCCTGCTTTTAAAGTGATTTATACGGGCAAAGATGCGAGCAATAACAGTTTGAAAATGATGGAAGTTTGGAACTTGAAAGATAAGAGAGCTTATATTATTACTTACGAGGCACCAGCGGCGAAGTATGATGAATTGAGCAAAATAGTTGACGAAATGGTTGATTCATTTGCCAATTAATTTGAGGAGTAAAATAATTGACTGCTATTGCCGAAGTTCTCTGATTCTGTCCTGTGAATTTTTGTACCACTCGCTGTTTCCCTGTTGTTTGTAAAGGTCGGCGGCTTTTTGAAAATCATCAATTGCCCTTGATTTGTCTCCCAGGCTTGATCGGGCAATCCCTCGATTGTAGTAGGCAATAGCATAGTTAGGATTGAGGCGAATCGCTTCGTTGAAATCGCCGATCGCACCTTGTTTATCTCCTAAGTTCGATCGAACTCCACCCCGATTGTTGTAGGCAATAGCATCGTTAGGATTGAGGCGAATCGCTTGATTGAAATCGCCGATCGCACCTTGTTGGTCTCCTAAGCCCAATCGAACTACACCCCGATTGTAGTAGGCAATAGCATAGTTAGGATTGAGGCGAATCGCTTGATTGAAATCGCCGATCGCACCTTGTTGGTCTCCTAAGCCCAATCGAACTACACCCCGATTGTAGTAGGCAATAGCATAGTTAGGATTGAGGCGAATCGCTTGATTGAAATCGCCGATCGCACCTTGTTTGTCTCCTAAGTTCGATCGAACTCCACCCCGATTGTTGTAGGTAATAGCATCGTTAGGATTGAGGCGAATCGCTTCGTTGAAATCGCCGATCGCACCTTGTTTGTCTCCTAAGTTCGATCGAACTCCACCCCGATTGTTGTAGGCTTCAGCAGAGTTAGGATTGAGGCGAATCGCTTCATTAAAATCGCCGATCGCACCTTGTTTGTCTCCTAAGTCCGAGCGGGCATTACCCCGACCGACGTAGGCTTCAGCAGAGTTAGGATTGAGGCGAATAGCTTCGTTTAAATCGGCGATCGCACCTTGAGAGTCTCCTAATCCCGATCGGGCTAAACCCCTACCGACGTAGGCATTAGCATATTTAGGATTGAGGCGAATAGCTTCATTGAAATCGCCGATCGCACCTTGTTTGTCTTCCAGGCCATAGCGGACAAGACCCCGAATACCGTAGGTATTAGCAAAGTTAGGATTGAGGCGAATAGCTTCGTTTAAATCGGCGATCGCACCTTGAGAGTCTCCTAATCCCGATCGGGCTAAACCCCGAGCGACGTAGGCAATAGCATCGTTAGGATTGAGGCGAATAGCTTCATTGAAATCGCCGATCGCACCTTGTTTGTCTTCCAGGCCATAGCGGACAAGACCCCGATTGTTGTAGGCAGCAGAACTGTTAGGATTAATCCGTATAACTTGGTTATAGTTCTCGATCGCAGCCTGCTTATTCCCCACATCGTATTGAGCTTTAGCGATTAGTAAGTAAATATCAGGACTGTCGGGACAACTCTGCAAAGCTCTTTGATAATCCCTAATCGCACTTTCATAATCTCCTTTCTCAGCATTCTTCCCTCCCAAACTCAAGAAATCTTCAGGCCGCGTATTGTCCGCAGAACTATCCTGTAGCTGCCGCAAATTGCGCTGATTTGCCAAAAAACTATTAATCGGAATTCCCAACCTCAAACCGCTGCAAGAACGGCCGTTAATCCCCACTATGCGACCGATTCGATCGAGCACCGGGCCGCCGCTCATGCCGGGGATAACTTCGCTGTTGTAGACCATTGTATAGCCGTTGTCTCCAGCAGGTTGATAGCGCTGAAACTCCCCCGGACTAAACCGATAGTCGCGCTGTTCTCTTCCAGGTTGAGGCATGGGAAAACCGGAGGCGTAAACATTGGCTCCTCCGGTTAATCCGTCAGAATTTCCGAACTCGGCAACGCGATATATTTTATTGCTTTGAAACTGGATTAATGCTAAATCGAATCCGGGTAATTCTTGCATTTTATAAACCGGATAGCGACTGCCGTCAGAGGTTACTATTTCATAGCGGTCTGGATATCTGACTACGTGATGGTTTGTCAGTACAAAATAAGTATTATCTTTGCGGTCAATAATTACTCCCGAACCGCCACCACCGCCGTCAATGCGAACGGTAATTTCTCTGCCAATTGCTTCTACTTGCTGCGGCGACAACTGCGCGACGGCAAATTGAGGCTGCACGACGGTAATTGTTGCCCCGATTAAGGCTGCTGGCAATCTGTGGGAGAAATTCATGGTTTTATTTCAATATTATGTCGGCTTTAAATTCAAAGGCGATGTTACGCAGTTGTTTGTTTGATTATTAGATATAGATTCACACTAACCCACTGATCCGCCGGGGGTTGCAAACCCCCGTCTCATAGCGAAAGTCCTCTCAAAGAGGACTGAAAGACACATTTTTTACAATTATTTTAATGTTTTTCCCAGTCGGTTTCAACCGACTTATGCTATGAGACGGGGATTTAAATCCCCGGCGGATCTACGAACAAATCGATCTATTCGATCGTTAAATGATTGAGATTTGCTAGGGGCGATCGCACTAAGTTTACCAAAGTTTCGGCAGGAATTCCCCAACTGTAGCGCCGCATCTGTTCCAGCAGAGACGCACTAGGCTGGGAACCGTCTTGAAAAACGTAAGCTGTATCCAAAATCGGCTCCGCGTGCATTCCGTTAATTGCCACAACTTCACCGCGTCGATTCAGCAGTGGCCCCCCACTCATCCCTTTTTCTAAATCGTTAGTATATCCAATCCGATATCCCCTCTGCAAAGGCTTGTCCAACACCAAGGAAACTCGACCTGTTTTAAACACAAATCCCTGCTTTTCGGAGACAGAAATCGCAGTTTGAGATGTTGCTTCTGCATAGGGAAATCCAGCCGCAAATACTGGCTCTCCAATTGCAGGCGCGGAGCCGAAAGCTGCGACAGCATAATCAGTATTGTCGCTGCGAAACTGCAATAAAGCTAAATCGTTGCCCTTGAGAGAATTAGTCAGAATTTTAACTGCCGGATGTATCTTACCGTCCGGCGTTTCTACACTGTAGGGCGGGTTGCCTCCTAGCAGTACGTGGTCGTTCGTAACTACTGTATAAACATTGCCTTGTTTGCCGATCGAAATTCCCGATCCCAACGCATCTTTCCCTCTAATTTTAACCGCGATCGACCTTGCCAATTGTTCGAGTTCTTTAACAGATTTTTGAGACGGATGCCCTGCAATTAAAAAGCTGACATCCGGCGCTGATGCGGGTACGGGAATCACGAAACCGCCCAAACAGGCAATCAACATCAGAATTTGCCTCCATTGGAATTTGCTGTGGAAGTTGCTGCGGAACACGGGAGTTATCTCAAGATTCCGGGCGGTGCTTCATCTTCTTCCGCCAGCAATTTGTTAATATCGAAGTAAGCTTCACCATTAATGTAAGTCATTGGATCGCCGCCGGTGAGTTCGAGGGGCACTCCGGTTGATCCCTTTAAAGAGAGTATCAACCGCTCTAAAGTCTTTTGTAAGTTGGTTCCCGATTTGAGAGTAACCAACAATCCGTCATCCCGACACTTACCTCGATCGTCCGTAATGCACAATACGGGTTGACCGCGCCACGTTTTAGCACTTATATAATAGAGGACTTTGTTGTCATAAAACCGCTGCAATCTTTGAGAAATCTCCTCGCAGCGCTGCTGGGGGTTCCAAGGTTGAGGAAAAGAGTTATCAGTCCAGCGAATCAAGGGAAAATTTCTGTTTCTGCCGCGCACGAGAGTAGCGGGTTCGCCGTTGCTGGTGCCGCAAAAAAATGTATTTTTTGGTGTAAGTTGAGCGGAGGTGGATTGAGGCAGGATTGCCACTAATCCTAACGAAACAGCGAACCCAGTCAGCAAGGAGACAAAGGATTGAGGTTTGAGGATCATAGCAAGTTGTCTGAGATCAAGAATTTAGAGCGAGGCTCCTGCACTTCCGCTGCCGGCGAGGCTGGGGCTTCTGGGAATAGCTGATTCTAAGTTAGAAAATTTTATACTTGAAGATGATATCACAAAACTTCTTTACCCGCCATTAAAAATTTGCTGTGCTGTTAAACTTAACTCAGGAAATACCGCCGACTCAATGCTTTCATTTCCCCGAAATAACTTAATCTGATACTCACCATCTACTAACTGACAAACCGACAAAGTAGGCTGTTTTGGAGAATCGATATAACGAGTACCTCCCAAACCCAAATAATCGACAATCCAGTATTCAGCAATCCCTAAAGCTTCATAATCGCTCATCTTGTGAGCGTAATCATCGCGCCAATTTGTACTGACAACTTCAATAACTAACTTCACAAAATCTCCCCGAGTAATAACTGATTCTCGTTCCCTACGAGACTCATTGGCTTCTACAGCTTTTTTATCTAACACAATTACATCTGCCGTAGTGCCCCTTGAGCAAGCACTGGACGGGCAGCAGCTTCAAAGGTCGCGAGACACCAGGAAAAGGCTGTATGGTGTCCAGAAATGGCAAAAACACCTGTCTAGATAGCGAATTCGAGATCGATCGAGACAAATTCACCAGTCACGATCGCCGACGCCACCGGTGAAAGCCACGCCCACGTCTGGGGAACCCAGGCCGGCCCCTTGGAATTCACCCGCTGGGCTAGCTTCGCCGACGAAATTCAGGTTTGACACAAAAAAATCGAGTGGGGATTTGGGAAATCACCAGCTTGATTAAAGGTTCAGAATGCACCAATACCTGGTACATTAACCCAGTATTGGCAAGCAAGATTCACCGTTGATTTATGAAAGTCCTGGTTATTGGTGGCGATGGCTATTGCGGTTGGGCAACCGCACTCTACCTTTCTAACAAAGGTCACGAAGTTGGCATCCTCGACAGCTTCGTGCGGCGGCACTGGGATCTGGAACTGTGCAGCGACACCCTCACTCCCATTGCACCGATTCAGCAACGACTCCAGCGATGGCAAGATTTAACGGGCAAGTCCATCGACTTGTTCGTCGGTGACATCACCAACTACGATTTTCTCAGCAAAAGTATGAGAAAATTTGCACCAGAGGCGATCGTCCATTTCGGCGAACAGCGATCGGCACCATTTTCGATGATCGATCGCGAACACGCAGTCCTCACCCAAGTCAATAATGTCGTCGGGACACTAAATCTGCTGTACGCCATTCGCGAAGATTTCCCCGACTGTCACCTAGTCAAATTAGGGACAATGGGCGAATACGGCACCCCGAATATTGACATTGAAGAAGGCTATCTGACGATCGAACACAACGGGCGCAAAGATACACTACCCTATCCCAAACAACCGGGCAGTTTCTACCACCTGTCAAAAGTCCACGACTCCCACAACATCCATTTTGCTTGCAAAATCTGGGGTTTGAGAGCCACCGACTTAAATCAGGGCGTCGTCTACGGCGTGCTCACAGAAGAAACTGGCATGGACGAACTGTTAATCAACCGTTTGGACTACGACGGAGTATTCGGTACAGCATTAAACAGATTTTGCATCCAAGCTGCGATCGGGCATCCTTTGACAGTTTATGGAACTGGCGGACAAACCCGCACCTTCCTGGACATTCGGGATACCGTAAGATGCGTCGAATTGGCGATCGCCAACCCCGCCGAAGCCGGACAATTCCGAGTCTTCAACCAATTCACCGAACAATTCAGCGTCGGCGACTTAGCCTCATTGGTGCAAAAAGCAGGCACGGCAATGGGATTAAAAGTAGAAATCAACAACCTCGAAAATCCCAGAGTCGAGAAAGAAGAACATTATTTCAATGCCAAAAACACCAGTTTGTTAGGCCTCGGCTTGCAGCCGCACTACCTCTCAGATTCCCTGCTCGATTCTCTGCTGAATTTTGCCACAAAATATCAGCACCGCGTCGATAAAAACCAGATTTTGCCGAAGGTTTCTTGGCGGCGGTAAACAGTTGACAGTTGACAGTGGACAGTAGACAACGATTGTCCGATGTCTGTTTTTGCGCTGTTAAAACCTGGCATCAAACCGGGCAAATTTTTTATTAATAAGCCACGAAGGGCGTGAAGGAAAAGTAGAGAAGAGAAAGGTTAGCAAGTTTTGAAGTGGGTTCGGATTCCATGCCAGAAAATTATGTATTTTTCTCTCTCTTGTTTTCCTCTCTCTGCGTCCTCTGCGTCCTCTGCGGTTAAAATAAAAAAATAAATACCGTGAAAAATCGAATTCTCATCTTGTTGCTTTTAGTTGTTCTGCCGGGATTTTCTGCAAGTGCAGTTTGTGCTTATTATTTAGTACCGGAATGGGCTGCACTAACGGCGAGTTATCAAAATTACCGCCGAGTTAGCGAATCGCCTTCGGCTGCGGAAAAGGAAATCTTAATTGCCAAAACAGCACAGGAAATTCACAGAATTAACTGCTTTGCTGAAGGTGTCGGATTTCTTTTAGGTGGAATAATTGTATCAATTGGCATTCAGGGAATTTGCATTTTGCCCCAGAAAACTCTCGATCGTAATTAGTTGCGATGAAGCTGCTGACAGAACCCTACTTAAACCAAGCGAGCAAATGGCCGAAAACAGGCCGTCACATTCTGGCGCAATTTGACGAAAATACTGTTGTAGTGTACCAAGCTTACCGTCCG
This sequence comes from Microcoleus sp. bin48.metabat.b7b8b9.023, assembly GCF_013299185.1. Lineage (GTDB taxonomy): Bacteria > Cyanobacteriota > Cyanobacteriia > Cyanobacteriales > Microcoleaceae > Microcoleus. The sequence continues at coordinate 601 of NZ_JAAFKG010000089.1, read as the reverse complement.
GCGATCGGTCACTTTGCAGCGGAACGCGGTTATTTCGGCGGCGAGTTCAGCTTGAATCGCATGAGTTGGATTAAGCCAAACTTTCTCTGGATGATGTATCGTTCGGAATGGGGAACAAAACCCGGACAAGAAGTAATTTTGGCTATTTGGCTAAAACGTTCCGCCTTTGATGAAATTTTAGCATCTGCCGTTCATTCTAATTTCGTTTCAGAAGTATACGGAAGCGAAAAACAATGGAAACAAGCTGTTAAAAATTCTTTGGTACGGCTGCAATGGGATCCAGACCACCATCCCAGTGGCGCGAAACTGGAACGGCGGGCAATTCAACTCGGCTTGCGCGGCAGTTGTTTGGCCAGTTATGCCCTAGAATGGATTGTTAACATTGAGGATATTTCAGAATTTGGGCGTTGCTGAATCAAGGTATGAATGCTCCAGGAATGGGAATATCGTCAAACTTCAAGTAATGTATTAATAATTTAATAGAATGCTTGAGCATTTCCTCACATTTAGAATAACAAAGAGTCTTGCGATGTAGTCTAGCTAGATAATGCCTTAGTCTTGTATTTTCCCCTTCTACTCTGGTCATATAAGTCTTGCTAAT
>NZ_JAAFKG010000088.1 GCF_013299185.1 Microcoleus sp. bin48.metabat.b7b8b9.023 | reverse complement strand
CTAAGACTGATATCGAGGATGGCAATTTAGTTTACTTGCCGAACGGTCAGTCAGCTAAAAGTGGCTTGAATAAATCAATGCTTGATGCTGCTCACGGTCAATTTGCTAGTGTTCTCAAGTATGTCGCTTGGAAATTGGGTAAAAATGTTTTGTTCGTCGATCCAAAGGGAACTTCTCAATATTGTTGGAACTGCCTCAACAAAGTACCGAAAGAATTGTCTCAGCGGTGGCATTCTTGTCAATGCGGTGAGTCTTTGGATCGAGATGAAAACTCAGCTAAACTTACTTATTAGAAAAATTGGTCTGAATCATCAAAGTGGCGGGGGAACTCCGTCACTCAAAAAAGCCTTTGCAGAAAAGGAAAAAGAAGCCTGCGGTCTAACGGTACTCCGTTGACCGTCAGGTTCGTTCACAGACAAGTGGCTAGAGCTCTAGCTAATAGTTGAGCACTTTGAAAGCGATCCCCAGGTTTAGCTGCGGTGGTTCGTAGAATGACCTCCCGCAACTTCGGGGCGATCGTTGGAATATTCTCGAGCTTAAATCCGTAACCTCTAGCAATTTTTCCGTAAAACTTTTGAGGGCTTTGGGCTGTCAGCAAAAAAATCAAAGTCGGCCCAATAGCATATAAATCTGACTGAGGGAGAGGCTGTCCCCGGTCTTGTTCTGGTGCGGTGTAGCCTTCAACGCCGATGCGAGTGCCCGGAGGAGTGCCGATTTCTTTAACGGCGCCAAAATCCAGCACTGTAATGCCATTGTCGCGGTGGCGCACTAGCAAATTGGCAGGTTTAATATCGCGGTGGACGATCGGGGGTTTTTGAGAGTGAATGTAGTCCAAAATTTCACAGGTTTGGATCATCCACTCGATCGCCTGTTGGGGAACAACTGGCCCGCGATTGTAAATGCGTTTTTCTAAATCCTCGCCGTGAAGCATTTCCATCACCAAATATTTTTTGCCACCTTCGACAAAAAAGTCAAAAAACTGAGGAATGCCTGGATGGTGCAGCGCTTTGAGAGTTTTAGCTTCACGTTCAAACAGTTCTTGAGCTTTGACTATTTGAGCCATGTCAGCATTCATTTCCTTGAGAACTACCAGAGAAGCTGCGGGAGAACTTCCCGGTTGTTGAGCTTTGGCTTTCTGTCGATCCCAGGCTAAAGTTGTTGTTCCCATACCGCCTTGGCCCAAAGTTCGCAGCACTTGGTAGTGGCGGATTGTGCGATCGACTTTAATCGGTTCCCCACAGTGGATGCAGAATAAATTACCCGGCGGATTTCCAGCGTGGGTACACTGTGGCGTGCCAGGATTGAAAGTAGGGATCGCCTCAATTTTGCCCCCGACTTGAATAGTCAGAACTTGGAAATGCAGAATTGGGCCGCCCCGCGCCAATTGGATCAGGGCACCGTCGGATATCCAACCCTGAGACATGAGAGTACCGTTAACAAAAGTGCCATTTGTCCCGGAATTGACTAAATACCACTGGCGGTTAGCACCGCTTTTAACTCTTTGCAATTCCACGTGATCCCGCGATACCAAAGCATTGGGAATCACAACATGATTTTCAGGAGAGCGGCCGATGCGGACAATGGACTCGTTCTCGAAACTCCACTGTTGCAGAGGGGTATTTTTTTCTGGATCTAAAAGAGTCAGCAGCATTTTAGATTGATGTGATTAATCTGCCACTTGACACTCTCCGGCGTGAACGCACTGAGATTCTTGGCTCACCGAGATCACTTAACCTAGATTCCTTGCGTTGTCTAAGCCAGAGGTGAGACTCTCCCCAAGCGTTACTTCGGGTATGCCCTACCCTAGTTGCATTGCTGCAAGTCCTGTTTAGCTTGAAACAAATATGCTTCAAAAACCGATCGCCCGTGTTCCTGTGAATCTTTTACCTGCTGCCAGGAGGAAGCTAGAACAATGCAGCAGAACTGCATAGATTCAATTGTCAAGGTTCAGCGCTTCGTCTTTCGACAGCAAGGTTTTTTAAGTGGTTGATTACCTTTACCACTGGTACAATTCTACCAAAAGCCGTCGTAGAACGACGGGGTTTTAGACCCAAATTTTCGATAAAATTGATACACAGTGGATAATACTGATATGTAGGACACATAAGAAACTTGTTTTTTTGATGCTTTCTAGGTGGTCGGCTCTTTCTAGTCTAGAGGGTGAATTCAGGACGACGGATCTTGACTCGCCGATAATGGGAATGAAAGATTAAATAATCGCTGCGTTTAAGTCCCGAGCGATCGACAGACTGCAACATTCACAATCAAAAACTCGTTCTTTTAATCGCATTACTTGAATGCGATCGCAAGCCGAACAAGTTTTTGATGACAGATGCCAAAGTTGGTGTTTCCTTTTCCTGCAACAATTGCAGGTTTAACCCAGGCTGTCAGGGGCCGCGGTGCTACCTTTGCAAAAATTGGCAGTATCTCAATTCTAAAATCGAAATGGGCCTACCTGCGCCCGAATGATAATTGCCGTGATATTGTCATGACCGTTGCGCGTGTTGCCCAGTTCAATCAAGTCGGCAACTCCCTCGTCGAGATTAGCTTGGGGATTGAACAGAGGTTCGAGACTGTCACGCCAGTGAGTTTCTAACAAATCATTATCTGTCAAACCGTCGGAGGCCAAAATCAATAAAGTATCTTCCGACAAGTCTAAAAACTGCACGTCTGGCTTGAGAAAATTGCCGTCTCGCGGGCCGATGGCTTGAGTTAGTTGATAGGCGTCGGGACGGGAATAAGCTGTTTCGGCGTCAACCCCGCGCTTAATTTCGCGCTGGCCTACTTCGTGATCTGAGGTGATTTTTTCTAGTGTCTGTCCCTTTCGGAGTCGGTAGAGACGACTGTCGCCGACGTGAGCAACCGCGAATTTGGTGTCTTGAACTAAGACTGCGACTAGGGTTGTACCCATGCGGCCGCTGCCGGAGCGACCGTCCTTTTGATTGATTTCAAAGATGGCTTTGTTGGCTAGCAGCACTCCCTCGCGAATGGTATCAGCGTCGGGTAGTTGATTTTCCCAACTGCTTTGGAAGAATTCTCTGAGGGTTTCAGCGGCTAATTGACTGGCTACTTCTCCGCTGTCGTGTCCGCCCATCCCGTCGCAGAGAATGTAAAGCCCTTTGGTTTGAAAGATGCGACCGAAGGAGGTTTCGAGTTTGTTAAGCTGAGTCCAGATGCTGAAAAAGTCTTCGTTGTGCTCGCGGGTGCGGCCGACATCGGTGAGACCTGCGTTTTCTAAACTGTAAATCTGGACGGGCATGGGCTGGGTTAAGACCTCACCAACAACTTCGGGGGGCGAGTTATCGGGGATGTCTGTTTGGAAACGGGTGGGGGTTAAGGTTGGTGAAGGTGCGGATTGGAGTTCGAGGGGAACGGTTTCCAGGCGCGATCGCAATTCTTCTATAGTGTTAATCTCGCCTTTGTACATTTGTTGCAGCAGTTCGAGCAAGGCGCCAAACTGAGTGCGCTCGGACTGGTTAAATATCGCCTGCCACAATTGTCCCAAATCTACCAGTTGCAGGTTTGAGCCGGCGGGTTCGGGATAGAGGTATTGCAACCGCAAAGAGGCAAAGGAAAAGGAAGAGTCGGGATTGACCCGCAAATTTGTCAGTTCCAACAAGCTTTGGCGGCAGCGCCAGGGTTCGAGGGCCGCCCAAAGTTCGGTCATTTCGTGCAACCAGTACACAATTTGCTGGGTGGAAGTTTCGGGTTGACTCCAGCGTTCTACCAGCAGCGGCCATTGCGAACAGTCTTCTAGCAGCAGTACGGCCTGTTGGTTGTCTGACCAGCTATCGTGAATGACTGGCAGGTTGTGAGAGAAGTGCCACCGCAGTGCCAGATAAGGTTCAGCTATGCCTTGGCAAAGTTCTGCTAAGGCGGAATTGGTCGCATTTTCTCCGGCTTCGATAGCTGCGGTGTAGGGGGATGTGCGTTTGGCGACGCTGGCAGAGTTGGCTGCTAGCATTGCTTTGAGGGGTGACAGTTGCAGCGGCTGACAGTCCAATACTGTTGCTGATACTGTGTCTGAGGGTTTTCTTGCTGGCAAGGTTTCTAGGAGTTGGTAGCGCTGCTGGCTGTCTAGATACGCTCCTGCTGGCTGGGAAGGGATTAAATATTCGGAATAGGGGGCCCAGATTTTTGGGGATGGGGAAGATGCGCCCTCGGGGTTCTCTGTTGCTTCCTGGGTTGGTTCTGGCGGTGGTACGGTCGTGAAAATGTTGTCCGATGGGGTTATTTCGCGTTCTGGTGTTGTATTAGAGCTTTTTTGGTCTGTTTGAAAGGATTCGGTGGCGATCGCCCCCACGACGATTTCAGCGCCACTAATTTCTGGGCTGGGGGATTCGGCCGCATCAAGTTGTGGAGAATCGGCGGTGATTTCTGTTTTAATGGTGTCTGCGATCGGTTCGGGAGAGTTTTGGGTCGATCGGGTTTCTGGAAAATTGTCGGTTTTTTGTGTAAGCTCGGCTGATGGTGTAGTTGACTGCTGTAGCTCGCCTGCTGGAAAGTTCGATCGACCGCAGATAATCGCCCGCCACACTTGACCTGTTGTGACGCCACAATTCTGACATAATTCGGCGCTAACAGCGACTTGGGTTCCACATTGGTGGCAAGCTTTGTAAGTTAGGGAATTTCCGCATTGTTGACAAAACTTGTTTAGATTGGGATTTTCAAATTGGCAGCGGGGACAGAGGAGCATAGGGGTTTTATATTGGAGATGTGCGATCGAGTGAAAGCGGTGGAGAAGTTTTGGGTTTGGGGTGGTAAGTTTTGACACTCTCAGGTCTAAAGACACCGAGATTCTGCGGACAGAATAGGCTTTGGTAATATCCAAAGTCTAACTCTCGCTGGGAGTCGTCAAACACCGTCTACCCAGTTGGTTTAAGCCTACACCTAACTTACTGGCTACTTTTCTCAGAATGTTGGCAGCACCATTTAAGTCTGCATTCACCACCCTGCCATTAGCTGACTGATACAAGCCACGTTTAATTCGTTTTCCAGATGCTTTCCACCCAGATGGTTTTTCACCATGTTGGGGCAGGGAGTCTCCATCCAAAAAACTAGCTTTCGACGTATACGCTTCTTCGGTTTCAGCAAACCTAATGCCATGCAAATCACAGAGTTCTTTTAACCTATTTTTCAGTTTACCTAAAGGCATTTGAACAAACTTTTGATTATTCACTTTGCCGAGATTACTGTTAGACTTGAAACCTTCATTCCACCCAACTATCAGCGTGCCAATTCCGGATTTCAGGCAATGGTTGACGATCAACTTTGCAGCCTTATTGATACCATCACGTATTTGGTGATTGCGTTTGCGGGTTACACGGTCTAGCCAATTATCCCAATAACCTTCTGGCTTTCCTTCTGTTCTCGTTGCTACTTTCTTGTTCCACAATTGATTCATCGCTTTCATAGCACGAGCATCAATCAAGAAGGAGTTTCCTAATGTATCGACACAAGCTGCTAAATTATCAGCCGTTCCCAAATCAATTGATAACGCTTGATTAATGTCCAGATTATGTGTTTTTTTTTCAACCTCGTAGGACATCTCAAGATAAAAAGCACCATTCTTAGGGAGAATTGTAAACTCTTTAACATCAGAAAAATCAAGATTTGATGGCATAGGTAGAAAGAATTCAGAAACTCCAAACCACCTTCTCACCGTCAAACCCAAGGAAAATTTTAACTGATTGCCAACAAGTTTCGGTCTTAACCCTCCAGAATTAGGATAAGCTACTTTGAACAGCTTAGACCCTTTCAGGTATCCCGGTGGCTTGGGCTTAAAATGCAATTGACCTTTGATGTACAAATCTCTTAATTCTTTAAAAGATTTGAAGGCTTCGGTGACAGACATCAATGTTTGTTGCATTGGTGTTGATGGCAATGATTTAGCAACCATTGATTTTGAAACTGACGATTCAACAGACAAGTCAAACTTTCCAGTCAACAGTTTTCCGGTCTTAAAAAAAATCTGACGAGCCAAATAAACGCCACTATTATACAGTTTGCCAGATTGTTGACAGAGATACTCTAACAAAGCTTTAAGCTCTTTGTTAGGAGACAGCAATACTGGCTGAACTCCCATTATTTTTTTTATTTTATTCACCTCTGTTTTCCTGAATATTGCTTGAATTGTCTACTTTTGGCTATTATACTAGACATCTCAACCTCGCTCCACAAAATATTTAAGAAAAAATAAATAAAGAACACGGGGACTCAAGTCCCTCGCGTCGCTTCCCTCTCAGGACTAAAGTCTCTGAGTTTCCCGCATTCCGTATTGATTTACGAGTTTTGAGTTTTGAGCGTGACTCGCAACGGATAACTCCCATTGCCCTACCACTTATTTTATCGGCATCGATTCAGAACTAATACCAATTCTCTAAAATTGTGCAACAGTCTTCGACCCCCCCTAGCCCCCCCTTGCTAAGGGGGGGAAAGAAGAATACTGTTGCATTCTTTTTTAAAATTGGTATAAGATATTTCTTAAAACTCAGATGCGACATCCATGTCAGGAATCAGCCCTGCGAGGGAGAGGGGGAGAGGGGGAGAATGGGAGAGGGGGAGAATGGGAGAGGGGGAGAATGGGAGAGGGGGGGGAGATGATTGAGATGATTGAGATATAGAATTTAAATTGGGTACAGTTTGGAAGCATTTACTATCTAAGATTTTGCCTGTTTGCCTGACAAAAAACTGATTCGATCTGTGGGACGGGCCCGAAAGCCTGTTATATCGTTTCCGGTTGTATCGTCAGGTGATTTAACCGCAGAGAACACAGAGGACACAGAGAGAGAAGATAGAGATGAATACAGGACGATGCAATCGGATTTGATATTACGGAAAAAAGTGCAAGGTCTCAATTAAAAGAGAGTGTCTGTATAATCTTCTTGGAAAACGGTCTCTCGGGCGATCGACACAATGGTAGAAAGAGGTACTTCACAGAAATATTTTCGCCGGAATTGTTCTTCGGAGACTGCGGCTAGGAATTGCGCTGCGTAACGGGCGGCGATGGGGGAATTTGGCACCAAGAATTGAGTTGAGGGGCTAGAGAATAAGGGTTTGGAGGTGTGAACTCCGATTTCTCTGGCTTCGGGTTGTCTGGTGATGTGAAAAGCCCGATCGCGATAATTGACTTTGAAACCGAGATGTTTTAACGTTGTGAATCCAAGTTGCAGCGACGTGTCACTGATGCCGAGTTTTTGGCGGAGTTGCTGTCGGGTGACGGGTTTGTTGGTGCGGCTGAGGTATTTGGCGATGCCAATTAGCTGTTGGCAGATTTGCTGCGGTGGTAGCAATGGAGGTAAAGTATAGGCGATCGCGAGTTTTTTCTGAGTGTGCTGTGCTTGCCGAAACCAGACGCGCAATTCGTCCCAGCTTGCGGGGCATTCTTTGAGGATAATCGAGTTTTCGCGATCGAGCATTGGTGAATTGTCAGCTAGATTGTCGATCGGTATTTCAAATTCCAAGTTTGTGCTAACTGCTAATAACTCTTCATCATTATTTCTATTCCGCCAGTCAAATATCCAATCAATTTTAGTCTGGGAACTAACTTGTTTGTCATCCGTGCGTTCCCGCACTGCTATCAACCGCACTTCATAGTTCGACGTATAAGTATTGAAATCGAGTTCGACAGTCGCATCGCACCGCCCTTCGGGAACTTCATCTCGGTAATGTCCCCACCAAATGCCGGGAAAGCCTGCATGACTAGATTCATCCCAAATTTCAAAAGAAGTTTTGATATACTTTACTTCTTTTCCCTGTGAATCTTTAATATTTCTATTGTAGATATTCTTAAACCAGCAATTTTCAATCAGCAATTTAGGTGCGGGATTGCCCATGCCGCAGGGTTCAAGCAATTTCAGTTCTTGAAATAACTGTTTGCCTAATTCCGCAACTGTAATTTTCAAGTCTGCTAGAACTGGTGCCGCTGTCAAACTATCTGCGCTGTATTGCTGTCGGAGTTGCTGATTTATAGCATCCGTAAATAGCGGGATATTTTCAACTGGGAGACTCAAGCCTGCCGCGAAGGGATGACCGCCGAATCTATCCAATAAATGCGCTTGGTCTTTGACTAATTGGTAAAGGTCGATTTGATTGGCCGAACGGGCAGAACCGCGGGCAATTTTAGATTTTGGATTTTGGATTTTAGATTGAGAAAGTGTTTCTAAATCCGAGTCAAAAGAATCTATAAATTTAGTTTCTGGAATACTTTCTTTGATTTCTTCACTTCCTTCCGTGCAGAATAAAATTACCGGGCGGCCGTATTCTTGGGCGATTTGTCCCGCCACTAATCCTAATACTCCTACGGGCCATTGTGGGTCGCTGAGGACGATGACGCTGGTGGTTGAGAGGTCTAGTTTTGCTAGTTTTTCGGCTGCATCTTTTGCCACATCTTTTTGCAAAGATTTGCGCCTGGTGTTGGCAATTTCGGTTAGATTTGCTAGTTCTTCGCAGCGTTTTTTGTCCCGGCTGGTGAGGAGTTCTACGCAGAAGCTGGCGTCGCCTTGAATGCGACTGACGGCGTTGATTCGGGGGCCGAGGCCGAAGGAAATGTCGGTTGGGCGATCGCCCGCTCGTTTGCACAGTTCGAGTAATTTTGCAACTCCCGGACGGGTGGGATTTGTGATTTGTTTTTGCAGTTGTTCGATGCCGAGTTGTGCTAGGTAGCGACAATCTCCTGTAAGTTGGACTAAATCGGCAATTAAGCCGATCGCCACTAACTCCAATAAATCTGCGATCGGTCGTTGCGGAATATCCGGCAATGTGTGGTATAGTGCTTCGATTAATTTGTAAGCTACCGCAACGCCGGACAGGTTAAACAGTTGGTGGTTGGGCGAAAAGTACCGGGGATTGATGATTGCCGTCGCTGTAGGGCGATCGTCCGGTAATGTATGATGATCCGTAATAATTGTATCAATACCTAGACTTGTAGCATATTCAATTTCATCAATATTTGTGCTACCAGTATCGCAGGTAATAATTAAGCTAATTCCAGATTTATGTAACTTGTTTATTCCGGGAATATTAAGACCGTGAGATTCTGTTAAGCGATTGGGAATGTAATAAGTTAGTTGGTCATTTTGAACAAAAAACTCTCCCAGTCCATCCCACAAAACTGAGGTTGAGGTAATCCCGTCCGCGTCGAAGTCTCCCCAAATAGCGACTTTCTCACCGCTGTTTCGTGCTTGCTGGATTCTTTCCATCGCCCAGTTCATTTCTAAGCCGAATTCAAACGGACTTGCTGGTTGGTAAAGTTGGGGATTCAGGAAACCTGGTATTTCTTCCGGGTTTTGAATTCCTCTATCCCAGAGAAGTGCAGCCGCATAGTTTCCTGGGAGTTCTGGCGCATAATTTCTGACAGTTTGAATCAGCCAGTCTGGGGGTTGAGTTAAGGGTTGATTTTGCCATTCTTGAAGTGTTTGTGTCATAAGTTAATTCATTAATTCAAGCCGGGGCGGGTTCACCAAAAAATTTTAATTCAAATCGACAATATCTATAAACCTGCCCCCACCGATCGAAAAAAATTTATAATTCCAAACCTCAGAAACCGGGTTTTTTCCTAGATTTGTAGTTACTGAATGCAAAACTTCGTATAAACTGGGTTTTTCGTCTTCCAATGCGTTCAGGATTGACATAATATTATGCCATGTCGAGTAAGTTAACCATAATTATAGTAGGGGCGGGTTCGCCAACAAACTTTAATTCAAATCCATAATATCTCTAAACCCGCCCCGACCGAGCTTTAGTTAAATAGATATTTCCTCGATTATAGTAGGGGCGGGTTCGCCAACCAACTTTAATTCACACCCATAATATCTCTAAACCCGCCCCGACCGAGCTTTAGTTAAATAGATATTTCCTCGATTATAGCAAGATTTGGCAACCAATTAGTGGGAGTTTCTGCTGGAAGATTTGATGAGGAAGATGTAGAGTCTTGGGTTCGGTTGCAGCGAGTGGCGAATTGACAGGAATCGCAAAGATTGGAAATAATTGGTACTTGGGGGAAGAATTCGCCACCTTCGGTATAGCGCTGTCGCCAGTCGGTTAGCTGCTGCAATATTTGGGTTAAATCTTGTTTTGTGCGATCGTGTTCTATTTGATTGTAGGAAAATGTGAGTTTTTGTGGCGGTTCTTCTCCTTGCAATTGTACGAACCAGTATGTCATGGAAACTTGTTCCGGGGAATAGTCGCTAGTTTCTACTAAAACGTATAAATAGAGTCGGGTTTGCCAACTTTCGGCTATCCATTTTGATTTTTGAGGGCGGGGATAGGTTTTCCAGTCGAGAATTTGGGCAGAGTTTGGTTCGGCTATTAGCAAGTCATAGATAACGGTGAATAGGTAGTCTTGAAAAATCAGGATGCGGGGGTGTTCGGCTTGGCGGAAAATTTGGTCGCTATTTTCTGAATTCGCAAAAAGTTCGGGGGCGGCGTTGATAAATGCTGCCACACATCGTCCTAATTCTGGGTCTTGTTGGGTGATGGATTCAACCGACAATCCTAGTTCTCGCTGCTGCATCAAAAGGTGAAAGTGACTGCCCCATGTGAGTTTTTCTTTATGTTCGGGGGAGGCGGTGCTGGCGAGTAGTTCTAGGTAGCTATGCTGGAATTTGCGGGGGCATTCTTCAAGGATTTTGAGTTGGGTTTGGGAGAGTCGCAGCATTTTTGAGGTGTGATTTTTTTGAGCTTGTGGTAAGATTTTGTTATGCAAATTATGAAAATTAGTAATTCTTCAGATTCCGAAAGAATCTATTATTTTGAGATAATTTACTTCAATCATCAGCATCAATAAATAGGGCTGACAAATCTCGATAACCACTGACAAATCGAAAGATTTCTACATCCTGTCCGATCGGCATATAGAGTATGAGATAGTTATCCATTGGGAGACTGCGTAGGCCTGGTAAAATCTCGTCTCGTTGTCGTCCAAGGTTGGGAAACTGAGCAATTTTGGCAAATTTTTCGTCGAGTTTGCTTAAAAAGCGATCGGCTTTATCGAGTCCCGATTGACTAGCGATATAGTCTGCAATTTGCTCGATATCTTGAATTGCGGGTTCGGTGAGGCGAAATTTTGGAGTCATGCTTCTGATGAAGTGTAGCGCGATCGCAAATTAGCGCGGATTTGTGCCATTGCGGTTGCACCGTCTACGACTTCACCGCATTGGGATGCTTGCTGGCCAATTAGTGCATCTCGTTGAAGTTCTTGCAATCGTCCTTGATAAATATCTTCTTGTTGTTCGAGGAGTTGAATGCCTGCGAGTATAACTTCGATCGCACTTTTGTATTTGCCAGTCGTGAGTTGACGCTGCACGAGGGCTTCGACTTCAGGTGACAAAACAATTTGCATAGTGTTGGAAAGCAGAAGTATTGGTTATATTATAGACTAGACAATTTCCTAGGATTATAGCGATCGCAATACCTCTTCAAACTCTCGCAGCGCCACACTAGAACCAATCTGCCAAGCGCGATCGCAATATTGAGGAATTAACGTTTTGAGATCGTAACCGGGAAACCACCGACTCCTTTGAGACTCACGGTACTGCTGCGACTCGAACTGATAGATCGATAATTGACTTTGACGGTAAACCCAGAGTTCCAAAGGTGCGATCGCTTGATAATCCTCTGGTTTAGTCGTGCAAGTCAGATCGATTTCAATCGCTAAATCTGGAGGTGGATCTGTTTCTAAATCAATCCGCTCATTCCCTAATATTTGCTCGCGATTGTCGATATAAAAACAATAATCTGGTTCAATTCCCTGTTGGTTAATTCGCTTCAGCGTAATGGGAGTAAATGCGTCCCAATCTCTGCATTGATGTCGCAGTAAAGCTTTGACCAAATCTGCAACTATATCTGCATTCTTACCATGTCTTGGCAATGGTGACATAATTCTAATTTCTTGAGTTTTGCTGCTGTAACGAATTCTCAATCCAGCTTTATCCTCTCGACGGGCTAGCAATGCCTCGTAATCTTGCCAAGTTCTAAATCGCAGAATGAGTTCGTCTCCTGCTGCAAGGGAAATTGTACCTTCAGTAATTGTGGGTAATATCATATTTTCATTGCCACCAAAGATGGCTGCTTGCTAATTATACCAAAATTAAAGCTAGTATTTTCTAGGAATTGTCTCTCACCTACAAACTTCCAATTTGTTGAGCAAACCACATCGCGGCCGTTCCATTTCCTTCATTCAAAAGCTTTAAAGTCTCCGAAAGCAAAGCAATTGGCAATCCCTCAAGTGCTACCGAAAAATCGCATTCCTGATACTTCCCATTCTCCTGCAATCGAAATGCCAACACTCTCACGCCCTTAATATCTACCACCCAATACTCCGGAATTCCTAATGCAGCATACAAGCGCTTTTTTTCATCTAAATCGCTAGTCAAAGTAGTATCAGAAATCTCCCCGACTAAATCGGGAACTCGCCATTGATTGAGATTAATGCGGCGCGGTTCCCCTTTTTGCCACTCCGGGAAATCCCCTCCGATGTATAAAACTTTATCTGGCGCACCTGAACCCACTTGAGGTTTCTCAATTACACAACCGCTGAGAGAATCAAAAGTTTGTCCTATTTTAGTTGTAAACCACACAAAAAATATGATAGTAAACAAATCGTTAAATCTGGCGTGCTGAGGCCCTTCATTACCCATGTCGATCCAAAGATATCCTTCGTAAAAAAAAATTTTGGCTTCTGCTAAAGGCGGATTTTCGCAAGCCGCTATATAATCTTCCCACGTGGCGGCTTGCCATTGTGGAATTTGACCCGCTTCAGGAAGGATGAATTTTGCAGTTGTCACAGTCATAATTCACCAACAAGTTAAGGATAGTTTTATACTAGCTTATCTGATTTTAGCTAAACAATAAAAACCTGTGCAGCTTAGCTTAAAGTTTGTAGTTTAATCTCAAACTGACATAACTTTCCAATTTTAGAGGGCGATCGCGCGAAAAAACCTCCTACTTTTAGAGGGCGATCGCGCGATCGCCCCAAATGTTAGTCGGGTTGCAAGTCAAACACTAACAGCAGCGAAGCTTGAGGCACGAGTTGACGCAGACACAGCAAGTGGCCCTCAGCATCCGATCGCCTGCGAAACCGACATACAACAGTCCGCTGCATATTTGGCATCAGTTTGGCGATCGCCCAAGGGTAAAGGTATTTTTGGTACGCGATCGCACTAGGATTCGCGGAGAATCCCTCTTGATAACCGTTTTGTGGCATGATAGTTTAGTATTCTCTATGGACTACAGGAAAGGGCGTTAGTAAGTTTCTTGGCGGGAATGGACTAACGCCTCTACTACTATGATTAAACATCACACAAGTCATCTCCGTCAATACTTAGCGGCAAAGTTTAACGGTTTTTTAGTCAAAAGGTTCAGTCAGCAATGGATCTGAGAGCCTTAAGAGAACGTGCAGGGCTGAAAATTATAGACGTAGCACACATACTAGAATGTGCAGAATCTTCAATTCGCAACTGGGAAAAAGGTCGAACATTACCCAAAATGGAAGTTTGGCAAGTATTCCGAATGCGGGACTTGTATCGATGTACCGAAGCGGAGTTGGTGCTAGCTGTCAGAAAGTCAATGCCGACGGAACAGAAAGAACAGACAAAATTGATGGAGTAACGATTATTTTGCTTGTCCGCGCACCCTCCGGACTTTGGTTTTGCAGGCGCGATTTAAATCGCCTCCTTCCTAAACTTAATCGCACATCACAAAATCACTCTTTTGTCAGTACAAAAACACTGCCTTCATTCCCGCGCCCAATCCGTAAATCGCCATCCAAATAAGTAACATCCAGCCATCCCTGCTGTTCGCGGGTATCCAGCCCAAAATCTACAGCAGCGAACTTTTTCCCCGACTCAATTTCATTGATATATTTGGCAGGAGATTCATAGCCGATTAACCTGCTTAAACCCAAAATCGATCGCTCAAACTTCACCTGCACTCGCCGTTCCGAAGTCGCCTCAAATCTGGCCGCGACGCTGACAATTCCTTCTAAGTAAGGCAAGCCGTAAAGTTCGGCAATGTTGTAAATTTTGGATTCTTTGACGCGGATGGATTGATAAATTTGACCCAATTTCAACAACGGAAAACCGTCAAGATTCAGCAGGGCGCGGCTGCTGGTGTACAACAACCGCCAATCGCCATCTAAAAGCTCTGGGGCTTCCAGAGGGCGTGGTGTGGGGTTATAATCTTCCAATTGGGCGATCGCACTTAAAATCACCTGTTTGTCGTTTGGAGTCGCCAGCAAACCGCGATTCTTACCAGCAATTATCTCTAATAGTGCAGATTTTTTAAGCATAAGTTGACAGTTGACAGTTGACAGTTGACAGTTGACAGTTGACAGTTGACAGTTGACAGTTGACAGTTGACAGTTGACAGTTGACAGTTGGCAGTTGACAGTTGACAGTTGACAGTTGACAGTTGTCATTAGTTCATGAGTTATGCACGGAGACTAAATAAATCGTTTTTTTACTCAGATTTATAATTGGGCTTCTCTGTACGCATTCGCACCCTACATTTACTCTAATATTCAATCGGCGTCCGGCGGACATCGTTTGTTTAGTAACGGTTTCAACCGCAGGTTATTATTGGATTAACAATTCCCAATTCCCAATTCCCAATTCCCAATTACCCATTCCCAATGACTAAAACACCAAATTTTACGAGATAGAGTAGCGTCCGATAGAGGTATGCTGATTCTTGCTCGTTTGTGGCATAACGCCTGAGAACTTCGCCGACTTTGAGAGCACCCTTTTGCTCGATCGCATTTAACATCTCTATCTGAACCTTAACAGAGATTCTTCGGTCTTGACCGAAGCTCGTAAACCAAATTGTGTGCAACTCTCTCAACAGTTCCGGTGTGGCGATCGCACCCAGACTCAAGATCGTATCATCGGTTAAAGTTCTAGTCGCATAATGACCCAACACCCGAAATGGATCGTCGCCCAGCGGATAAGGCGGCTTCCCGGCTTTTGCAGGTGCAGACTCTGGTGCAGAAACCCGAATTTCAGCTAATTCCCGCCACAACTGTTCGTAAGCAGCAATTACTACTTTCCAATCATAAATATCTCTCGCTCTTTTTCTCGCACTTTCGCCCATCCGCTTTCTCAATTCCGGGTTTTCAATTAATTTGCACAAAGCGCGGGTGCAGGCATCAATATCAACTGCTGTGGCTAGGGAAGTGTGACCCATGTAAGTCGGCCAATTCAAACTCCCGTCGAGATAATTTAGCGCTAAATCTAAACAAGCTTCTGGGGGCGGGATGAGTGTGGGAATGCGGAAGCCGTCGATTTCGTGCCGTACTGATTCTTTGTATCCGTTCCAGTCGGAAACAATTGCCGGCAGTCCGTTGGCCATTGCTTCAATGGGTGTTAGTCCGAAGGTTTCTTGAATGTTGTCGGACAGCGAAATAAAAATATCGGAGGCAGACCAAATATTAACTCTAATTTCCGGCTTTCTGCCATCTACAAAAATAGCATTCACAGACGGACAAAAGATTTTCGCGCTATTTTTAAAGTCGGGTTCTTCTCTCGGATCTTCGATCCAACCGGCTTGAATTAAGTGAATTTTCGCCTTTGTTTGTTGGGCGGCGCGTTCCAAGGCGATGTACATTGGTACCGGATGAGCTTTGGCAGAGAAAGTCAATCGCCCGACAAATAGCACGACTATATCGCCCGGAGAAATGCCGAGTTCTTGTCGTTGTCGATCGCCCGCCTGGACTGCTTCCACACCCTGCGGAAACGCGCTGCAATCCACTCCTAGGGGAATAACTGGCAATTTCACCAAAATTTCGGGTTGACCGCCGTTGCGCTGCGCTAAATATTCTGACCACTCTCTGAGAACTCCTTCTACTGTGTTTTTCACGGCGTTAGAGGTGCAGATGAGGGCATCCCAAGGTTGAACCGGTGCAGTTATCAAATTGCCGATCGACTCCATGACATACTTAGTTGCGATCGTATGGGTAACGCCACAAACGCTGTAAGCCCGCTGATTGACAAATCTGCGCCCCCAAACCATATCGGCAAGGGCGGGATCGGGTCGATAGATTGTACCTGGTTGAGATAGCAAATCTAGTCGATCCGTCGAAATCCAGCGGACTTTCCGAGGTTGTTGCAGCCAAGGTTGGATGCGCGAACAAAACTCCTTAAATGTTGCTTCGCTGTCTGTGCAACAGTAGAGAGAGTCAGCAGTACCGTGTTGGACTAAGCTTTTGAGAAATCCTTCTCCGGCTGAATGACGCCCCAGAAGTCTTTTCCCTCCGGTGTCGTAACCGTCTTTGTGGTATAAAATCGCCGCTGTTATATCCATCCTGAGATTTGTTGTTTGAGAATTGCTTGAACAAGGTAAAAGGCTTTCACAATCAGGCTTTGACGCAAAACCAGGAAACAGTTCTAACTCAACCGCTGGCTGGCCCCGTGTCCCGCGATACTTTCAAAAACGATCGCCTCAGATTACAATACTTATGGCTAAAGAGGGATTGGCAATATCGGATTTTAATGTTATCCTGGCGCCCATGGTTGGGGGCGATCGCCCGAACCAGTCAGCCATCCTATCCGATCCGGAACCAAAGAGTGTCTGTGGTATAATGCCTTAGCTCTGCTAAATGCCCGATTTGCAAGTGTTCGATGGAAGGAGCAGTCAGTCGGCACAACATTAGTTCTACTCGATCTCGTCTTTGTCTTTAGAAACCGATAATCATGTACAACCCATCTCTGCGTCAAATACCTCGCCACTTGCCTGCGGATGTAATTCCATTAAAGCAGCAATCTTCTCTTTTAGACTGGTTGGAATCTAACAATCGCCTCTTAGCAAGGGATGTCCAAGAACCCGACTATCTGCACGAAGAAGAAATTTCCGAGTTAATGGCAGTTGACGACAGTCCTTACGATGATTTAGAAGAAGAAGCAGAAGATGATGCGGGTGTAGGGGACGAATAACTGTAGATATGGTTAGTCGATTTTAGATTTTATATTCACTTGCAGCTTTGCGAATCACCGGAAGCCGAACTTGAGTCTAAAATTTGGGGAGAATCGATTACTAAAGTTTAGGGCTGGTACCGTTTTTGGCTGGTCAACGAATCAACCGGAAACAGGGAAGAAAAACCAAGAGATTTCCCAATCTCCTGTATTCCACCCTATTCCCCAATTTTCAAATGCTTATTTTCAAATGGTGTGTGTTGAGGAGTGATATGGATAACTTTGTGGATGAGAAAATCCCTTTTACTATGCCTTTCAAACTTACAGGCAGGAATTTATTCCTGCTGCTAGGTTTGGGACTCGGCATTGTAGCGATCGGTTTAGATGTAGCAGCGGGTAGATTTTTGGATGCGCCTGCATCGCTATTTATGCCACTAGCTGTTTGTGCTCTCGTTGCATCGGGTTTAGGTTATCTGGTTGTGCCCGTACTCCAGCAACTGAAAGCCGGACAAATAATTCGCGAAGACGGCCCCCAAGCCCACTTGAAAAAAGCGGGAACGCCGACAATGGGAGGCATATTTTTTGTGCCGGCAGGAGTCGCAGTAGCATTACTTTGGTCGAGATTTAACTCAGATGTTGTTGCCGTATCGGCTTTAACTTTAGCTTACGGTTTCATCGGCTGGCTCGACGATTGGCAAATTCTCCGCCGCAAGTCGAATAAAGGTATTTCACCTCGGATGAAATTGGCTTTGCAAGTAGGTTTTTCAGCTCTTTTTTGTCTGTGGCTGATGTTCCACAATCCAAGTATTTCTACGAACGTTGCTTTACCTTTCGGTTGGGTATTGCCTTTGGGTTTCTTGTTTTGGCCGCTGGCTAGTTTTGTGTTAGTTGCCGAAAGCAATGCTACTAATCTTACCGACGGCGTTGATGGTTTGATGGGAGGCTTAGGTGCGATCGCACTTTTGGGACTAGGCGCATCTGTAGCATCAACTTCGCCAGAATTAATGATATTTTGTGTCTGCATTAGCGGCAGTTGTTTCGGTTTCTTAGCTCACAACCGCAATCCAGCCCGGGTATTTATGGGCGATACAGGTGCGTTAGCTTTGGGCGGTGCTTTGGGTGCGGTAGCTTTATTAACAAATAGCCTTTGGATATTATTAATAATCAGCGGTATTTTCTTTGTAGAAACTCTGTCAGTAATTGCTCAAGTAGCTTATTACAAAGCTACAAAAGGCCCTGATGGCATTGGCAAGCGTCTTTTAAGAATGGCTCCACTTCACCACCATCTAGAACTCTGCGGCTGGCTGGAAACTCAGGTTGTTGGTATCTTTTATTTAACTAACGGGGTGTTAGTGTTAATGATTTTGATGTTGACTGGTAACAGTTAACAGCGGATTAATAACAGACTTTACAGCATATGTAGCTGATATTTACAGCCATGTTGAAAAACAAATAAGATGCCCGTTACACAAGAACTTCATGCAGTTGTGGAACGGGCATCTTGCCCGTTTTAGATAGAATAAAAAACAGGCAAGATGCCTGTGCCACTAATATTAAATCTAGCTAAATCACAGGCAAGATGCCTGTGCCACTAATATTAAATCTGTTGTGGAACAGGCATCTTGCCTGTTCCAAGCTCATAAGCTAAAATGATGATATAGCCTTTATCAGAAAGATGAGGTATGACTATAAATGGAGTTTTTGATGCGACCTCGCTTACTATATAATAAATATAAGAGGGCTTAAGCCCAACAACGTACCTCACTTTTTTGAGAACCGCTATAATAGCCCCAGTTAATGCAATGGAAATCAAAAAAAGACAGGGCAATATTTGGATAATTGCTTCATCTGCCAGCATTCTATTGCTAACTGTGAGTTCCTTTTTTTACTGGAAACTTGTTAGACTGGGTTATGCTGTTCCCATTCCCTACATTTTAGATGTTTTTTGCTTAAGTAACTGTCCGGCTGATGAGTTAAATGTTTTACACACCCAATTGCCACCAGATAATTTATTCAACTACGGCAAACCCCTATCACAAATTTTAGGCGAACCGGATAAGTTAGATAAAACTAGAATTTCCATCCTGGTGGAAAAATCAAAATACAGGCTGACTGTATATGAAAAGAAAAAGCCGGTCAAATCTTATCCTGTTGTATTTGGCAGCAATCCCGCAGGCGATAAACTAAAAGAAGGCGATTCGCGGACGCCGGAAGGAATTTTTAGCATAAAAGATTTTTATCCTCACGCAGCTTGGTCGAAATTTATCTGGCTGGATTATCCCAGCAAACAATCTTGGCGAAAACATATCAAAGCCAAGCAAGCAGGTACAATCAAATGGTACGATAGTATTGGCAGCGAGGTTGGGATTCACGGCGTGCCTGCTAATTCAGAGAAAATTATCAAAGAGCGATCGAATTGGACTTTGGGTTGTGTTTCTCTGGAAAATAAGGATGTTGACGAGTTGTATCAGTTTGTACAACAAGGTACAGAAGTAGAAATTATTCCATAACTGGTTCGAGCGTTCGGAATGCAAGTCCTGATTGACTCAACAACCAGCAGAGAGGACTGAAGTCCTCACTACAAACTGGTAAGAGAGGACTGAAGTCCTCACTACAAACTGGTAAGAGAGGACTGAAGTCAAATGGCACTGAAAAAGTGGCCAAAAAAAATCTGTAAGGCAAGATATACATAGATAATTGCCTTACAAACCAAAATATCTGTTTCCATTATGCCAAATCGTGCGTCCATTCTCACACAACA
>NZ_JAAFKG010000087.1 GCF_013299185.1 Microcoleus sp. bin48.metabat.b7b8b9.023 | reverse complement strand
GACTGCATTGGACACAAATGTGATTTTGTTTTCCTTTCTTCTTGCCGTTTTTACGGATATGGGTTGATTTACATTCAGGGCATTGCATAAATTATTCCTCCTATTCATACTCTAACTCAGCAACGCCCAGTCCTCATAAATTCAGAGGACTGAAGTCCTCACTACGAACCTAAGAGTATTTATTTAACGAACCGCGAAGACGCTAAGAACGCGAAGGAAGAATTGAAGGGATAATTGAAAACTTTGGTTCGTAGTGAGGACTTCAGTCCTCATAAATTCAGAGGACTGAAGTCCTCACTACGAACCTAAAAGATTTGTTTAACGAACCGCGAAGACGCTAAGAACGCGAAGGAAGAATTGAAGGGATAATTGAAAACTTTAAAAAATGCTTTTCAACAGAAAGAGCACCGACGACTGGCCGTGTTTCGTCTCGGTGCTCTTACTGGTTCGCTCCTCACACGTCCATCAATATAACTGAGTCTGCCAAGGGTGTCAATACTTTTTACAAAAATTGTTTTTTTGAGTTGGCACCAGACCGGATTTGGGTGCTGTGGAGGGAGGCAGAACCTAGAAAATGCAAGGGTTTGGCGCGATCGCCCTTTCCTTGCATTTTGGAGAAAATTTTTATTTCACTTCCTGCATCCAGTCCAAAATCAGAGTATTCACCTCATTGGGTCGTTCGTCGTGGGGACAGTGGCCTGTGTTGGGAATTGAGACAAATTTGACGGGTTTACCGTTGGTGGCCAATTCTTGGTAAATCTGGCTACCGGCAATTGGCGTCCAGGGGTCGTCTGCGCCCCAAAGTACCAATAACGGACGATCGACCTTTGGCAGCAATTCTGACGGTTGAGGGCCTGCTGGGGCCGTGAGAATTGACGCAAATACTTGTTGAGCTCCGGGCTCGCAGGAGGGCGCGTGCAGGAGTTCTACGAGTTCGTCGGTAATGGCTTCCCGATTGCCGTAGACTTGGCGCAGGGTATTGCGGATCCGGTGTTTTTGGCGGATGTTGTTGAAGACAAAGGGGCCGATGATGGGCGATCGAACTAATTTAGCAAAAGTCCCCATGATTAATCCTAGGGGAAAACTCAGTTCTTCGGGTCGGTGGTTGAGTCCGCCGGCACAGTTGATTAAGACACCGCCGGCGGAGATTTCTGGATGGTTGGCGACTACCATCAAACTCAGCAAAGCGCCGATCGAATTTCCGACAAATACCGCCGGTTCCTGTACCAAATCTGCCCAGAAATCGGTGAGTAATTCTTCCCACAATTCCAGGGTGTAATCGAGGGCCGGTTTCCCGGAAGCCCCGAATCCCAGCAAGTCCAGGGCAAATACGCGGTAGCCGCCCGCAGCGAGTGCGGGGATATTTTGCCGCCAATGCCCGATCGAAGCTCCAAATCCATGAATCAAAATCAGAGGGCGGCCGGTGCCTTGGACGGTATATTGGATTTTGTGACCTTTCCAAGTCCAAATTAGCTTTTCTAAACTCGTTGCAGATACTAGCTCTTGTGCAGTCACGGATTTAAATGTAAATTTTCGTTAACTTCTTTAATCATAGCAGCACAATCCCGCTCCCGTGCGGGCTAGGAGCTGCAACTGTCATATTAATAAAGGTACGTTGTTGGGCTTGAGCCTCCTTTAAGCATATATACAAAGAGGGCTAAAGCCCAACAACGTACCTAATTTATATGATGAGAATAAAACCAACCTGCTTGTTAAGGGGGATGCGAGGGGGATCTCGCAAGAGGATAAAAGCAAGATTTTTCAATGGTTTCAGGCTGAAGTTGACACCAATTACCAACTGTCAACTGTCAACTGTCAACTGTCAATTGACTAATTTTTTGCAACAACCAATAAGTCATCATCTCCCCCTTACCTTTTACCGGAATCATGCCTCGCCTCTCAAACAAATACTTATCTTTCAAAAGCTCATAAGTGACATCAGTAACTTGAATGTTTCCGGAAAATCCCGTAACTTCCATCCTCGCCGCCACATTCACCGTATCTCCCCACAAATCATAGGTAAACTTGCTCACACCAATCACTCCCGCTACCACCGGCCCGGAATTGATACCGATGCGAATTGCTAGTTTTTCTCCTGTCTCGGCCGACAACTTAGCTATTTTTTCCTGCATTCCCAAGGCCATTTGGGCGATCGCCTCAGCATGGTCATCTCTCGGCGTCGGCAATCCCCCAACTACCATGTAAGCATCACCAATCGTCTTAATTTTCTCCACACCGTACTTTTCAGCTAACTGGTCAAAGTGCGAAAAAATCACGTTCAATCGCTTTACCAACTCCGTCGGAGACATTCTCGCCGACAGTTCAGTAAATCCAACAATATCAGCAAATAAAACACTGACTTCTGCAAAACTATCAGCAATTGTAGTTTGCTCCGCTTTCAAACGTTCAGCTATTGGTTTCGGTAAAATATTTAACAGCAACTTCTCGCTTTGTTCCTGTTGAACTTTGAGCGCTTCTTGAGCTAATTTACGCTCTGTAATATCAGAGACAGTACCTTCATAATACATCAGCTCACCTTTTTCATCTCTAACAGCTCGGGCATTTTCTGATACCCAAATCCGGTGGCCGTCTTTGTGATAGACCATAGATTCAAAGCCCAACACAGCATTTTGTGCATCCATAGCCGCCTCGAATTGCTGGCGGCGTTCCGGCTCAATGTACACTTGAGAAGTATTTTTAATACATAACATCAGTTCTGCTGGCGAGTTATAACCATACAATTTTGCTAAAGCTGGATTAGCGCTAATAAACCCTCCTGAAGGCGTGCTTTGAAAAATGCCTTCCATCGCATTTTCGACAATGCTGTGATATCTTTCTTCAGCAATTCGCAGTAATTCTTCGGCTTTTTTGCGCTGAATCAAAGAACCTAATTGACTGCCTACAGCATCAAAAACATCTATAAATCGCGCGTCTTTCCTACCTGGCAAAATTTTAAAGAAAACCAGCACTGCCAAGAGTTCATCGCCTACCACAATCGGCACACCAAAAGCTGCTTTAAATCCGGTTGCTTGTGCTATTTGACTTCGAGTAAAAGGCGGGTAGCCCTGGGTAATATCTTCTACCCACTCCGGTTGCTTGGATACCCAAACTCGTCCCGGTAGCCCAATATTCCTGGCAAATGTCAGTTTTTTGCTTTCCCTGCGGAACCAGTCCATGCTGGCGTTGCCCGCATACCAACCCCTGGCAGATTCCAGGAAAGTTCTTTCTGCATTGGGAATCCAAGCTTCTCCTAAATCCCATCCGATTGTTTCGCCAACTTGGTGCAGAATTACTTCTAAAGCTGAGTCAAAGTTTACAGCTTCGCCGATCGCCCGCGTAATTTCCAGCAAAAACCGGATTGATTCTTGAGCCCGCTGCCGTTCCGCGATTTCTTCCTGCAATCTCGAATTGCGATCGTGCAATTCCCTGGCTTGCTGTTGCAGTTTCGATTGCAGCGATCGCAGGGAAAGTTGGTTTTCGACGCGGGCCAAAACTTCTTCTACTTGAAAAGGCTTAGTAATATAATCTACTCCTCCTACTTGAAAAGCTTTAACTTTTTCCAGCACGTCATCTAGCGCACTAATAAAAATCACCGGAATATCTTTAGTATTTTCAATTGTTTTTAACTGCTGACAAACTTCATAGCCGTTCATTTTCGGCATATTAATATCTAGTAAAATTAGATCCGGAGGAGACATTTGTGCCGCTTGCAGAGCCAGTTGTCCGTTAATCGCCTTCCTGACTTGATACCCGTGGGATGCGAGCATAGTGGATAAAAGTCGCAAATTGTCCGGCATATCGTCAACGATCAGAATGTCTCTAGGAGTCGCTGGTAGTGGCTGGTCGTTCATCATAATATAATTGAGTTAAATCAATAATGATATCTATCCGAAAATTCTCGACCAAATCTGTTAAAGCGTTAGCGAGATTTGCTTCATTTTCGGGAATTTGCTCGATCAGTTGGAGAATGCGATTGTCGTCAACGCAAAGTGCTGCTTGGTACAAATCGACTACCCAGTCTCTGGGCATTACACTCAAATCCTCCGCGGTCAAACTTTTCAGCAGTTGCGGTGCCGAACCAGAAGTAGATGAGTTTTCTTCCTCATAAATATACCGCAGGTTCAGGTGATGAGCTATCTTTTCAAATAGTACCTCTTCCCGAAACGGTTTACAAATAAAATCATCACAACCAGCAGACAAAATTATGTGTCGCTGTTCGTCAAAAGCACTAGCAGTCAGGGCAATAATTATGGTTTCTTTTCCTTCTGGAGTTTGTTTGATCAGTTTGGTTGCTGCGTACCCGTCCATCACTGGCATCAGCATATCCATTAAGATCAGGTGCGGCTTCCAAGTTGACTGTAAAGCAATTGCTTCTTGACCGTTAGTTGCTTCCTCGACTTCAAATCCCAGCGGTGCGAGCAGCTTAAGCAGCAGTTGGCGATTTTCGGCTACATCTTCAACTATTAATATCCGATAAATTGGCTGTCCGGCTTCTAAAGCAATAACTTGTTTTGCCGTCGTTTTTTCTTTTTCGTCGCTTTCTGTTACTAACTTAACCTGGATATTAAACGTGAAAGTTGTGCCTTGATCGAGTTGACTTTCTACCGAAATATCACCTCCCATAATCCTGACAAACTGTTGGCTGATCGGCAATCCTAGCCCGGTTCCCTGCATGGATTTTCGACCTGTTTCGGTTTGTACGAAGGGCTTGAATAATGTGGGAAGTTCCAAGGGGGAAATGCCGGGGCCGGTGTCGGAAATTTCAAACAGCAATTGAGATTGATTTCCTTCAGTCACGTTGGTTTCTGCTTGGCTGCTGACGCGCAGAGTAACAATTCCGTGTTGAGTAAATTTAATTGCATTGCCGAGCAGGTTAATTAAAACTTGCCGCAATTTAGATTCGTCTGTTTGAATGTACTGCGGCAAATCGCCGATATTTTCAAAGATTAGCTGCAAGCCTTTGGAGTTGGCTTTTAGTTGCAGCATTTCTCTGAGGCTGTCGAGAATGTTGTAGAGGTTGAAGCGGCTTTCATTAATGGTAATTTGACCTGCTTCTATTTTGGACATTGACAAAACATCATTGATGAGTTCTAGCAAATGTTCGCCGCTGCGGTTGATGATTTCTATGTATTCTTTTTGTTCTGGTGTGATAGAAATATTGCGAGCCATGACTTGGGAAAAACCGAGAATGGCATTGAGAGGCGTCCGCAATTCGTGACTCATGGAAGCGAGAAATTGGCTTTTGGCGCGGTTGGCAACTTCCGCGTTTTCTTTGGATTTAATCAGTTCCATTGACTGCCTTTGAGTGCGAGCGAGCAATTCGGCTTGCTGCAATGCTACTCCTAGCTGGGTGCCTACATGAACTGCAACGTTGATTTCAGCTTCGCTCCACTGACGGGGAGCTGAATTTTGATAGGATGCTAGCAATCCCCAGAGCTTGTCACCGCAGAAAATTCGGACGGTAATATAGGATTTGGCTTGAAATCTTTCTAGCAATTCGATGTAACAAGGGCTGAAGCCTTGCTTGTAAATATCTTGGACGCAAAGGTAAGTTTTACCTCTGCTGTAGGCTCCACCTGCGGTTTCTTGCAAATAAGTATCGCAGATTTCTTGTGAGGTGCTATCGAATTTTTGGACGAGGCAATTTTCGCTTTCTAAGGCGCCTTCTGTGAAGTTGGGGTCTATTTGCTGTGCTTGGATCAAAGAAATCCACTTGCTGTCAACGGATTCGGCTACAAATTCGCCGCTCCAGTCAGGATTGAAACGGTAAAGGCCGACTCGATCGCATTTCATGGTTTGGCGCAATTCTCGGGTTGTCGCGTGAAAAATTTCTCGGAGATCTAAAGTCTGCCGCATTCTTTCAATGATGCGGGCGATCGCTCTTTGGCGCAAAGCACTTTCTTGCAATTCGGTTTCTGCTTGCTTGCGTTCGGTAATATCTACAGCCATTGAAGCCGTACCGATTGCTTTGCCATTCTCGTCAATTAGCTCAGTATTGTACCACTCGCAGATGATAATTCTGCCGTCTTTGGTCAGATTTTCGGAAGTGGCGCTGGATTTGGCACTCAAGCCACGATCGAAAATCTCAGATGCTTGTTGGCGGTAGCTTTCAGGTACAATCAAATCGGTGGCGACTCTCCCTTTGGCTTCTTGCTCGCTGTAGCCAAAAATAGCTTCTGCTGCGGGATTCCAAGTGATAATTTCTAAACTCAGGTTTAACTCGATCACTGCGATCGGCGTTTGCTGCAATAAAAATGAGATTCTTTGCTGCGATGCTAGCAGTTTTTCTTCGGCTAATTTGCGATCCGTGATATCATTAGACGTGCCGAGAATTTGTTTCGGTTTACCATCAGCTTGTCTCAGAAATACTGTATCCCAACTGTGCATCCACCGCCATTCGCCGTTTTTGTGCCTCATCCGGTATTGAAATTCGATGATGTCACCACCTTGAGATCGATCGAACTTTTGAATATGTTGAAAAAAAGCCGATAAATCCTCGGGGTGCACCAGAGTTTGGAGCATGGCTTTACCCATATCTTGTATTTCTTCTGCCCCGTAGCCGAGGATCGTCGCAATTTGGCGGTTGGTGTAGACATTCCGCTGCTCAATTAAATCGTAAACGTACAATAGGTTGGGATTGGAATCGGCGATCGCCTGGATGAAGTGCTGGCTTTCTCGGAGTGCAGATTCTGCTTGTTTGCGATCGGTAATATCTCGCGCTACCATAATTACTGATTCTGCTGACAGCGGAGAAACTTTAGCATCTAGCCAAACTTCGCGATCTCCGACTGTATAGCTATATTCAACATTGATGCTTTGCTTCGTTTTGAGAACTTGTTGGATGGTATTTAATACCAAATCTGCTACAGATTGTGGCAAGACTTGATGGGCGGTTCTGTTAATCATTTCGCTGGCAGGTTTGGCAAAATTCGTCGCTGATGTCGGTGCGATTTTGATGCAGCGCCCTTCTGCATTTCTCACTAAAACTATGTCAGTCATGGCAGCAAAAATAGTCCGCAATTCTGCTTCTGACTCTTGCAGAGCTTGCTCGGCGAGGATGCGGGTGCGAATTTCTGCTTGCAACTGTTTATTTTGCCGATCGAGCTGCCCAAGTCGCTTTTTCTCTCGATCGATCAGTTGAACTTGAGCCAGCGCTATCCCTAGTTGAGCCGCCACCGCTTCTAACAAGTCGATTTCATCTTTCGTCCATTCCCGGTAGCGATCGCACTGGTGCAAGCAGATAGCGCCATTTGCCCTGCCTTGGTAGGAAGTGCGAATTGCCAGCATCGATTTTAACCCAATCTCGCGGCAAATCGGTCTAATAGCTTGCAAAAGATGGTCTGAGTAAACATTGTTGGAGGCGATCGGCCGATCTTGTATCATCATTTGTACGATGTGAGGATTTCCCCAAATAGGAATGGGTACGTTCCAAATAGATTCCCACTCGGGTTCGAGATACTCCGCCGCCAGAGGAATATCGACTTGGGGAGTAGTAATGTAAGTATGAATCAAGCAGCGATTGACGCAGAATGTCTGACCGATTTGAGTTGCGGCTGTTTGAAAAATTTGTTCTGGATGCAAGCTCGATCGAATTTCTTGAGTTATTTTGGCAATCAGCAACTCTCGCTGAACTTTCCGTTCTAAAGCAGATTTAGCTGCGGCAGTTTCTATTTCTGCTTGCTTGCGATCGCTGATATCAAAAAGCACGCCATACCAAACTATATCGCCATTGTCGCGCATTTCTGGTCGAGAATTAGATTGCAGCCATTTGAGTTTTCCCGACGGCGTAACAATCCGCCATTCTAAAGCAAAAGGTTCTAAGCTTCGAGCACTTTCACCAATCTTTTCTATCACATATTCTCGATCGTCTGGATGATTTTGACCGCATACCAAGGCAGCATTTTTTAATATTTCTTCGCTCTCTAATTCGTAAATATCTCGACAAGCATAACTAATATATTCAAATTTAGAAATTCCATCTATTTTTTTGACTAATTGGTAAATAACACCCGGTATATTAACCGCCAACTTCTGCAACCGCGCTTTGCTTTCGCGGAGTGCTTGTTCTGTCTGCTTCCGAAATTCTACCTCTCGTTGCAGTTGGATATTCTGCTGCTTTAATTGTTTCGATAGCTGTTGGATAGTCAATTGACTTTCGATCCGCGCTAAAACTTCTTCCACTTGAAAAGGCTTAGAAATGTAGTCAACACCGCCAATTTCAAAAGCTTTTACCTTATGAAAAGTTTCATTAAAAACGCTCAGAAAAATTACCGGAATTTCCCGAGTCTTTTCGTTGGCTTTCAGTTTTTCGCATACTTCGTAGCCGTTCATTCGGGGCATAGCAATATCTAGCAAAATCAGGTCTGGTAGAACGGTAAATTTAGCATTTACAACCATTCCTCCAGAAATAGCCCGCTGAACTTTATACCCTTCTTTCGTTAAGATATTTGATATAAACCGAAGGTTGTTAGGCTGGTCATCAATAACTAAAATGTGAATGCTTTCTTTGTCAATTACCATTTTTTCTAGAGCCATTTTTCCTGTCTATTGTTAGCAGGTCAATTATTTAATGAGGCGAAAAATTAATTTCCTGAAAATCAAATGATTCATCAAGCCTTTTCAAACTAAGCATACAGAGATTTTTTTAGATAAGTCCATTGACTGACGTGCCTTTTCCTGGTTTTTTTTTGATCTCGATATTAGATTGCCAACTCCTATTAACCGGATTTTTGCCATATTTTATCGTAAAAACAAATCCAATTATTCCCTGAAAATATTAAGTTTTGCCAAAGAAAATCATTGATTAGGCACTCCAGATTTTTAAACCTGAGTTTTTTAACTCTGTTCTAGGGCTGCGACGCGTCTTTTCGTACATCTAAGCCGGTTGATGCGCCCGGGATTTTTTTCGGTGGACTTTAGGCTTAACACTCCCAGGAGGATGACGCAAGCTTCTTGACATTTTAATGCCACCTTAAAAAGGTTTTAGCAGAGATACAGGCGCGATCGCAACCTGACGCGAAGAAACCTGGTTTTTTAATCTTGTCCGGGCTACAACGAAGCAAACGCTTGAAAAAACCAGTTTAGACGCACCCGCACTTCAACAGTTGACAGTTGACAGTTGACAGTTGACCCCCAGAGAGCGACCTCTACCTATAGGTCAGAGGATTGGAGTAATGAATAGTCTGATTTTAATTTCTCCCTCAAAGACTTCGGGCTTTCAACCAATTCTTTCTTTCTGGTAAGTTTTCAGATATTCACAGGCAACTAAGAGTATAGATTGACTGGCCCGCACCCACTGCCCGCCGTATCAACTCTTTTCTCCGTCTTTCCTAAGCCAGCAATTCCTTAAGTTTAGCAATATTTTCAGGGCTGAGGGAGATTTTAATTTCAAGTTCTTGGTCAGCCGCCCACAGCAACAGAGTATTATCTTCCCCCAAGGCGATTTCTGGATTGTTCAATTCAAGTGTTTGATATTTAACTTCGGGAATCCCTATGCGAATTACCAGTTCGGACTCCAATTGAGGATAGAGGTACAATTGCTGTTGCAGGTTGTCGAGTTCTAGTTTGTCAACTGTGTTATTGCGTTCGACAGGAGAATCGGGTTTGTACCAATAGAGAGTATCCTCGCGAATTTCGGGATTGACTATCACAAATGTTTCGTCAAAACGCTGAGGCTGCCAGTGAATTTCGCTGAACCCGCCGATTTGCGGAATCAGTCGCTCTACCCAGCTAATTTGTTTACCGTTCAGGTTTCGCCACCACTGACTGATATTATCGAGGTTATTTGCATTTTCGGGGTCGTTGCTGCCGGAATGCCAGACTGTTTTTAGTTGCATATAAAGGTTCTCCAGCGAATTTAAATTTGAGATTGCAGGCTTTCAATGGGAGATTGACTCGTTCTACAATAATCGGCATGGACTTACCAATTATCTACCACGAAGATTACGTTGCACCCCTGCCGCCGGATCACCGCTTCCCGATGGCAAAGTTCCGGATGCTTTACCAGATGCTGCTCGCGGAGGGGGTAGCAGATAAATCGCAATTTCACGCTCCCGAACTTCCCCCTCAAGAATGGATTGAATTAGTCCACGACCACCGCTACGTTCAAGCTTACTGCAACGGGACGCTGGATGCCAAAGCGACTCGACGAATTGGTCTGCCTTGGAGTCGGGCCCTTGCTAACCGCACTTGCACTGCGGTTGCAGGGACGGTACTAACTGCAAAGCTCGCTTTAGAGTACGGTTTGGCTTGCAATACTGCGGGCGGAACTCATCATGCCTTCCCTAGTTTTGGGTCGGGTTTTTGTATTTTCAATGATTTGGCGATCGCCTGTCGCGTATTGCAAAAAATTGGTTTAGTTCGCAAAGTTTTAATTGTCGATTTAGACGTGCATCAAGGAGACGGAACTGCGGTAATTTTCCAAGATGACAGCAGTGTTTTTACTTTTTCGATGCACTGCGAGGTAAATTTTCCCGGCACTAAACAAAAGAGCGATTTAGATGTACCTTTGCCTGTCGGTATGGAGGACGACGAATATTTACAAACGTTAGATCGATTTTTACCTGAGTTGCTGTCAACTGTCAAGCCAGATTTAGTTTTATACGATGCCGGAGTAGACCCCCATCAGGGGGACAAACTGGGAAAATTAGCTTTGACTGATACGGGTCTATTTCGCCGGGAAATGCAAGTTTTGATGGCGTGTTTGGCTGGTGGTTATCCCGTTGCCTGCGTGATTGGCGGAGGCTATTCCGATGACACGAAGGGGTTAGTTTACCGGCATTCGTTGCTGCACCGAGCCGCAAGTCAAGCCTACAGGCAATATCGACTTTAAGCACGAACACTAAATAAGTAAATGGGGCTATTCAATTATCAAATAATCGTGTTTGTTTAACTCACAAGCTGGTCGATGGAATAGAAAAAAATAAACACTATTAGACGGCGAACTACCAGATGTCAGTACAAATTTAATTAGAGTTGTATTTATAAAAAAAACGCTCAGTTTAACAATAGACATTTGGCGAAAAATATGAAACCAGTGTCCTGCTCGATCAAAAACCTAGTTTCGCTCGATTTCTAATAGAATGCTGGCGATCGCCAGCAACAGAAGTTAGAGAGTCGCAACAGCTACGCCATAGACTTGCCCAACACTGTTAAACTCGGCCGCTACCTAGTTGCGGAACCTCAAAGCGCAAGCATCGTTCACTGTTATTAGTGGGCGGCCACTGCACGATCGGCCAATACGTATGCTTGGACAATTGCACTCTCGATCGCGGCCCAGAAGGGTCTCAATTGGGCCATCGAATCAACGCCTGAGCAATGGTGGTAAAATTATTCGGCGGCATCACTTTCGGAGAGGACACGAACATTGGTGCCAACGTTGTCATCTTGTCAGATCTACCTCCTGGCACAACAGCGGTTGATATGTCTGCCAATATTCTTAAATTTACCAAGGCTCAGGAAAATGATTAAATCAACCTTTCAGAAAATCCTTCGCCACTTTGCCATGCGTTACGGCAAGTTCCCAGGTCTCTACGTCAAATTCTGCAATCCGAGTTCCGAGGAATACACCCAATTTCTCCGCCTTCACGGCAACCTGTACTCGATCGGCGAAAATTGCACGATCCTGCCAAGCACGGTGTTTACAGACCCCTCCTACGTCCGCATCGGCAACAACGTCCACTTTTCCAGCTCTATCCTGATCGGCCACGACGGATCGATCGCCATGCTCAATCAAGCCTACAACGTCAAACTAGATGCTGTGGGCAAAATAGACATCCGTGACAACGTATTTATCGGCTATAACTCGATCGTCCTCCGCAACGTCACCATCGGCCCAAATGCGATCGTCGCCGCCGGTGCGGTCGTCACCAAAGATGTCGCAGAAGGCGATATAGTTGCCGGCGTTCCCGCTAAACCCATCGGACGCGTCGCAGACTTGGTGGAAAAATTGCAGGCTGAAACTCAAAGCCTACCGTGGGCCAATTTAATTAACAGTCGTGAAGGTGCCTATGACCCCGAAATGGAACCCCAGCTTACACAATTGCGATTGTCACACTTCTATAGAAATAAATAGACATATCCAATAATACTCAAACCATTATTTGACAATCTTGTTTTGAATGTTTTTTGGGCATTTTTGTGGTTTTTATTGGCAGTAAAGCAGGCTTTTCAAGAGTAGAGATTAAATAGAGTGACCGCTTTTGTAAAATATGCCCGAACTATCAAAAAACTAGGCGATGCCTCAAATGGCGATCGCGCCAGCTTGCCATAGGGGTACAACTTGAGCTAAAAAGTTGTTAAACCAACAACTGCACTTATGTCCAAAGCCAGCGAGCCCAATCACCCGTATCCACTGCTGGTTGTCATTGTTAACTACCGAACCCCTGGTTTAACCATTGACTGCTTGCGCTCTCTAGTTACCGAAGTGCGATCGCTCCCCGGTATGCGAGTTGCAGTTGCCGACAACGCATCAGGCGACAATTCTAGCGAACAAATAGCAGCCGCGATCGCAGCAGAAGGCTGGAGCGAATGGGCATCCTTCGTTCCCCTAGACCGCAACGGCGGATTTGCCTTCGGCAACAACGCCCTCATCCGTCCTGTCCTGCAATCCACCAATCCCCCCCCTTACTTCCTGCTGCTCAACCCAGACACCGTAGTTCGCCCGGGCGCCTTAAAAGCCCTCGTCGATTTCATGGACTCCCACCCCGACGCAGGCATCGCCGGCAGCCGCTTGGAAGACCCCGACGGAACGCCCCAGCATTCAGCTTTTCGGTTTCACGATTTCTTAACCGAACTCGATTTTGGTTGGCGGACGCGCTTTTTATCCAAATTATTGGCAAAGTGGAATGTAGCGCCTCCTATTTCCCAAGAAATCTGTCAAACTGATTGGGTAGCTGGAGCCAGCATGATCGTCCGTCGCGAAGTATTTGAAAAGATTGGCTTAATGGATGAAGCTTATTTCATGTATTGCGAAGAAATGGACTTTTGCCTGCAAGCGAACAAAGCTGGCTGGAGTTGCTGGTATGTACCTGAAAGTCGCGTGGTACACCTAGTAGGTCAAAGCTCAGGTGTGACTGACACCAAAAAACCCCCTAAGCGACTGCCACAGTATTGGTTTGATTCCCGGCGCAGGTACTTTCTCAAAAACTACGGCTTGGTTTACACAGCATTAACTGATGTCACCTGGGCTTCGGGCTTTGGAGCCTGGAGGGTGCGCCGCGTACTTCAAGGTAAGCCGGACGGCGATCCGCCAAAAATGCTCACCGATTTTATCATGAATAGTGTATTTTTTAAGGGAGGTAAGATTGAAGATTCAAAAAATTTTTAAAAGGTGTTTTTAAACAGTGGACAGTTGACAGTTGACAGTGGACAGTTGACAATTGACAGTTTGAGACCTATCTCTACCCTTAAGTCTGAGGATAGGATCAATCAATAGTCTGATTTTAACTTCTCCCTCAAAGGCTTTCGACTTTCAACCAATTCTTTCTGGTAAAGAAATCAAAACCCGATCGACTAGGTTAATCCTGGTAAACCAAATATTACTTCAGTTGACAGTTGACAGTTGACAGAACTTGAGAAAAGAAGGAAGAGGATTGGAGTAATGAATCGTCTTTTTTTGATTTCTCCCTACAAGGGTTTCGGCTTTCAACCAATTCTTTCAGATAATTCACCGCAGCACTTGGTGTTTTTGAGTAAATAAACCGGGTGCACTACTCCCTAAAAACCAGAGAAATAGCTTAATATCTGGGGCATCTAATAACAACTTAAACAAAACAGAGTGTTGAGTACAGCTTATGGTAACGGAGTCAAATTTAATAGCAACTGAAAATCAAGTAGACACCCCTCCACTCGGATTGTGGGAGCAGATTAAAGAAGACTGGATTGCTCACGGTCGCGATTGGACAAAACCGGGATTTCGCGCCGTAGCAGTTCAAAGATTCGGTGTCTGGAGAATGCAGGTAGAACCAAAACTGCTGCGGGCTCCCTTGAGCATTCTATATCGATCGCTCTACCGAAAAGTCCGCAACACCTACGGCATAGATTTGCCGTACACAGTCAAGCTCGGCCGCCGAGTCGTCATTGAACACGAAGGCTCTATCATCGTTCACGGATACTGCACTCTTGGTGACGACTGCATTATCCGCCAAGGCGTTACCCTGGGGAACCGCTACTTGGAAAAACCCCTAGAATCGCCTCAATTGGGCGATCGGGTGAACGTCGGCGCCGGAGCAAAAATTCTCGGCAAGGTCAACCTGGGAGACGACGTAAATATCGGTGCAAATGCTGTCGTTTTATCAGACATTCCTGCTGGTCAAACTGCCGTTGGCATCCCTGCCAAAATCCTCAAATCCCGCCCAGTCGAAAACAATCCTTAAATTAGTACAAAAAAATGACCTGTCTCTTCTGTTACTTAAATAAACTAGACCTCTTGCAAAAATAATTAGGACGGGCTTTCTTGTTCATCCCACAAAAAAATAAATGTTGTGGGATGAACAGGAGAACTCGTCCCATAAATTGATAAAAAAGATTTTTGCAAGAGATTTAATAGAGATCTACCGCCTCTATAATCATAGACGTTTCTACGAAATCGTGGAGTTCTCTGGCAATTGTGATTGTTGCACGCAGGGTGCGATGGCTACTGCTTGTTCGTAGACATCAACCCGGTTAACTAAATAACTATAAGTTGACAATATAGTAATTCTGTATGAATTGTAACATTTTGTAGGTTAGTACCTCGCCGTGCCTACCAGGAAAACCTGGCAACAGACAAAAACCTTACAACTCAAATAGGATTGTCAGAGAATTTCAAAAAATATTGTCAATCACCAACCATCGATAGTATACTGATAACTGAAAATCACAGATTTATCAGTATACCTTATCTGTTGTATTGTACAAATAATGGTTCAATCAATAACTACATCTGTCGTTTCTGCCACAGAGCCAGATTGGAGCCGAGAAAAACTTTGGCAGTGGTGGGATCCCAGTCGCCAAGTTCTAAAATCTATCCGCGACTATCAAAAATGGCAGCAGCAAGGTGGAAAATTAGGCTATTTTTTATCTCGGTTCAATATAATCCAGCATAGATTCTGGAGCATTGTAGCTGGAACCGACATCCCTTTGAACTGCCAGATAGGAGGTGGACTCGTTATGCTTCATTCTAATGGCATAGTCATTCACCCAGAAGCATCTATTGGCCCGAACTGTATGATTTTTCAACAGGTTACAATTGTTGCTGATGTCCAAATTGGCGGTCACGTCGATATCGGTGCAGGAGCAAAAATTATTCGCTCCGTAACGATCGGCGATCATGCTTTGATAGGCGCCAATGCAGTGGTGATTTGCGACGTACCACCGGGCGCAACCGCAGTCGGAATACCAGCAAAAATTATCCCCAAAAAAGCCTAAGCCTGAAAATGCACTCCTAGAAATATTCGCAGGAAAAAGGAAGTTGTAGAGCAAGGATTCTTTCAGATAATTTTCTTATTTCCTTCCTAAACTTTTAATTTTTCCTTCATCAAATCTTTCCGGCGGCGTGCTACTTTTTCCCAGGTAAATTCCTCGGCTTGCTGGCGAGCATTATAACCCATCTGCGATCTCAACTCCGGGGACAAAGCAAGCTTTCGCAAACCTTCAACAAAAGCTTCAGAGTCGTAAGGGTCTATGACTATCCCATCTTTGCCGTCCCGCGCAATGGCCCCCGCTCCCATAGGTGAGGTGAGAACTGGCAACCCGTAAGCCATAGCTTCATAAGTAACCATCGGGCCACCATCTTCCAGACTCGGAAAGGCAAAAATGTCAGCTTCGCCATATACCCCCTCAATATTGACCGTGTAATTTATATGAGTTACATCCGATCGTCCTAAAATATCGCTGCAACTTTCGGCAATTGCAGGCTCCATGTCTCCGCAAAGCACCAGTCTGCCTTTAATGCCGGCTTTTTCCCAGGCCCTCAAGAGCAAGTGAGCTCCTTTTCTGACGCAGATGGTGCCCACAAATAGCACAGTAACGTTGTCTGATGGCTGTTTTTCGGACGAAATATTTGGGAAACGCTTG
This sequence comes from Microcoleus sp. bin48.metabat.b7b8b9.023, assembly GCF_013299185.1. GTDB lineage: Bacteria > Cyanobacteriota > Cyanobacteriia > Cyanobacteriales > Microcoleaceae > Microcoleus. The sequence continues at coordinate 4,231 of NZ_JAAFKG010000087.1, read as the reverse complement.
GGACACCACCCGTAACTGCTTGACATCAGTTTGTATTCGGGAACTCCTATTTCGAGAAAAGATTTTTTTACCTCTGGACTAGGAGAAAAAATGAAATCAGCCAAGCTCATTTCTTCATCTTCTTGCTGAATCATCGCATCTGTAATTCCATGTTGGGGAGCAATGCCCAAGCGACCGTAAGCATCGTCAAGAATATATTTTGCCTTCTTAGTAGAGCAGTTAATACGCTCAAAAAAAAGTGTTTTTCCCTGCTGCTTTACCTTTCTAACAGTTTCGATTGAAGTGCGAGGCCACAAGTAAACTGCATCAAAATCATTGATATCTCTCAGAAAACGCTTTTCAGCAGAAGATTGCGCAAAATTTCCGAGCCTGTAGTACACCCTTCTGAAATATGGGGGTACGCTTTCGACCATATTATACCCGCGATATGGCGGTGCACAACTGGGAACAACCATGCGGGTTTTAAAGTCTGGGTAATCCCACTGGCAAAGTGACAAAAATGTATGGCTAATTCCTTGACCGCTACAGTAAAAAGTGAACAAAGAACTGATATTTACCATGGTTGACTCTTTTAAATTCAAAAGGCTGGATCGGATATGACTTAATATATAATAAGCTAAACACGCTGTGACGGCCACTATAGCCACTCGCTCAAAGTTTGGGAATCAAGATATTGTGAAATTAGCTTGACATTTACTAAAATATTAAAATAACAGATCGCAAGTGGAATTCCAGAGGTAAGCTTTGAAACAAGTTGGATTGGTTGCTATCGGGCGGAATGAAGGATCTCGCCTCGGAGCGTGCTTGCTGTCAGCGATCGGCAAAGTAGCTTGCGTAGTTTATGTCGATTCCGGCTCAACAGACGGCAGCTTGGAATTAGCCCGATCGCTCGGAGCTGAGACAGTAGAACTCGACTTATCTACACCCTTTACAGCAGCACGCGCCAGAAATGCAGGATTTGCCAGCCTGCGACAAGCAGTTCCAGAAATCGAATTTGTCCAATTCGTAGACGGCGACTGCGAAATAGTTGATGGGTGGCTCGAATTTGCCCAGCAAAAACTCGCAGCACAACCTGAATTAGCTGTAGTGTGCGGGCGCCGCCGCGAGCGGTATCCCGATGCCACACCATACAATCGACTCTGCGACATTGAGTGGGACAGCCCGATCGGGGAAGCCAAAGCCTGTGGGGGCGACTCCATGATGCGGGCATCAGCCTTCGAGCAAGTCAGCGGTTTCAACCCCACACTGATCGCCGGCGAAGAACCGGAACTCTGCGTGCGGCTGCGCCAAAATGGTTGGAAAATCGATCGATTAGATGCAGAAATGACCTTGCATGACGCCCAAATGACTCGTTTTGACCAATGGTGGAAGCGCTGTCAAAGAGCAGGTCATGCCTACGCCGAAGGTTCCTGGTTGCACGGAAACACCCCCGAACGCCACTGGGTCAAAGACACCACCAGCATCTGGTTCTGGGGATTCGTTGTACCCGTGCTGGCAATCGGGACAGCGTGGGTTACGCACGGCTGGAGCCTGTTGTTGCTTTGGGGCTACCCAATACTTGGCTACCGCATCTATCGCCGGATGCAGCAAAACTTAAAATCAAAGGATGCTGCTCTCTACGCATTATCTTGCGTGTTGGGGAGATTTCCTCAATTGCAGGGTCAGATGCTGTTTCACAAACGCCGCTTGCTGGGACAGCGCAGCAACTTGATCGAATACAAGACATCAAGCCCATCAATTGAGCAAGTTACAATGAGTGCTAAGTCTACTAAGTAGGTCACTTACCATCAACTTAACTTGTTTTTTTGTAACTTCTTCCCTGTAATTGCAAGTCGGTTGTTGATGTAGGGGCGGATTTTTCATCAACCTCTACAGCCGACTCTCGCCTCGCAAAAAAATGCTTAATATCGATTAATCTCTTCAAAACTCAACTTCCAAATATCCATCGATCGTCAACAAAGGAATCTAACCAATGAACGCCCAAAAATTAAAAGTTTTACTAATTGTAGAGCAGTGCAATCCTGAATGGGCCTCCGTACCTTTGGTGGGGTACAATTTTGTCGAACAAATTAGCAAGCTAGTTGATGCAACACTTGTCACCCATGCTAGAAATAAATCCGCTATTCAAAAACACCCTGAATACGAAAAAGTCTTTTATCTTGAAGAAGGAAAGATTGCTACGCAGTATTACAAAGTAGTAGAAAAAATTACTGCGAATGGTAAAATAAATTGGCCGCTGTATAATGCTTTGAGCTACCCAATTTATGAAGAATTTAATCAGCAAGTATATCAAAAATTTCACTCCAAAATTCTCAAGGGAGATTATGACATAGTTCATGCAATTACCCCGATGATGCCGCGGTATCCGTTTAAGGTAGTCAGCGCCTGCAAAAACACTCCTTTTCTGCTAGGCCCAGTCAATGGAGGCATTCCTTTTCCACCAGGCTTTCAAGAAACTGCCAAACAAGAATTTGCTCAGTTCAACTTTTTGAGGGCAGTTGGTCGAGCCTTAATTCCAGGTTATGTAGAAACTTACAAAAAAGCCGACCAAATTTTGGCAGGTTCAACATATACCTTAAATATGCTCAAAGATTTGTTTGCGATCCCAGACCAGAGAATTCAACTATTTTACGAAAATGGTATTGCCAGTAGTTTCTTAAAACAAGAACCCAAAACAAAAAAGGGCGACCAGATAAATTTACTTTTTGTAGGTAGATTAGTTCCTTACAAATGTGCTGACATTCTCATCGAATCTGTGAATAGACTAGAACCAAAAATCAAAGAAAAAGTTCAATTAACAATAGTAGGTGACGGGCAAGAAAGAAAAGCATTAGAATCTCAAGTAGAGAAGCTTAACTTAGGAGAAAAAGTTAAGTTTGCTGGTTGGGTAGGTCAAGCAGAAACACTTGACTATTACAAGCAAGCGGATATTTTTTGCTTCCCTTCGATTAGGGAATTTGGTGGCGCAGTGGTAATGGAAGCTATGGCTTGCGGGTTGCCTTGTATTGTGCCAAACAATGGCGGTATAGCCGAATACGTGACTGAAGAAACTGGTTTTAAAATTGAGCCAACTTCTAGAGAGTATCTTACTCAGGAGTTAACAAATAAAATTCAGATTTTGGTCGAAGACGATCGTTTGCGAGAAGTTATGTCAGCTAAGTGTATCGCAAAAGCCAAAGAATTTACATGGGAGCCAAAGGCAGAAAAAATTGTTGAAATTTATCATAAAATGATTGACGCTAAAAATGTCGCTCGCTCTAAATAAGCTGTTGTAAATCTAGATTGTCTGTGGTAATTGAGGAGGAGAGGGGCAGCGGACTTGAAGATTTGTGTTCGGTTCCCCAAATATACAATTTAAAGGGGCAACAGCTTAGGGACTTGCAGCTTATACTATACCAATCCTGTAGTTGCTCCTTCGACCAGACAATTGCATGGCTGGGATTTTATTTATACGCAAGTCCCTTAGTACATCAATCAATTTTTTGGGTGGAAAACAATTTATGCGGATTGCAATTGTTGCTCAAAATGCTTCAACTAAGTTCGGGGGTGAGTCATTGCTGCCAGTGAACTACTTCCGAATACTTCGATCGCGTAACATAGAGACTTGGTTAATAGTCCACTCACGCACCCAGGCAGAACTAGAAGAGCTGTTTCCAGAAGATCGGGATCGAATGCACTTTGTACCCGACACTTGGGTACACAAGCTGTTCAACTTTTGCGGGCGATTCTTGTCTCCAAGGTTAAGTGCAGCTTCTTTAGGTGTGCTCAACCACCTGTACACCCAAGTGCTACAGCGCCGCATTGTCCGGCGGGTAGTGAGCGAATACCAGATTGATATTGTGCACGAGGTCACACCAGTCTCGGCAAAATTTCCTTCCCTGATGTTCGGATTGGGGGCGCCAACAGTCATGGGGCCGCTGAACACGTCGGTTAAATTTCCTCTAGCATTTCGTCGATCGCGCCAAAATCCGACCATCGATATTTTAATCGCGATCGGTTACCAGTGCGTCGATTTCTTCAATCGTCTTTTTCCCGGTAAAATCAAAGCGGAGACGGTTTTAGTTGCAAACGATCGCACGAAGCAAGCACTTCCGGCTGGGATGCAGGGTAGCGAGCAGCAAGCAAAATAACTCAACATTTGTGGTAAAACCTTTACAAATCTCTTGATGGTATGCTATGTTTATACTATTGGGGTCAAATTTATGTTGAGGCAAAAAGTTGTTCGTGTTAC
>NZ_JAAFKG010000086.1 GCF_013299185.1 Microcoleus sp. bin48.metabat.b7b8b9.023 | reverse complement strand
TGCAGTAGTATATTGCAGGGTGACTTGTCTCGTGAAATAATATGAAGCGTCATGTCTCCTATTTTATAACACTTTTTTTACTCTGCTTACTTTTTTTCTCGGCTACCCCGAATTATTGAGCGGATACTAATTTTCTGTGTAACAGCAAACAGGGCGGGGTGCAGTCGAGGTTTTGACAATCTCTGTCTTCGTGGAAGCGAGTTACGATCGCTGTCTTACCATACATAAGTCGTGGTAAGATTGCCTGATGATAGTATACGAAGCCAAGTTGGAAGGAACAAATAGCCAGTATCGCAAGCTCGATGAAGTTTTGCGGACAGGTTTGTTTGTTCGTAACGCTTGTCTTCGCTACTGGATGGACGGTCACGCCAAAACTAGGAATGACCTCTCGGCTTATTGCAAAGTTCTTTCTGACAATCCCGATTTCCCTTGGGTTAGGAAGCTGAACTCGATGGCTCGTCAGGCTATGTCTGAAAGAACTTGGGCTGCAATATCCCGCTTTTTTGATAACTGCAAAGCCAAAAAAACAGGTAAAAAGGGATACCCAAAATTTAAGCGCCTTCAAATCAACCTGTCTGTAGAATATAAAACGACGGGATGGAAACTCTCTGAAGATAGGCGCCATATCACTTTCACTGATGGCTTTGAAGCTGGTCAGTTTAAGTTGTGGGGAACTCGCGATCTGCACTTTTATCAAATTTCGCAGATCAAGCGAGTCAGAGTTGTACGTCGTGCAGATGGATATTATGCTCAATTCTGCATTGACCATGACCGCAGAGAAAAACGCTCGCCTACCTTTAAGACTGTTGGCGTAGATGTTGGGCTCAACCATTTCTACACCGACTCTAACGGGGAAACAGTTGCCAATCCGCGTCATCTCCGTAAAAGTGAGAAGTCGTTGAAACGGTTGCAGCGTCGTTTGTCTAAGACTGAAAAAGGTTCTCAAAATCGAGCTAAGTTTAAAAACAAACTGGCTCGCAAACATCTCAAGGTAAGTCGCCAGCGTAAAGACTTTGCTGTGAAGGTAGCAAGGTGCGTAGTGATGTCTAACGACCTCGTGGCGTATGAAGACTTGAAGGTGCGGAATATGGTGAGGAACAGACATCTCGCCAAATCGATTTCTGATGCAGCGTGGACTCAGTTCCGTACATGGGTTGAGTATTTTGGTCAAGTATTTGGTGTGGTTACAGTCGCTGTTCCCCCCCACTACACATCCCAGAATTGCTCCAATTGTGGAAAGGTTGTCAAGAAATCTTTGAGCACTAGAACACATACTTGTTACCATTGCGGACATACCCAAGATCGGGACTGGAATGCTGCACGAAACATACTAGAAAAAGCATTAAGTACGGTGGGTCACATCGGAACTAACGCCTAGGCGAGAGAACGACCTCTGCTTCGGTGATGAAAATCCTCCAAGTAAGCCGACTCGTGGAAAGAGGAAGCCCAAAGAGCAATCTTTGGAATCCCCCGCTATATTCGATAATCCGAGTTAGCGGTGGGAAGATGTCAAGGTAGCGGTAAACTCACCGCAGCCGAAAACTTTGCCCGCATTGTCGGGAGAGTGGCTGCGGGCGATCGCTAATCATCCAAAATAAAAAATTCAAAATCGCCATTACCTGCTATAATCAAAACGGTTCAGCAACTGGGGCTGTGGCTCAGATGGATAGAGCAAGCGCCTCCTGAAGAATCGGGCACCCTGCGAGGAAACTCTGGGAGTGAATGTGGTCAAACTCAAGGAAGCCTAAGTCTGACAGCAGATACGGTAATCTTGAGCCAAGCTTTATCTAAATTTTGTTTAGGTAAGGAAGGTGCAGAGACTGGCTTTAGGAAGTAAACACCATAAAACCTCCTAAACATACGGCCACCACCTAAAGGCCGCAAGCCTACGGTGAAGGAATAGTCCGGAGAGTGGGGAAACTCACACAAATCTGAAGCGCTAGGTCGCCGGTTCGAACCCGGCCAGTCCCGTTAAAAATCAAGAACAATTAAAAGCAGAAGGGTAAACCCTAAGTTTTATCCTTCTGCTTTGCATATGCGTTAACCTGTATATTCAATCCAAAATCTAAAATCTAAAATCCTCTGACCATTGTTTAAATTTTAATTTTTAATTCCTGTTAGTGGGTTGTACGTGCGGTATTTTTTGTTATGGTTCCTGTGTCAGCTAAATAAAGTTTTTATAGGTTTAGATGTGGTTGAGAATAAATTTAAACAGGCGGCGTTACCCGCGTTTGAGGAATTCACTCAATTTTTGGTTCCTACTAGGGCTTTTGATGGCGTTTTGGTTTGGCTATCAGCAGCTTAAGAGCGAATTTCAGAGACCCCAAGCTTTGTTGGTTCTAGGTGGGGCTACGGAGCGAGAGGTGTTTGCCGCCAAATTTGCTCGATCGCACCCTCAATTGCCGATTTGGGTATCTTCTGGGAGCAATCCTGAGTTCGCGGAATGGGTCTTTTCAGAAGCGGGAATTAAGTCCGATCGCCTGCACTTAGACTACAGAGCAGTGGATACGGTAACAAACTTTACCACCTTGGTAGATGAACTGAAAGCTAAAGGGATTGAGAGCGTGTATCTCATCACTTCTGACGATCATATGCGGCGAGCTCAGATTATTGGCGAAATCGTGCTCGGCAGTCGAGGGATTAGTTTTAAGCCTGTAGCAGTTCCGTCTGGGCGAACCCCCGAACCGGTGCAAAAAGCTCTTCGCGACGGCGCTAGAGCCATTCTTTGGCTGACAACTGGTTATACGGGTGCTAACTTCAGCCAAGCCAGAATTGAATAGACAAAAATCGGACGGCGGTTGAAACCGCTTTTGACCTCTTACTCGTAGGCGAAGCCAGCGCGAAGCGCTTATGTGGCGAAGCGCCCGTCATCCGAGTAAGAGGTCAAACTACAAAAACGAATTCCGCCTCCGCGGAATGAAGAAAATAACGTAACTTTAACCGCCCGTTCTTCAACCCGCTTGGAGTGGGTTTTGTTTGTCTGGCGTGCGAATTCCATTCGCCCGGTTCAGCGACCCAAATCGTGCATAGCATTAATCTCAGTTGCACATCTTTGAGTCAGCGCTTCCAATTCCGCGCGATCCGACGAAGCGGGCGCCTCAATTAGCTTGCCAATTCGCACCGTCAGCGGCACCGGACGCGGCACTATCGAACCTTTGGACGCGATCGCGTCAGTTCCCCACAAACTAACAGGTAACAGCGGTGCTTTTGCCTTAGCAGCTATCAGCGCAGCCCCCAATTTCGGGTCAGTAATTCTACCGTCTGGTGTCCGAGTTCCCTGCAAAAATACACCCGTAGCCCATCCATTTTCTAAGGACTGGATAGCCGAGCGAATTGCACTGCGATCGGCACTTTCTCGCTTCACTGGATAAGCGCCGTAAAGCGTAATTGCCTGTTTCAAAATAGGAACTTTAAATAACTCTTCCTTCGCCATAAATGCCACTGGCCGCCTCATCGAACTAGATAAAATCGGCGGGTCAAAATCGCTGGCGTGATTGCTGACTACCACAAATGGGCCTTCTGCTGGCACATTTTCTGCACCGTAGATGCGCCCCCGAAAGTAAAGGTGCAGCATCGGGCTGACAATTGACCACTTAAATAAATAGTAAAGAAGTAAACTTTCGACTGGTTCGCGACTTTTGCTCACAGAAAACCTGAGATTTTAAATTACATCGAATATTAGCCTATCAGATGATTCGGCGGTTGAAACCGCTTCTACAAAAACAAAGCCCGCGCAACGCGAGGCTGAAGAATATAGTCCGCGGAGGCGGACTTTGTTTGTGTAGCGCCAGACTTCAGTCTGGCGAATTCTTTTGCCAACCTTCAATTTCCAGCCAGCATCGCTTTTTGTCCTTCAGGCGAAGTCGCGTAACCCAAGAAATCCTTAACCGCTTGGCTGGGGGGATTTTTGTAAGCGTAGTACAACTGGCGCTGATAGCGATAATTGGGGGCTTCCGGCGTCGTAGCGTCTACGGGGACAACTCGCACCGTTTTCTGATTGACAACTTGAGCGAAAGTGGCATAGCCGATGCCGTTGTTGCCTAAAGCTTGCAGCAGCGGAGTTGTCGCATCTCGATCGAGCGTACTAAAATTTGGCCCAGTACCAAAACTACCGCCTCCGAGCACTTGTTCTTTAAAAGTTTGGTGAGTTCCGCTAATTTCGGGCCTGTTAATTACCTTAATCTGGCCTGCTGGGCCGCCGACTTTCGACCAGTCTTGAGTAGTTCCCTTAAAGATATCTTGCACTTGAGCAGCAGTTAAGCCTCCCTGAAACGGGTTGTTAGTGCCGACTACGATCGCAATTCTATCTAAAGCAACGGGCACTGCTGCCAAACCCTTAGCTTGGTCTTGAGCATTCAAAGGGGTCGATATCGCGGCAATATCGGCTGTTCCCGCCACCAAATCCTGAATTCCTTTTGCAGAACCATTTGCTTTGGCATCGACTGTAGTGCCGGGAAACTTGGCTTGAAAGCCGTTCTTGAGGTTGAGATTGATTGTCACCATGCTGGTAGAACCGTCAATTCTCACCGCCGTGCCCGCAGGTACGGCAACTGGTAGTGCAAAGGAACTAGCAGCAACAGGCGATGCTGTACCGGCGACAGGCGCGACGGGAGGCAGATTGGCTCCACTACTGCCTGCGGGAGCGGGAGTGGGTGTATTATTAGCATCCTGTGCCGCTGGTTTGTTCAGAAAAAAGAACCAACCACCACCGGCGAGCAGCAGAAATAACAAAATAAAAACTATGGGCGGAGGCCCGCTACTCTTAGCCATAAATTCTCCTTAGTTGGGAAGTTGTTTATCGTCGGAATCGTCTAACATTTGCAGCCTGCGACTGACTTCATCATCTTCGGTCATGTTTTCTAATTCTGCCTGAAGTCTTTCTTGGGGGTTCTCAGATATTTCTGCTAAAGCTTGCTGTTCGAGGTTATGCTTTTCGACGGCATTTTTGGCTTGTTCAAATTGCGATCGAGCTGAATCAATATTAAGATCGTTGTTGACTTTGGATATGGCGCCGAGAGCTTCGTTAATCTCTGCCATATCTTTCATGTTTTGCATATCGGTTTTGTAGGCTTCCAGCTTCGTGCGCTCTCGATTCAGCTTGTCTTTGGAAGCGTTCACAAACTGTTCGGCTTGTTTTACTGCATCTTCGTACTGCGGCAGGATTCTTTCTATCTGAATTACCTTAGATATGGCTAAGCGGGCTGCTTCTTCGTTGCCGTTGCGGTTGGCTGTCTTGGCTTGGCGCTCTAAAGTTTGCATCTCTCTAACTTTTTCTTCATATTTTGTTTTGGTGCGCTGGTAGGCTGCAACTTGTTTAGAAACTGCTTCTGCGAGCTTTTGGACGGACTCTTGCATCGATCGCAGCGACTCTTCGGCCACCGCCACCGACACCTTACCGCCCGATTCTACGGGTATTCCCCAGAGCCAGTTCCACGTCCCGACGATCGTTCTACCTGCCTTTTCGCCCATCAGCCAGTAAAGGACTTTTTTCATAAAAAATACTAGATAAGCTTGGTTTTTACGCCTAGTGTACATCAAAAATTTGCCGATAGACCTCAAGGGCGATCGATATATAGATTATTTTTAATCGCGATTTTTAGCTGTTTGGATTGTCGAGCGGCAATTTGCACAACAGGTCATCGTAAAATTTTCCTGTTGTGCTATTTATTTTTCGGCAATTGTACGGCCAATTAACTCAATTTTACAGCCTACAGCTTAAGCATCGGTTAACAATAGATTAAGCTGGCAAATCTGCAAAACTGCTGACATTTACCAGCGCTAAATTGGGACAAGTCCGTTTGATCAAACCTGTGAGAACTTTGCCGGGGCCAATTTCCACGACGCGATCGATTCCTTGTTGTGGCAATTGCAGGGAGATTTCTCGCCAGCGCACGCCTTTAGTCATTTGATAATTCAACCGCTGTTTTAAAGTAGCTGCGCTAGTAGTCGCTGTCGGTTCTGAGTTGGAGAGTACCAGCATTTTAGCATCAGAAAACCTTGCCGACTTTAACGCTAGTTGAAAGTCTGCGGCCACTGATGCCATCAGGGGAGAGTGAAACGCACCGGAAACATTCAATTTAACCGCGCGTTTGACTTTTATTTTGGCTAGCAAATCTTCCACTGCTGCCGGCGTGCCAGAAATCACCACTTGTGCTTCGCTGTTGTCGTTGGCGAGCACCACATCTCGGCTGTATTGAATTTGCAGTTCTAATTCCTGCCTGTCGAAGCCGATCAACGCTACCATTTGCCCGCCGGAGGCAGTCTCCATCAGTTCGGCGCGGCGTTTGACTAAGCGCAATCCCGTTTCAAAATCAAAGACGCCTGCTGCGTACAGGGCAACATATTCTCCTAAACTGTGACCGGCAACTACTGCGGGTCGATCGCTCTTTTCTCGCATTAAGTCAGCCAAAATGCTTTCTACTACGAACAAGCAAGGCTGAGTGTAGAGAGTCTGAGATAGTTTTGCTTCTTCTTTTTGGCAAACTTCAGGGACAGACCAGCCTAAAATTTCTTTAGCCAGCTCAAATTTAGCTTTGGCTGCTGGCAAGTTTAATAAGTCTGCACCCATCCCGATCGCCTGGGAACCTTGTCCGGGAAATACCCATGCTGTTTTAGTCATTTTTCCGGTAATCTGCTAATTGGTGGTTGCTAAGAAAGTGATTGCAAAAATTCTTTGTTTCCCGCTTCTGAGTTCGCTGGCTGGTCTCCGCTATCTTTCGGTTCACGAACTATCTACTCGCGACTCACAATTATAACATATAACTGTGCTTTTTGGAGGTTTATATTTTTTTTGCTACTTTAATTCAGATCGATCGCCGTAGCACAATTTTCAACCTTCTAGCTGGGGAAAGTCGATGGCTACGCCCCGGCCCCGGCCTACGAACTTGCGCGAGAAATTTCCATTTCAGGACGCGCTTTTCCAGAACTCCTGTCTTCTAGTTGAACCCGTTGGGCGCGCACCTTACCCGATGTCTGTCGTGTTAAAGGATTTTTATTTTTCAATGGTTGCACTCCCGACTGTCAACAGGGCAAGTTTAAATTCGGAAAATATTATACGAGTTCCCCAAAATAATGAAACTGCTGGCCCTCGCTCCAACCCATAGTTCATCAGTAATTTCCCAATCAAAAATTGCCAATCGAAAATCGAAAATGGTATTACCTTCCCCATTGAAAAATCGCCGCCCCCCAGCTCAAACCTGCACCGAAACCAGCCGCAGCAATAGTCTCACCAGATTTAACTTTACCCAGACGCACCGATTCGTCTAAAGCAAGGGGAATTGAAGCTGCTGAGGTATTGCCGTAATTTGCTAAATTGCTGATTACTTTTTCCGGGGGAATCTTGAGTCTTTGGGCTACTGCATCGAGAATCCGTTGATTGGCTTGGTGCAACAGCAACCAGTCAATTTTTTCGGCGCTGATATTTGCCCGAAACATCGCTTTTTCTATGACTTCCGGCACTTTCTTGACGGCAAACCGATAGATTTCTTGACCGTTCATGGCGATCGGCTCAAATCCACCTTGTCCGATATTCACGCCCTCAATTAATGATTTTGACTCGGCTTTGTAGGCTAAATTGAGAGATGAATTTTGCGTGCCGTCGCTGCGAATTTCAAATCCCAAAAATCGATCGACCTCTGAAGCCTGCAATACCACCGCACCTGCACCGTCTCCAAATAAAATGCAAGTACCCCGATCTGACCAATTCACCCAGCGAGATAAAATATCTGCTCCGATCAGCAAAACATTTTGATAAACCCCTGTCCGAATGAATTGCGAGGCTGTAACTAAACCAAACACAAATCCCGAACAAGCTGCTGTCAAATCGAAAGCCACAGCTTTTGTAGCGCCCAACTGATATTGAATTTTGCCGGCAGTGCCGAACAAATCGTCAGGGCTTGATGTGGCCAAAATAATCAAATCGATATCTGTCGGCGAAATTTCTGCCATGGCGATCGCCCTGCGGGATGCCTCCGATGCCAAATCGCACAAAGAAGTGCGATCGTCCGCCAGCCTGCGCGATCGAATGCCCGTTCGCGCCGCAATCCACTCGTCAGACGTTTCTACAATCTGACTCAAACCGTTATTATCTAGCGAAACCTGCGGTGTACAAGAGCCGCTACCCGTGACGGCAATGCCGAACCCTGATTGCTGCAACATTCCTCTCCATTTATGAGCGATAAATCGAGAAATTAAAAATTAAAAAATTAAAATTAAAATTATTTTTAAACTTCTGAAATTACTTTGTTTTTAAGCAAAACCGTTGGTTTAAATCGGCATTTTTAATTTGACATTTTTAATTCTTAATTCCTTATAACGGTTTTCAACTGCTGTGAGGTAAGATCGAGCGCAATTCGCAATTCCCTTATATAAAAAGGAATCACGAACGCCCGCGAACTCTATGCCCAAGATCGTCTAATGCTAGGAAAGGCGAGACTGCTTCTAATTTACAAGAAAGAATTGGTTGAAAGCCGGAACCCTTTGAGGGAGAAATTAAAATCAGACTATTCATTACTCCAACCCTCTGACCTATAGGTAGAAGTGGCTCTCAAACTGTCAACTGTCAACTGTCAATTGTCAACTGTTGAAAGCTTCTTGTTCCACAGCGCTTTCGCGATTGGACGATCTAATTCGCTCCAGCACTTGGTTGTCAATAGCCCCTTTTGCCAAACGAATGGCATTAAAAATCGAGGCAGCTTGAGACGAACCGTGGCTGATAATGCAAACTCCAGCAACGCCCAACAGCAAACCGCCACCATGTTCAACGTGGTCTACCCGCTGCTTGAACCCCTTGAGGCTGTCTTGCAACATAGGATCGTTAATTTGATGTTGGAGCCCTTTGACCAACTCTTCCTTGAGCACCTGGACTACGACTTCGCCCACCGCTTCAGCAAACTTCAACAACACGTTGCCGACAAACCCGTCGCAGACAATCACGTCAAAGTTCCCCGACAGCACGTCGCGGCCTTCGGCATTGCCCACAAAAGGAATGTTCGGATTGTCCGCCAATAACTGATGGGTGCGTACCGCAGCGTCGTTGCCTTTAGAAGGTTCTTCGCCAATGTTTAGCAGGCCGATTTTTGGTTCGGCGACGCCCAGCACGCACTGGCTGTAAATAGTTCCCATCAGAGCAAACTGCTCCAAAAATTTGGGGCGGCAGTCCACATTAGCGCCGACATCGAGAATGAGTACAGAGGTACCCGGTACCATTGTCGGCAAAACCGCACCGATCGCGGGGCGATCGATTCCAGGTAGCCGCCCCAACCTCAGTAGGGCAGCCGCCATTGCCGCACCGGAGTGACCGGCGGACACCACAGCATCAGCCTGCTGCTGCTTCACCAAGTTCATGGCTACGTTAATCGAAGCTTTGGGCTTGCGTTTGAGGGCACTTAGAGGTTCTTCGTGCATTTCCACCGTTCCTTCTGAAGGAACGATTTCTAGCTGACCTGTAGAGACGCGGCCGATCGCGTCTTGAAGACGTAGCGAGTCTTCTATTTGCTGCGGGTCGCCCACCAGCAAAATCTCTACGCCTAATTCTTCTTGTGCCTTAAGCGCTCCAGCTACAACTTCGGCGGGGGCATGATCCCCACCCATAGCGTCTATTGCAATTCTTGCGCGTGTCGATCCCATTGACCAATGTTTGAGAAACACTAAAAATTCTACCAGGAAGTCAGCCGATTTTCGTATTGGAGCATTGGAGATTGAGTTACAGCCTTAAATCTGGGATCGGCAACTTGGGTCTAAAATTTTGGGAGCATCCACGAATGGCGTCGGGGCGTTGTACCCGTTTCTTGCGGATCGTGAGCCTGCATCCAGAAGTGCCAATAAATCGCTAAAATCTGCTCCTGCTCGATCGGACGATCGCTATTTCTGCATACAGAAGTGCGAATCGATCGCTAAAATCTGCTCGCGCTCGATCGGACGATCGCTATTTCGCACTACTCTGATAGAGTTTGTCGCGACTTTACTATTGTTGACTGCCAATTAAAAAACTCAACGGAATAGTTTACATGACCCGCCCAACAACGGGTACTTGCTTTCCGACACTCGTCGGGAACCCCAAAATTTTAGATCCTAGTTCCGCCTCCCAGATTGAAATGTCGAGTAATTCTCAAATCTCAAATCTCAAATCGATTGACTCACCAGAAAGAATTGGTTGAAAGCCGGAACCTTTTGAGGGAGAAATTAAAATCTGACTATACTCCAATCCTCGGACTTAAGGGTAGAGGTCGCTATCAAACTGTCAACTGTCAACTGTCAACTGTCAACTGTTGAATATAGGAGTAAAAAATGCTGGATTTATTTAGCTCAGGAATCATGTCTCTGTGGCTGGACATGGCTGGGGTACGCAGTGCCGCGCCCAATGCTGTGTCGCTACTGGCTTGGCGGGGAGGGATACCCGGGTTAGTGGTGGCCGAAGAGCTGGCTTTTGGAGGAGTAGATGCAGCAAATCGAGACTTGCCGACATCCGCCGCAGTGGAGGAATATTTAAAAGATTTGAAGGCAAAACATCTGATAGACGGCAATCAGGGAGTTTGGGTACAAGCCGGAATGGTGCCACTGGTAAGTCAGCAGGGAAAGGTACTGATGCCAGGGGCTTCGCTGACTAAAATTGCAACTTCTCTGGCTTCGCTGGAAACTTGGGGCACCGAGCATCAGTTTGAAACACGGTTCCGGGGAACCGGGCCGATTAGGAATGGGGTGTTGCAAGGAGATTTGGTTGTCAGTGGTGGTGGCGATCCGTTGTTTGTGTGGGAAGAGGCGATCGCCGTGGGTAATGCTCTCAATCAAATGGGTATCGATCGCGTCGCGGGCAACTTAGTGGTGACAGGCAATTTCCGCATGAATTACCAGTCCGATCCTTTGGCTGCGGGGGAGGGTCTGCGGCAGGCTCTCGATGGGCGCAGTTGGCCTTCTGACGTGGTGGCAATATATTCTAAGATGGCTCGGGGAACCAGAAAGCCGCAAGTAACGATCGCCGGCAGGGTGATTGCTGAAAAATTTGTGAGTTCGGGACATTTGCTGCTGAAGCGCCGATCGCTCCCTTTACCCGAAATTCTCAAGCAGATGAACGTCCACAGCGACAATGAAATCGCTCAGATACTGGCAGACAATTTGGGCGGGCACAAAATAGTGCAGCAGCAAGCGACTTGGGCGGCGGGGGTGCCGGCGGCGGAACTTCAATTAATTAACGGTTCGGGATTGGGAGTGGAAAATCGGATGTCTCCGAGGGCTGCTTGCGGGATGATGCAGGCGATCGCGCGCAACCTTCAGACTACGGGGCTAACTGTTGCTGACTTGTTTCCGGTGTCCGGGCGCGATAAAGGAACTTTGGAACACCGGCACATTCCGCCGTCGGCTGTGGTGAAAACAGGTACCTTAGATACGGTGATTGCTTTGGCTGGAGCCATACCCACGCGCGATCGGGGTTTAGTTTGGTTTGCAATTATTAATCGCGGCACCGATTGGGACTCTTTGAGAGCGCAGCAAGATATATTTCTGCAAAAATTGGTGCAGCAGTGGGGTACTGCACCGGCCCTGCCGCTAGCAATTACACCGCACATTGACGGCGCTAAACCTGCTTTGGGGGCAGCAAATCGCAGCGATATTTTGCTCGGAGGTTAACGTCAGTTGACAGTTGACAGTTGGCAGATTCATGCCCGATGCCCGATGCCCGATGCCCGATGCCCGATGCCCGATGCTCGATGCCCTGGGAAGGCCGATGCCCGATGCCCTGGGAAGGCCGATGCCCGATGCCCTGGGAAGGCCGATGCCCCACAGCATAATATGAGATTTCGCGCATAGAGTATGTCACAATTGGGATAGGACTATTGTGCAAGAAGATGATCAAACTGCGATTGAAGAGATACGGGAAAAAACGCGAGACCAGCTACCGGATTGTAGCGATGAACAGCTCTACCCGCCGCGACGGCCGTCCCCTAGAAGAACTCGGCTTCTACAACCCCAGAAATAATGAAACCAGGCTGGATGTTCCAGCGATTGTCAAGCGCCTGCAAGAAGGCGCTCAGCCAACTGACACCGTGCGTGACATCCTGAGAAAAGCGAATGTATTTGAACAAGTCGGAGCCGGAGCCAACGTTGAATCCAGCACAGCAGCAGTCAGCTAGTCCCAACTATGCTGGACTGGTTAAGTTTTTAATTGGGTCTTTTTTAGAGTCGCCCGGCTCTTTGCGAGTTGATTGCGAACTGCACCCGCGCCAATCCCGGGTCTGGGTTCGACTCGCTTTTGAAGATCCCGATAAAGGGCGGGTTTACGGTAGGGGCGGACGCAATATTCAGGCAATAAGAACTACCCTCGAAGCGGTGGCGCAAACGGCGGGTCAGTCGCTGTACTTAGATATATACGATGGCGAAGCAGGCGATCGCAACTCCGGGCTACCTAGGGGCGATCGCGATCGTCCGGATCGCGATCGTCCGGATCGCGATCGTCCGGATCGCGGTAGGCGCGATGGGGGAGACTTCCGACCTCGGAGTGGGCCTCCGTCGCCGACTCCCTTACCTAGCAGAACCCCGAGAGAACAACCTCGCCGTACTAACACACCTACGTTTAGAACGAGCAGAAATACTCCCGGTTATTAACTGTTCTGCTGAGTCAGTAACTCAGCTCTAAAGAGACTGAGCTTGTAAGAAATTGCAAGCTGTACTGACCAGCCTAAGTCTTAACTGACTACGTTATTTGAGTCACGACACCAAGCGAATGCGAAGCTAGTTCCTTGCTCTGTCATCTGCAATTAAACAGTCTTAAAGTCACTGAGGCAGTGTTGCAGGTCTCTCAAGCTCTTATAACATTGGCGAAGCTAACATTACCCGAAAGGGATTCGGAGACAACCATATCTCCACAGAGGGGCAACCATACCCCTCTACCCCGCAAGGGGGATTCAAGGCGATTGAAATCGCTCTTGGAGTTTTCCTCTCAGGTCTAAAGACTCGCTCGTTTCCCACTTACCGAGTGTTTTTATGAGAGACAATTTTAGATTTTAGATTGCCTGTTGTAGACTTTGTGTTACAAACCCTGTTTGATTTGAGATTGCCAGTTTTGCGATCGGACAAAAATGTAAAATTTTAAATCTAAAATCTCAGCGGGATCGGGTAAATCTAAAATCTAAAATCTAAAATCTAAAATCTAAAATCTAAAGTTGCCTGACTTCAAAGAAGGGAGATTTGATTTGTGCCTCAAGCACCAAACTCATTTGCGATTTAAACAGAAAAGACGCCTTAGATACTAGGTAAAATCTAGTACCGGGCGTCTTTTTGTTCGTAAAACAAAGCTGATTGTTAACTTTTAATTACTTACTTGGAGGAGCTCATGCTGGCATGACTGAAAAACTAACAATAGAGTTACCGAGCAATCAAAGCGCTATGTCGCTGGCTGGCAATCAAGAAGAAAACTTGAAAATTATCTCTAAGCAAACCGGCGCCAACCTCGTAATGCGAGGGCAAGAACTGCTGATTTCCGGCACAAAAACTCAAGTAGAATTGTGTCATAAATTAGTGCGATCGCTCTCCGACTATTGGAAATCCGGCAAAACCATCACCGGAGTAGAAATCCAAACAGCGCGCTACGCATTGGATACCAACCGCCAAGAAGATTTGCAAGACTTGCAACGAGACGTACTCGCCAAAACCCGCCGCGGCGAAGAAATAAGAGCCAAAACCTTCAAACAGCGGCAGTACGTCCAAGCAGTACGCACCCACGACTTAACATTTTGCATCGGCCCCGCTGGTACTGGAAAAACATTTCTAGCAGCTATTTTCGCAGTGCAAGCACTGTTAAGCAAGCAGTACGAACGACTGATTTTAACCAGGCCCGCCGTAGAAGCAGGGGAAAAATTAGGATTTTTGCCAGGAGATTTGCAACAAAAAGTCGATCCCTATTTGCGCCCGCTATACGACGCCCTCCAAGAAATAATCGACCCCGAAAAAATGGCCGATTTAATGGAAAGAGGCTTAATCGAAGTAGCTCCTTTAGCTTATATGCGAGGGCGTACTCTCAGCAATGCTTTCGTCATTTTGGACGAAGCTCAAAATACAACACCTGCTCAGATGAAAATGGTGTTGACTCGTCTGGGCTTTCGATCGAAAATGGTAGTGACGGGCGATATCACTCAAACAGATTTGCCACCAAACCAACAGTCGGGACTGTCAGTTGCCCAAAAAATTCTGGGTAACGTTGAAGGCATTGCTTTCTGTGAATTCAATCAGTCAGATGTGGTGAGACACCCGCTAGTACAGCGGATTGTCGCTGCTTACGAATTGCACGAAAAATAGTCAGTAGTCAGTTGATAGTTGACAGTTGACAGTTGTAGGGGCAGTGGATGGTGCGGGCCTGCCCTCTTAGTTGACAGTTGACAGTTGACAGTTGACAGTTGACAGTTGTCATTGGTTGTTATTGGTTACTGGTTCTAATTTCCAATGCCCTAATGCCCAATGCCCCATGCCCCATGCCCAATTCCCAATTCCCAATTCCCAAATTAAATTATGCCTAACCTGAAAGAATTCTTAGAAGCTTGCGAAAAATTGGGAACGCTGCGTTTGATCGTGACTAGCAGCGCCGCTGTACTGGAAGTGCGCGGTTCAATTCACAAGCTGTTTTATGCAGAGTTGCCCAAGGGAAAATATGCAAATATGCACGCCGAAATATTTGAGTTCCATCTAAATATGGACAAAATTAAACAAGTGAAATTTGAGACTGGCGAGGCAAAAAGAGGCAATTTTACAACTTATGCAATTCGTTTTCTGGACGAGCAAAATGATGCTGCGTTGAGCGCGTTTTTGCAGTGGGGAAAACCTGGTGAATACGAACCAGGACAGGTGGAAAACTGGCACGAATTGAAGGAAAAATACGGGGAGGTTTGGGAACCTACACCAGTTGAGGCAATTTAAAACCAACAGACAAAAAAGGTTCGTAGTGAGGACTTCAGTCCGCAAAAAGAAGGACTGAAGTCCTCACTACGAACGAATTAGAGAAAAATATAAAGTTAGCTGTGTGAATGTAATTTGGTATGAAGGTAATTTGGGGTTTTTGTCTGGTTTTACTGGTGTTGCTGTGGGGTGGCGGTGCGAGGGCGGGGGTTTTGGGCGATCGCATTTCCAGTTTTCCCAATTGGGATAGCAAGCCTCCCATCGGCGCAGCTAAGGGAGATTTAGTGTATCCAGACTGGATGGCTGGCAGTTGGAATGCTGCCAGCACTTTAATAGATTTAGCATCTCCTTTAGCCCCAAATATTGTCACGCCTGGATTTGAAAAAAACCGCCAGTATTTGCAGCAGCCAGTATTGTTTAAAGTTCGATTTCAACCTGAAAAAAATATTGGCTTAATTTCTAATTATATATCTAAAAAAGCTCCTAAAATTGTAGCCGATCGCAATTTTAACGGTTTAAACATCGCCAAAGCCTATTTAGGCAACGGTGGCGTACTTTCGGTGAAAGTCGATCCGAACAATCCCAACCGTCAGATTACCATACTCAAGGGCGATCGCCAACTGATCTCGATTGTCACCAGTCGCGGCACAGAAACGCCGAATCCTCGGGAGTTTGTATCTACAGAAATTTCTCAGCAGGTGTTTCGGGGCGAGACTGATATTTATTTAAACGAAGTGGAAACAACAACGGCTTATCGAGTGATTGGAAGCGGGGAAAATGGATCTTCTGGGAGTAAAAAAATTGTAGCGGATCAGGTGACAGCGATTTATTTGTCGCCACAAGACCCGGATTATTTTGCTGCTGGGGGGCATCCTGTGGCTTTGTACCGATATCGCTTGGAGTTGTCACGGGGAGAATAGGCTAAGAAGAACGACAAAAATTATTGAGCTTGTTATAGAGTTCGCGAAATAACGGACATTTTTTCTGGACTTCATTTGGGTCGATTTTTCTCAAGAGCGAAGGAGTATGATCTCCTTTAGAAAAGCGTGGTCTATCGACATTGCTAAAGGGTGGTCGTCGATCGCCATTGCTGCTATCTTCATCTTCAACGGTATTTTTAACGGTTGTGGACTCAATTAATGTGTCTGATAGCTTGTCTTGACAGCAATCTTTTTTACGATCGTATTCACTAAATGATTCGGGATTATCAAAAGGAACATTTTTTTCTTGACTCAGCCACCAACGCATCCATTGGTGTCGGCCTCGAAAATCTGGATGTTTAGCTATTGAATTATTCCAATCAGCAATAATCCAAGCTTCGATTTCTGGTGCCGCAAACCCAACAAATTTTTCGATGTCAGCACATTCTCGTATTTTTGATATCTCTGACAATATTTTGGATTTTTGTGTCTGAGAATCGCGACAATCCAAATCATCGAAAACTAAAATCAAGTCGCATTTATTTGGTTCTGCTTTTAAGGCGATCGGCAATTCTTGCTTGATTTGCTCGATTAAGCTTTGACCGGTTCTTCCATAACTACCTGCTTTATTAGGTTTAGGGCCAGGTTTTTGACGAACTGGTGTTTTTCGTATAAAAATACACCCTGGAAAAGTTTTTTCTAAAAAAGGAATTAATCCTCTAACCTCAGATTCACCGCCACCAGAGAAAACCCACACTACCACGGCCATCCTCCAATACTGGGATCGCCAACACGATATAAGTCGCCTAATTGCCATCCCTCTTCAAGTTTTTGTTCCAGCATTTCTTTTGAAAGAGATTTGACTGAGAAATGCGTTCTATTTTCAGAATAAAAACAAAGAACATTTTCTAAACGATCGGTAAAGTGATCTAAAAGGTCGGGGCTATGGGTGGTAATAATTATCTGAGTTTTTCTCGCAGCTTTTTTAATCCACTCAGCTAAAATTGGCATCCACGATACGTGCAATCCTAATTCCGGTTCATCAATGACTATCAAAGAAGGAAGCAGTGGAGAATGTAAGATAGTTGCCCAACAAAGCATCCTTACTGTTCCATCTGACATTTCATTAAGGTAAAATGCTTCTTTGATACCTTCAAAATGCCATTCTACAGTGAGAGATAAGCGACCAGAACGTACAGGTCTAAGGCGACGAGTTTTTGGTAATATCGATTTCATCGCCTCGTTCAGGCTATCTTCAAAGTCGATATTGTGGCTTAAATTCTCCAAAACTAAGGGCAGATTATCTCCAGATGCAGATAGGTAAATATCACTTCCACCTATTTTAGGCTCTACGGTTCTAATTAAATTCAAATTCATGTTATTGGCATTATAAAATTGCCATTTTGAAATAAATTCAATTAATTCTCTTCTAATTTTGTAAACGGGTGTATTTTCTGGGGGAAATTGACTATTTTCAAGGAGTATAGGAATTGTCAATAAACCCAAAGAATTTGTAGGAATGTTATCTAAAAGTTGAACCTGAGTTGACTCTTGACCGGGAGAATTGTTAACATATAAAAAGCCTTGCCCTAATTCTCTTTCATGTAATTCATAGTAATAGAAAGGTTGCTTGCTGGAAGAAGTTTCCTGCAAATCTTCTCCGCCATACAGATATTCTTCAGAGAGGCTCGCCCTTACTTTTTGTCGATCGATATAAAGTTTGAAATCAAGAATTGCGCTGTCTTTTTGAAGATTACCAGTTTGGTTAATTTGCGAAAAACAGTAAGCAATACTGACTTTTGCTGGACTTTCAACATTGACATCTAAGATTTTATCGCCACCAAATTTAGAAATAGCATCCTCAAAACTACTCACGCCTCGATTTTCGTCGGGCATAGCAATTAGGCAATCTTTTAAAAATTTTAAACAACTAATGAAATTGCTTTTGCCTGAACCGTTTGAGCCGATAAATATATTAAGGTTGTTTAAATTTACAGATGGATCTAGGTGTAAATTTTTATAATTCTTGGTTGTCAGAAATCGAATAATTGGTTGATTCATACGATCGCTCCGGTTATACTTCAGAAAGTTAGGGCAGGCAAGATGCCTACCCTACAAAGGTGAAAAATTGATTTTTCACCTTTTAACTCTCGACTTTCAAATTGTCCGTTACTGCACAAACTTCTTGAATGCCAGTGTCACGTTGTGGCCGCCGAATCCAAAGGAATTCGACAGCGCTACGTCAACTTTTAGATCGCGACTGGTATGGGGAACATAGTCCAAATCGCACTCAGGATCGGGATTTTCTAGATTGATTGTCGGCGGGACTTTATCGTTGGCGATCGCCATTACAGTTGCCACCGCCTCAATTCCCCCAGAACCGCCCAAAAGATGGCCGGTCATGGACTTGGTAGAACTAATTGCTACTTTGTAAGCGCTTTCTCCCAAAACCTTCTTAATTGCCTTCGTTTCCGTAGAATCGTTAGGAAGCGTACTCGTGCCGTGAGCGTTGATATAGCTCACTCGATCCGGCGTCAAACCTGCATCCTTGAGGGCTAAAGCGATCGCCCGGGATGCACCTTCGCCCCCCGGTACTGGGGATGTCATGTGATACGCATCGCAGGTTAAACCGTAGCCGACGATTTCTGCGTAAATTCTGACCCCTCGTGCCAAAGCGTGTTCCATTTCTTCTAAAAGCAGAATGCCAGCACCTTCGCCGACGACAAAACCATCGCGATCGCGATCGAACGGACGGCAAGCATGAGTCGGGTCATCATTGCGAGTCGAAAGCGCCCTCGCCGCAGCAAAACCCGCCACACACAAAGGAGTTACCGCCGCTTCGGTACCGCCGCAAATCATGGCTTGCGCGTAACCGCCCTGAACTAGGCGAAACGCATCGCCCACCGCGTTTGAGCCGGCAGCGCAGGCTGTCACCGTGCAAGAGTTCGGCCCCTTGGCGCCCGTTTGAATCGCCGTCAGGCCTGCGGCCATATTCGCAATCATCATGGGAATCATAAACGGGCTGCATCGATCGGGGCCGCGAGTCAAATAGATCTCTTGTTGGTCTTCTAAAACCTTCAGGCCACCAATGCCGGTGCCAAGAATGACACCCACCTGTTCTGCGTTCAGGTCGTTAATCTCAAACTTCGCATCAGCCAGAGCTTGTTTGCTCGCTGATACCCCAAATTGAGCAAAGCGATCCATCCGCTTTGCTTCCTTGCGCTCTAAATACTCGTGAGGGTCGTAACCCTTCACCTCTCCAGCAATCCGGCAGTCGTGCCGCGACGCATCGAACAAGGTGATCGGGCCGATGCCATTCTTCCCGGCCAGCAAACCGTCCCAATATTCAGACAAGGTATTGCCGATCGGTGTAATCGCGCCGAGACCCGTGATAACAACGCGCTTACGCTCTAAATTTGTCATGATTTCAGTTTCAAAAAATTAAACACCCAGAACGCAGAACAAAAGAGGAGTTGTTAGTTTTTTAACTTCTCTCCTCTTAGGGGAAAAGACAGGTATTTTATGCTTTTGGAGCTGCAAGTTTGCTGCTGATGAAATCTACAGAAGCTTGAACCGTGGTAATTGCTTCGGCTGCTTCGTCGGGAATTTCAATATCAAACTCTTCTTCCAAGGCCATGACCAGCTCGACTGTATCTAAGGAATCTGCTCCTAAATCGTTAGCAAAGTTAGCTTCTGGCTTGACTTCGCTCGGATCGACTTCCAGTTGATCGGCCACAATTTTCTTGACTCTGGCAAAAATGTCGTCTTGACTCATAAAAAACTCCAGTAAGTATAAAAACCCTGTGTCGTCAGACTAGGGTAAAACACGGCATTGGTTGCTGCGTATCTGATCTTATCCGAAAGGGGGATCTTCGGGAAAAAGGCTTGCCGCTTTTCTAACTGACCCTCTGTGTAGCGAGTGGGCCGTGGGCGTTGGTGTCAATTTAAGGACTGTTGGGGGCGTGCGATCGCTATGGCTGTCTGGGATTTGCGGGAAACTGTATCGATCGGGATAAAAACTTCCCACAAACCTTTACCCTAAGGCATATAAGCTGGATCGATCGCGCGATCGCCAGGAGAGCCGATAAATCTTTGTTTGATTAGGCTGATGGTTAAAAGGCTTGCAGCCTTTTAGATCTCAAATGGGTTCTATAGATGCCTTGTCTCGGCTGGAGGCGCATCCCAGTTGTTGTGGAGGCCATCAGAAAATCGAATGGGCGCTTCAATGAGTTCCGTTGGATCGGCGTTATCGAGGGCGGCCAATTGCACTGCAACATAGTCACCGCCAATCTGTTCGTGGTGTCCGCGTGCAAAGCAGCGCACGCCGCAGTGCTTGCAAAAAAGATGATGTCCAGTCTTTGTATTGAACTGGTAGTCGCTCAAATCGCGATCGCCCGATAGCAATCGGAATGCGTTGGGCTTGATGATGGCGTTCCAATTCCGCGTTTTCGTGCATATCGAACAGTTGCATTTGTTTGTGCCCAAGTTCAAGTCGATGTCGGCTTCAAATCGAACTGCGCCGCAATGGCAACTCCCAATAAAGGTTTTGAGCGTCATAATTTCCCAAGAGGTTGTCGTCCGAAAAGTGTACGGGCTTTGATGGCGATTGTCTGAGACTACTTCAGGTACGGGTTCTCTCCGTCAGGCCCAACCTACTTGACATCTCCCCATGCCTAAAGGCGAGGGGATTCACAAGACCACAATTTAAGTCTTATAGGTGCTGACAAATCACCTCTACCAACTCCACTTAGATCCAATCCAAGCATTGTTGCTACTTTACGACCAATATTTGCACACCCATTGCAGTCTGCATTAATTAGCCATCCCTTCGCAGTCCGATACAATCCACGTTTAATTCTGGTTCCCGAAGCTTTCCACCCTTCGGGTTTTTCGCCGAATTTAGGCAGTTCGTCAGCATCAAGAAAAGAAGTTTTTGAAGTATAGGATTCTTCGGTTTCTACAAATTTGATGACCTACT
>NZ_JAAFKG010000085.1 GCF_013299185.1 Microcoleus sp. bin48.metabat.b7b8b9.023 | reverse complement strand
AGAGTTGTCAAAAAACCTGTTTCAAAGTTTAAATCCAAAAAAGTTAAACACAGAGGTACTGGAATAAAAACTAATCCTCCTGTTTTTAATATTTTAAAGCCTCCCAACCCTTAAGTAAACCGTATTGGAGTATATATCTGAATTTGCCACATCATGTCCGGTCGATCGCTATAACAAACAACTGTTCGTAGTGCGGACTTCAGTCCGCAATATGCTGCGGACTTCAGTCCGCACTACGAACGGATATTATCGCGGTCAATCGACCGGACACGATATGATTAGTCGAGTTGACTTTTACTGGCTATTATTTTAACCCCAACAACCAAGCGACAGGGACAGGTTTGAACATATCACTGTCGCTATAAAAAACCAATTCGCCTAATGACAACAGTCAACTGTCAACCGTCAACCGTCAACAGTCAACTGACTACTGACTAATCAACAAAGCTGCGGGAAAGTAGCTGAGAGCATCACCAATGGCCAGCTTACCGTTACTTTCAACAGGCTGATTGGTAATCGCATCCTTCCAAACCGACGGCATTTTATCCGACAATTCCAGATTAGTATCTTTCCAGACTTGTTTGCCGATCGGCATTTCTTCCGGTTTCACAATTCCCGTCAAGTATCGAGGAGCGATCGCAATAACTGTAGTATCTTCAAATTTGCGAGCAAAAGCAATCACGTTATCTTTAAAAGTGCCAACTGCGTGCAGTGGTTGATAATCGCCAGATTGAAAAACTTGCAAGTATTTTTTTCTAGCTTCTAGGACTCTTGCCGTCAAAAACAACTTAATTCTAGCATCTTCCCGCGTCGCAATCAAATCTTCAACCAGTTGCAAAATATCCGTCTCAGCTTGCTGTTTAATTTCCCGCAAAACCTCAATTCGGCGGTCAAAATCCACTGGACGGCGGTTATCTGGATCGACGTGGCTTAAATCCCAAAATTCCGTGCCTTGATAAATGTCAGGAACCCCAGGTGCCGTAATTTTTAGCAGCGTTTGAGATAAAGAATTGAAAATTCCGTAATCAGCTACTTTTTTCCAGAAAGGTAAAAATTTCTTGAAAAACTGATTTTGTTCTGAAGGTTCGAGAACGCTATCGATAAAGGTCATAAACCCAGTTTCGTAGTCGTTATCAGGTCTCAGCCAAGCTGTATAAACTTTTGCTTCGCGGACGGCTTTGATCGCATAATCTTTGACGCGAGTAACATAATCAGTGTTTTCAATTTCCTCAAATGGAAAACTGCCGAGCAGAGTTTGATACAAGAAGTATTCGTCGTTAGTATCGGGAACCATTCGATTCACAAAGTTGACTTTTTTAGAAGAGTTTACCTCTCTCCAAGACCTGACTTGTTGTTCCCATTCCTCAGGAATTTCTGACAAAACATTAAGTCTAGCTCGCACATCTTCGCCGCGTTTGGTATCGTGGGTAGCTGTAGCATTCATTTTGTGAGGCCAAGCTACTTGCTGCTGCTTGTTGAACTCGTGAAAATCCGCCAGCGAAACGCCGAACTGACTGGGGTTTCCTCCGACTTCGTTGAGGGATAAAAGGCGATAGTAGACGTATAGCAACGTGTCTTCAACGCCTTTGGCCATCAGGGGGCCTGTCAACTGCTGTAGTTTCATGACAAAGTGCCTGCGCTCCTCTTTTTGTTCGGCTGTGAGGGTTTCTTCTTCTTCCAGTAACAGCACCGTTTCGATAAATTTCAGTTCTTTGAGGAGTCGCGGTACTAATTCTTTGGCGTGGGCGATCGCATATTTGACGTAAATGCGATCGGACTCTCGCAAACCGTCTTGATTAATGTAAGTTCTGTACACTGGAAAAATCGTCAAAACCGCAGCCAGCGCTTTTTCCAAACCCGGACGAGTAAAGTCATTTCCCTGTCGGGATTGACCGGAAATATTCTTCAAAAGCTGAGCCAGATTGTCTACATCTCCCGCCAAATTTTTCTCAACAATCAGCCCTTTTTTATCTAAAAACAACTGTTCGTAAGGAACATTCAAGCGAGTAAATCTCTGATAAATTTCGCTAAATTGCTGTTCGCGATCGCACCGACAAAAAACGCCGTTTACGTAGTTCAAAAAGTCGTAGCCACTGGTTCCCTCAATCGGCCAATAGGACGGTAAATCTTCCTCGTGTTCCAGAATCTTTTCCACAGTAATGTAAGTGTCTCCAACTCTCTCGCGGAGCCGTTTCAAATATTCTGTGGGGTCGTAAAGTCCGTCGATGTGGTCGATTCTCAATCCGGTAAACTTTCCCTCGTCTACCATGTCGAAGATCAGAGCGTGGTTTTTGTGGAAAACTTTAATCTCTTCAACTTTTACCGAAATCAGTTCGTTGACAGTAAAAAACCTGCGGTAGTTGATTTCTTCGGCGCCCACTTTCCAGAAAGAGAGACGATAAAATTGCTCGGAGAGTAAACTATCTAACAAATTAAAGCTTTCTGGATTGCCTTTTTCTCCGTTAAAGAAATTGATATTTTCATCAATAAATTCCTGGACGATGGGATTTTGATTGTAGAGTTCCCACAGCAGCCCTTTGACAAAAGCTATCTGATCGTATCTGGCTTTACCTTTAGCTTCAGAAGGTGTATTCTTAATTAGATAAAGAATCCCCAAGAACTTGATAAAATCTGGATGGCGCCTGCCTAATTCCCTGCCTAAATGCCCCAAATTATGACCGATAAAACTAGCATAAGATTCAATTTTTACAGGCAATTGTAAGCTGTAGTAATTGATAGTTAGCCCAATTTCGCTGTATTTGAGTTGAATCTCGCCATTTTCCAGACACTCGCCATAAAAATTGCCCAGCAGCGGAGCCAGCACTCGACCTCTGAGATGTTCGTAAGCGTGATTCCATTCAATATCGAAGTAATCGAAATAGTCGGAATCCGGCCCGTGTTCTAATACGTCTAACAGCAACAAATTTTGAGTGTCGTAAGCCATGTGGTTCGGAACAATATCTTGCAGCCATCCCATGTTCAGTTTATTGATTTCGTAGGTGAGGGCTTCAAAGTTTTCTGATGTTCCCAATTCAGGATTGATTTGATTTGAGTCAACCACATCGTATCCATGACTGCTGCCTTTTCTGGCTTTGAATATCGGTGAGGCGTAAAGGTCGGTAATTCCTAATTCTTCCAGATAGCTGAGGATTTGTTTAGCGGCTTCAAAGTTAAAACCTGCATGAAATTGAATCCGATAAGTGGTTGTGGGAATTCTCATCATCTTGATTTTACTCCTGATTGATTAGTCGATCGGGTAGTTGACAGAAATTACGCAAACAGTGGCTGGACGCGAGCTATAGCGGTTCTCAGAAAGAAGAGGTACGTTGTTGGGCTTTAGCCCTATTGGTTTAATTGATTAATTCGTAGAGTGCGAAACTCTGCGGTTTAACAGTCAATTCTTGCTGCGAATTGATGTTTTCAGGCAAGCTAGAACCTGAACCCATCCATTTTACATCAGCAGAGTCTAAAATTTTGTGACCATTGCCTTGGGGAAGTCCGGGCGTAACAGCGACCTCTTGCTTGTTGAAGTTCAGGATGCAGAATATCTGGCTGTTATCTGTCCACCGACGGAGAAACAAGATTTTTTCTGCTTCAATGCTGGAAACTTCTAGATTGTTTTTGTCGAGTTTTTTCAGGGCGGGAATTGTTCGCCGCATTTGAATCAAATGTTGGTGCCATTCCCAGAGGATTTTGTGTTTTCCTGCTGTTGATTTTTCCCAGTTTAACTTGCACTTTTGGAAGCTCTCAGGACTCTGGGGGTCTTGAAATTCGCCTCTGTCTTCAAAAGCTTTAAATTCTTGTTGCTTGTCTTTGCGAATCGCTTCAATTAAGTCAGGATCTGAGTGGGAAACAAAGTACAGAAACGGCGTTGTTTCTCCGTATTCTTCTCCCATAAATAAGAAGGGAATGTAGGGAGAAATCAAAACTGTACCGGCTGCGAGTTTCAGCGCTTCAAAGTCCACTATTTGCGAGAGTCTGTCTCCTAAAATCCGGTTGCCGATTTGGTCGTGGGTTTGGGAAAATACCAGAAATTTTTCGCCCGGTTCATCTTTGACAGAATTGCCGTGTTTTCGCTTTCTGTGAGGTGCATACTGCCCGGAGTAAACAAAGCTTTCTTTGAAGGATTTTTCTAGGTGTTCGCACTTGCCAAAGTCTTGGTAGTAGCGGTCATTTTCTCCGGTGAGCAAGGCGTGCAGTGCGTGGTGGAAATCGTCGCACCACTGGGCGTCTAATCCGAAACCGCTGAGTTCTTTGGGACGTACTGTGCGGACATCGTTTAAGTCACTTTCTGCGATTAAGTAAAGTTTCCTGCCGATTTCTTGGGAAATCTCGGCGGTGGCGTCGGAGAGTTCTTGCAAAAACGGTCTGGCACCTACTTCAAATATTGCTTGAATTGCATCTAATCTCAGACCGTCGATGTGATAGTCTCGAAACCAGTAGAGGGCGTTTTGAATAAAGTAGTTGCGGACGCCGTCGCTGTAGGCGTCGTCGAAGTTGAGGGGGTCTCCCCAAATCGAGCCGTATTTTGAGGTAAAGTAGGGGCCGAAGTCGCGGAGGTAGTTTCCTTCGGGGCCGAGGTGGTTGTAAACGACATCGAGTATTACTGAGATGCCGTGTTCGTGGCAGGCGTTGATGAGTTTTTTGAAGCCTTCTGGGCCGCCGTAGGAGTTTTGAACGGCGTAGGGATATACGCCGTCGTATCCCCAGTTGCGATCGCCTGGGAATTGGGCAACTGGCATAATTTCGATGACATTAATCCCCAATTCTGTGAGTTTTTTGAGTTGGGGAATTATTGCTTCAAATGTTCCGGCTTGGGTGAATGTGCCGACGTGCAGTTCGTAGATAATCATTTCCGACAGTGGCACGCCTTGCCAATTTTTGTCTGTCCAAGCAAAGGCATTTTGATCTATTACTTGCGAGGGGGCGTGGACGCCTTGGGGTTGATATTTTGATGCCGGGTCTGGTCGGTCAATTTTTCCTTCGAGCTGGTAGGTATAAAGAGTTCCTGGTGCGATGTCTGTAGCGGTGGTTTGCCAGTAACCTTCTGCGGATTGTTGCATGGGTATCTGGCGTGGCTCTGGGGAAACAATTTGGACTGATATTTGTGTGATTGTGGGCGCCCAAACTGTAAACTCACATTGGTTGTTGCCGAGGTAATTTGCTCCTATCTTCACTTTGAGTTGTTCTCCTTATAAAATAGGTTGGTTGTGCGATCGCCCTTGGGACGCAATCAAATGCTGTGTTCTTGAGGTGAGAGCGCCTCTGATGGTAAGATTACTTAAAATTACAAACAACTAACTTGAGACAGAGCAACGGTTAGAATTATCGCTGGGGCAAAAGTAGCGGTTCGTTATGTATAAATTAGAGCATGAATCTGCATCCTTAGCGATCGCCATTCTTGGCCACCTGCCAGAGTTAATATTTCTGGTTTATAAGGTCTAGAATATACCTAAAGGTAGATAGCAAATCAGCGCGAGCGTGTATCCTATGGTTATTGCTTTTGGACGGGAAATCTGCTGCAATCTCGACTCGGCGGAGTCTCGCGAGTGGTTGGTGACAAACGGAATCGGCGGTTATGCTAGCGGGACGATCGCAAATCTCCTCACCCGCCGCTATCACGGGCTGCTGGTTGCAGCGCTCAAACCCCCGCTGGCACGGACTTTGATGCTCGCCAAGCTAGACGAGACGGCCGTGTATGCCGATCGCGCCTACCCGCTTTATACCAACCGCTGGGCCGACAGTACGATCGAACCCCACGGCTACAACTGCATCGAAAGCTTCCACCTCGAAGGTACGACGCCTGTTTGGAGGTATGCCCTCGCCGACGCTATCCTGTCCAAGCGGATTTGGATGCAGCAAGGTGCTAACACAACATATATTCAATACCGCTTGCACCGCGCCTCACAACCGATCGCGATCGCAGTCAAAGCCCTAGTCAACTACCGCGACTACCACCACATGACAAGCGCGGGCGACTGGCCTGTGAGTCTGGAAACTTTGACACAAGGGGTTTGCGTGACGGCTTTTGACGGAGCCGCACCCCTGTACCTGCTGACAGATGCTACTCCAGAGGCTAAATTTCGAGTCTCTACGCCCTTATACAATTGGCACTACGGATTTAATTTGGCAGCCGAACAGCGGCGCGGGTTGGACTACTGCGAGGATCACTTGCACGCGGCGACTTTTCACTTCGCGATCGCACCAGGACAATCTCTCACATTGATCGCGAGTACGGAGAAAAATGCTGAACTCAACGGCGATGCGGCTTTAGAATTGCGCCAAGCGGGCGATCGAGAATTGCTGCAAAAATGGCCAAAAGCGAGCGAATCTCCCGACTGGATCGAGCAGTTAGTGCTAGCAGCCGACCAATTTATCGTCAACCGCCCGCTACCAAAGGAACCCGAGGGTAAAACGATTATCGCCGGATATCCCTGGTTCAGCGACTGGGGGCGCGATACGACGATCGCCCTGCCGGGTCTCACAATCTGTACCGGGCGGTGGGAAATTGCCCGATCGATTTTGCGAACATTTGCACGGTATGTCGATCGGGGAATGCTGCCAAACCGCTTCCCGGATGCCGGGGGCGCTCCGGAATACAACACCGCAGACGCCACGCTGTGGTACTTTGAGGCGGTTCGCGCTTACTGCGATTGCACCGGAGACGACGAACTTTTGGCGGAACTCTGGCCGACACTATGTGAGATTGTGGATTGGCACGTAAACGGAACTCGGTATAACATCCGCGTCGATCCTGACGACGGTTTAGTCTACGCGGGGGAAAGCGGCGTGCAACTGACTTGGATGGACGCGAAAATCGGCGATTGGGTGGTGACTCCTCGGATCGGTAAGCCGATCGAACTTAGCGCGCTTTGGTACAATGCCGTGCAAGCAATGACAAGTTTTGCTCGAAAACTGGGCAAGCCTCACCATGAATACCAGCAGTTGGGCGATCGTACCGCCACCGGATTCGATCGCTTCTGGAACGACTCAACCGGTTACTGCTACGACGTTCTCGACGGCCCCGACGGCAACGACATTTCCCTGCGCCCCAACCAAATATTCGCCGTTTCCCTGCCCCTGGACTCGATTCCTGGGTACGAGGGCAAGCGCCAGGAAACCCGTTATACACCGTTACTCACGCCCGTGCAGCGCCGCGCCGTCGTAGACGCCTGCGCTCGGGGGCTTCTCACTTCCCACGGCCTGCGGAGCCTCTCGCCGCAACACCCGCAGTATCGCGGCGCCTATGAGGGCGACCAATTGCAGCGCGACAGCGCCTATCACCAAGGCACAGCATGGGGCTGGCTGATCGGCCCGTTTGTCTTGGCGCACTTGCACGTATACAAAGACCCAGCACAAGCTCGCCAATTCCTGGCACCGATGGCACATCATATAACGGCTGGCGGAGTTGGCAGTCTCGGCGAAATTTTTGAGGGCGACGCCCCCCACTCGCCCCGGGGCTGCACGGCTCAAGCTTGGACTGTGGCCGAAGTGTTGCGGGCTTGGTTGGCAGTTGACAGTTGACAGTTGACAGTTGACAGTTAAATAGTAGCCAAATCAAACCGTTTCTCGATCGCGGGGTCAGGGATCTATAGTTGTTAATAGTGATAAGTAGGTTGGGTAGAACTGAGATGTTGCACCATTCTCAACAAGCCTTTTGCTGACAATGATGCAAGATGTGAGGTACAACGAAGTGAACCCTACGCTTCGCTGGATCCAACCTAAAAATTATTGGTTTAACAGTGGACAATACTGTCAACTGTCAACTGTCAACTGTCAACTGTCAACTGTTTTATCGGAGGTTTATGGCATTATTATTAGCGGGCGATATTGGGGGAACTAAGACAATTTTGCGCTTGGTAGAAAGGACTGCTGATGGTGCAATGAATGCTCTTTACGAGTTTCGATATCCAAGCGGGGAGTTTCCCGATTTAGTGCCGATAGTTCAACAGTTTTTGACGGAAGCTGCTACAAAACTCGATTTAGCACCGCAGCCTGAAAAAGCTTGTTTTGCGATCGCAGGCCCAGTAGTCAACAACAGCGCCAAACTGACTAATTTGCCTTGGCTGCTGGATGCAAAGCGTCTGGAAGAAGAATTAGGAATCTCCCGTGTTAGTTTGATTAATGATTTTGTAGCGGTTGGTTACGGCGTGTGTGGTTTGGAAGCTACAGATATACACACCTTGCAAGTAGGAAAACCCAGTCAGCACGATCCAATTGCTGTGATTGGTGCGGGTACAGGTTTGGGACATTGTTTTGCAATTCCCGAAGCAAATGGGATCAGGGTTTTTTCTTCGGAAGGGGGACACGGTGACTTTGCTCCTCGCTCGGAGTTGGAGTTTGAATTGCTGAAATATTTGTTAGCAAAACATGACATTCAAAGAATATCGATCGAGCGTGTAGTTTCGGGACAAGGGATTGTTTCAATTTACCAGTTTTTGCGCGATCGCAAGTTTGCCGCTGAATCAGCCGAGGTGGGGGAAGCCATAGCTCAATGGGAGTCGGAAATCGGTAAAAGCGAGAAAACCGTCGATCCGGGGGCGATAATTGCGGCGGCTGCACTCCAAAAGTGCGATCAGCTTTCGGAACAAACAATGCAAATGTTTGTAGAAGCTTACGGTGCGGTGGCCGGAAATATGGCTGTTTCACTTCTACCTTACGGCGGTTTGTACGTAGCCGGCGGCATCGCTGCGAAGATTTTGCCGCTGATTCTAGAAGGCAGTTTTATGCGAGCTTTTACCCACAAAGGTCGGATGGATTCGCTGTTAGAAATGATACCAGTTCGCCTGGTTTTGAATGGCAATGTCGGGTTAATTGGAGCGGCGGTTTGTGCGGCAGGTATTTAGGGTATTGTAGGGGCGGTGCCCCCGTGCCCGCCCCAGTTAATAATTGTAGGGTGCGTCAGCTTTAATCTGCTCGATTTTTGCTAAAATGGCGATCGGCTGACGCACCCTACTAATCTATAATTACCTCAGCTTCAAAATCTTCTGCGCCGCACTTTCAGATATCGGCATCACCGACAAGCGATTACCTTTCCTCACCACCAAAAGCTCATCAGCACTAAATTTTGCTTTCAGTTCATCCAAAGATATTAAATTAGCAAACTCCTCAACAAACTCAACTCTCACAGTCTGCCACCGAGGCGCATCAAGCTGAGATTTAGCATCATAATACTCGCTATTCACATCAAACTGAGTCGGGTCAGCAATCCCAGTTTCAACCACGCGCGCCAACCCAACAATTCCCGGAATTTTAGTATTAGAATGGTAAAAAAATACTAAATCATCCAAACTCATTTCCCGCATAAAATTGCGAGCTTGATAATTGCGAACGCCATCCCAAATCGAAAATTTGTCACGCCGCAAGTCCGCAATACTATAAACATCCGGTTCCGACTTCATCAGCCAATAATTCATACAATCCCTTCGCTTTGGCTAGCCAAAAATTGTTGAATATTGTCTAAACACTGCTGCATAGCTTTGTTCATAAAAACCTGAACCAACAACAACCCCACAGGATATAATACCGGAGAAGTCAGCATAAAGTAAAACTCCCAATCAATCCGAGTTCCCTTTTCTGTAGCAGTAAACTTCCAATCTCCGCCACCAGACTCAATCAGTAGAGAAATCGGAAACTTAAACCCTCTAACCAATCGATAGCTTTGTCTTTCAGGCTTTTGGAAACTAATCATTTCTTCATCAATCACCGAACCGTCGGAATTTTCGATCCGCCGCACGCCACCTTCACGCATCTCTCCACCATCAGCCATTTCAGCTTTCACAATTGCCGGAATCGGCCCGAATCCGCGAAAGACTTTTGGCAGATTTGACAGAGATGTCACAAAATCAAAGACTATTTCCGGTGATGCAGGAATTTCTACTAAGGCGTTGGTTTTAACTAACATTTGATTCTCAGATTTTGAGCATTAACTATAGCGGTTCTCACAAAGATGAGGTACGTTGTTGGGCTTTAGCCCTTCTTGGTTTAAACTGTTTGTATAGCAGTTCTCACAAAGATGAGGTACGTTGTTGGGCTTTAGCCCTTCTTGGTTTAAACTGTTTGTATAGCGGTTCTCACAAAGATGAGGTACGTTGTTGGGCTTTAGCCCTTCTTGGTTTAAACTGTTTGTATAGCGGTTCTCACAAAGATGAGGTACGTTGTTGGGCTTTAGCCCTTCTTCGTTTAAACTGTTTGTATAGCGGTTCTCACAAAGATGAGGTACGTTGTTGGGCTTTAGCCCTTCTTCGTTTAAACTGTCAACTGCCAACTGTCAAAGGTGCGTCGCTGTGAAATTTTTCACTTTTTCGAGCAGATGATTCATGGCGACGCACCCTACGGTATTAACTTTTTAACTGTCAACTGTCAACTGCTATAAAATATCTTTCCGCTTTTGCAACCACAGAGTCAACATCAAATACACGAAAATATGCACGCACAAAATCCCCCAATTTAAACTCAGATTGTGCCACGTCGGATCGTAAACATGAGTAGGCTCAAACGGTTGGGGAAGTGTACTCCCATCCGGCAAAGTCGTAGGCGCGGGAACCAGGGAATTTACATTAACTAAAGAGCCGTAAGCACCCACAGACCAGCGACTTAACATCAACCAAGAAAACTTGCTCGCCACACCTTCCATCCTAAACAAAACTCCCGAGAAAATAATCTGAGGTAGCAATATTAGAGGTAAAGCACTGTTAGCTTGAGAGCCATTTTTGACAATTGCCGAAACCAGCAATCCGAGACTGATACAGCTCATTAAAGTTAGAAACGTGGTAATAGCTGCTCCCAACGGCCAAGAAATTAAACTCGGTTCGGGGGATTTGAAAGCAATCAGAATAACTCCTACCATCAACAGCGTTTGCAATACCGCTAACCCGGAAAGTATGAAAACCTTCGACCCCAAATAAGCAAACAATCCTAAATTAACCAAACGTTCGCGCAAATAAATAGCAGATTCCTTGACAATTTCTTGCAGGGAAGTTGCCAGACCCACCCAAATAGCCGCGCAGGTAAACACAAACAAAACTCGCATCGCTAAAGGTGCTAAAGTTGGCTCCGGCGCGCCAATTAACGGGTCTTTATCTCGTACAGCCAGACGCAGCAAACTAATTCCGATCGGAGCCGTTAATAGAGCTAAACTTAAGTTAACTAGGTCGCGGGAAGTAAGCTGAAAATAGCGCTGGGCTAGCAAAACAAGTTGTTTGACAAAAGATACAGATTTGGGTTTGGGAGGCGCAGCGGGCGTTTTTCCACTAGCGTTGCCGGTGCTGAAGTGGTTGACAATATAGCGCTGATAGTAGGGAGATTTCTTGAACTTTTCCGCCCAGCTTTGAACGTTGGTTTCTCCTGTTTCTAATTCGTTGTAAATGTCGGCAAAATCCCCAGTTTTGACATCAAAAAAATCGAGGGCTTCCCCAGGCGGGCCGAAGTAACAAAGCCGTCCGCCGCGGCCCATAAACACAATGCGATCGCACATCGTGATATTTGCCGTCGCGTGAGTCACCAGAATCACAGTGCGGCCTTGACTTGCCAACTTTCGCAGCAGTTGCATCATCTTCTTGTCCAAACCCGGATCCAGCCCAGAAGTCGGTTCGTCCAAAAAGAAAAGTTTCGGATCTGCTAACAGTTCAACTCCGATGCTAACCCGTTTGCGCTGTCCGCCGCTAAGCTGTCTGACAACAGCAGTGCGGCGGTGAGTCATTTCAATATCTTCTAAAGTTTTGGTGACTACTTGCTGAACATCTGTATCGGGAGGTAAGCGCAATTTAGCAGCATAACTCAATACTTCTTCTACTGTCAAATCTGCGTGAATAATATCATCTTGAGGCACGTAACCGATTTGATTGCGATAAATATTGAAGTTTTGGCGCAGGTTGTCGCCGTTGAGAAACACAGCGCCTTCAGTAGTTTTCTCAATGCCTAAAAGCGTCCGCATTAAAGTAGATTTTCCCGCGCCGCTACCGCCGACTAAAGCTACAAACTGCCCCGGTTCGATCGCCAAAGTGATACGATCCAAACGCTTGGGAATCACCAGATTGTCAGCATCCAGGCGAATTTGACTGCCTCGGTCTTGCACCTCTAACGTATGATTGCGGTAAGTTAGAGTAAACGGGCCGATCCGAATCGCATCTCCCTCGGCCAACTGTACAGAATTTGTGATGCGCTGACCGTTGACAAAAACGCCATTAACACTGTGATCGCGTAAAATATAATTGCCGCGACTGTCAGCATCAATTGTCGCGTGTCGCCTCGAAACCAGCGGCGCATCTAATTGTAGCGAAGCATTTGGATCGCGGCCCAACAAAACCGATCGATTGCTGAGGGGAATTGACTGTTTGCTGGGGGGAAAGATTTGACTCGCCAGGGGATTAAAATAAGTCACCAAAACTTGATTTTTGGGATCGAGACCAATTTTAATTTCTGTACCGTTTTTGAGACAATAACCGTCATTGGGAGTGATGCGAGTGCGATCGACAAATAAGCCATTAGTGCTCGGCTGCTGGCCGTCACCGTCGTAAATCCAGTAATTTTGGCCAATTTGGCGCAACACAGCGTGAACCCCCGAAACTGCCCGCCAGGGTTCGGGAACAACCAAATCAGCACGAGTGCGATCGCGCCCCAGTACGTGCTGCGGCTGTTTTAACTCTAACTGTATGCTTTGATCTTGACACGTTAATACCAAATAAGGGCGATCGCTGACAGCAGTCGGTTGTCCTATATTACCTATCATATTGAAATAGCCTTTTTTGCATACACTTTTGTCAGCATATCAAAAGTGAGGCAACAATCCACTTATTTATTTGCGAACTTATGCAAAATATCTATACTATCATCTTCCGCGCGCGTTACATCTATATTACTTATTCCCTATTCCCTCTTCATTCTGTCAACTATCAACTGTTCGTAGTGCGGTTCGTAGTGCGGACTTCAGTCCGCATTATGCGGACTGAAGTCCGCACTACGAACAACCGACAAACTTCGCAGCCGATTAATAGCCGCCGCCAATTCAAAGCGACGAAACATAGCAAAATCCCCCTCAGGAAAAGACGATAAAATATCCATTCCCTCGGCGTCAATATCTGCCATCACCAAATCGATAATTTCCGACAAAGTGCGCTTCCCGTCCATGTACTGCCCCTTAGCATAAACCATTGCCGAGGCGATCGCCCGCAACTGTCCCCTGTCCACAATTTGCTCGACAGCGCCCAAATCAATCTCCTCACTTCCGAAAGCCAATTCATCAACATCCCGCACCTTCACCCGCACATCTCGCCGTCCCCGACTCGGATCTAAACTAGCAGGAACCGGGACTCTTTGAGTAATTTCACCAAAATTTTCTCCCCCTTCAGCAGCGCGACTCGTCGAGTAATTATTTGCGATTTCTTTAGCTTTTTCTGTCACATCATATGCTTCAAAACTATCCATTGAAATCACAGTATCCGCCACATCAAAATAATCCCCACTTCCCCCCATCACCAAAATAGTCGATACGCCATAATCTGCGTACAACTGTTTCACTTTATCGATAAACGGCGTAATCGGTTCCTTATCCTTAGCAATCAAAGCCTGCATTCTGCGATCGCGAATCATAAAATTAGTCGCCGCCGTATCCTCATCCACCAACAAAACAGGTACTAAATCCCCTTCACAATCCGCGACTAATTGACTCTCCATCACAAAAGATCGAGATTCCCCCCTCTTCCCTGAAAACCCATCCGTTAAATCCCGTACATTGCTCGTCGCCGAACTTCCTTCTTCACTAGAAATCCATCCGTTAAATCCGTTAAATCCGCTACAGAATCCGTTGCCGAACTTCCTTCTCCCAACTTCCAAAGCCTCAATAATATTAGCAGCTTGCGACGTACTGCCGCTCGCATTTGCAGTAGAAAATTGCTTAGTATCTCTACCTTGCGGCAAATGATTGATAAAAGGAGAAATATCCACCGACGCCACACTTCTGCCATCTTCCGCCCGAATTTTCACCGCCGCCGGACTTGTCACCACAAATTCCCTACCATCACCCGGAATTCGGTTGTAAACTCCCAACTCAATCGCCCTGAGTAAAGTTGATTTGCCGTGATAGCCACCGCCCACAATCAAAGTAATGCCAGCGGGAATGCCCATACCGGAAATCAAACCGCGATTCGGACAATTAAACTCAACCTTTAACGACGGGGGCGACACAAAAGCCACAGCATCATTTAACAGAGAACGGTTGTCAACACCGCTGCGGCGGGGTAAAATAGAACCGTCAGCAACAAACGCAACTAATCCATTTTCAGCTAACTGCTGCCGCAACCAATCAGCATCTTCTACAGTTTCAACATGACGGCGACATTCCGCAGCATTTAAGCTAGAATATTTCAAAGCTTGGCTGACAATTTGCGGGATATCTTCGCACAGCATTTGAGCAGCTTGTCGCCCTAAAATACTGCGCCCGCCCGCCGGAAGTCCGACGGAAAATCGGATTTCAACTCCTCCTAAATCTCCGAACTCTGATGCAGTTGAGTCTAGAATAAATGCCGAAGTTCGTTCTAAAACTTCTTTGCCGAACCGACTCACTGCGATCGTACCGCTTTTACCGCTGCCGCGCCTGCTGCTGGTGCTATATGCTGCTTTGTCAAACTGGCGAGTTAGGTAATCTCGCAGGGCTATTTCTCGACTGCGAGATTGGAAAAGTTCGCGGGGAATTCGAGCAATGTTGGGCGGAACTTTGACTCTAAATTTACTGGGAGATGCAAATGGATCTCCTTGAACATAATCAATTATTAATGTGAATTCATCAAAGTTATAGTTGCCTTGAATATCTTTGTAGGCTTTGTAGCTTCGATTGTCTAGTTGCAGTAAATGCTGTCGCAGATTTTCTTTGTTAGTCATTTCTTGTAAAGAAGAAGGAAGAAGGAAGAAGGAAAATTAGCCATTACCAATTTCCAATGCCCAATGCCCAATGCCCAATGCCCAATGCCCAATGCCCAATGCCCAATGCCCAATGCCCAATGCCCTATTACCGAATATCCAATAATTTAGCAGTAGCATTAACCACAATTTGGGCAGAACCGGCGAAAAAAGGTCGATCGATATTTGCGAGTGTATCGGTAGACTGGTGGTAGTGGGGCGATCGCAAATTTGCAGTATCCGTCACCAACACAGCACCAACTCCTTTATACCAGAAAGGCGCGTGGTCACTACGCAAAACATCGGGAGTCAGCAGCCCTTTCAGGGGAACCGGCAACGTCATCACCGGTGGTAAATCAGCTTGTGGCGACTCCGCAAAAGTGCCCAACAGCAGCGGATGTTCCGCATCCCCAATCACAGCAATAAACTCGCCCTTATCGGGAGAAGTCACCCCCGCTGCATCTAGAAAAGGTTGCGGTTTCAATCCTTCGGGATATCGCTGACATCCAGCCGTGCGGCAGGCATAACCGATCATATCCAGGACGATCGCACCCTGCAAATTTTTTAACCGCGCCGCGCTACCCGCAAATGCTAAACTGCCTAAAAGTCCGATTTCTTCCCGATCGAAAAATGCCACTTGCAATGTCCGAGGCGTAGGACGAGAACCCAGCAATCTTGCTACTTCTAAAACTGCCGCAACTCCTGTTGCATTGTCGTCAGCCCCAGGGGATTGTGGTACAGTATCGTAGTGTGCTGCAATTAAAATTGCACCAGCGTTTGAGTCGGTACCTTTTCTCTCGGCGAAGACATTAATTCCGCGATCGAACTCCTGCAATTTTGGTGAAAAACCGAAGGTTTTCAGTTGTTGGGAAATGTAATCTCTCGTAAAAGAGCGAGCTCGTTCTCCCTCGCGTTCTCCTGCTAAAGTTTCGACGTGTTTCCACAACCGGGACGAGTCAACTTGCGGCTGACTGACTGCATTTTTTTCAGCAGGAGACTGGTTTTGGGAAGTGTGGATAGTGCGATCGATCGAAACTTCCGGTACAGCCGTTTTCGGCTGCCACGAATTAGAACCCCAACCCACAACTGCCACCGCAACCAGAATAAATAGCGCTATCGAAATCAATTGTTTCATCAGTAAGTCTATTTGATATTTTAGACTATTATCTTTGTGATTTTACTTGACACTATCGTCAAAAATAACCCTGTTTCCAAAAATGAAACTCAAAGTTTTTAACATTTTTTCTAGTAGCGCTATCCTCAAAGATCGTATTGTATAACTAGCTCTTAGGTACGTAGTTGCGCTTCAGCACTCTTTAGACATATATATTAAAGAGGGCTAAAGCCCAACAACGTACCTGCTTCACTGTAGTTGCGTAATTCCTGTTACTTGCTTCAGAAAATTCACGACGAACTCAAATACTAATTTACATTCGTAACTCACAACTCAAAACTACTTTTTCTCCCACTCTATCTCCTTATTTCCCAATATTAACCCGCTACTGGTAGGGAAAGCATAAGGAATAGTTTTTGCGGAAAAATCAACAATTTGAGTTTGTTGTTGAAACCACTCCGAGTAACTGGGATTGAGTAACTCGTACAGTGCTTTTAAATCTTGGATTTCTGCCTCTAGCTGCGCTGCTGCTTGATTAATTTTGCGAGCTTGTGCTTGCAAGCGCTTTTCCCCGGTTTGAACGTGGTTTTCTACTTCTTTCCAGTGTTCTCCCGCCAGCAATTTATCTAGTTCACCTTGTTTGTAATTGAGTAAAGCCTGTTTTGCTTCCAGTTGCTTTTCAATAATTTTAGTCTCTCGGTCAATTTCCTGGATTTGCTGCAACCACTGCTCCCCAAAAGCAGCATTTTGCTGGTGGAACTCGGCAAGGGCCTCAGGAGTATTATTCTTGGGAAAACTGACTGTCACTCGGCACTCTGAGCGCTGTAGGCAAAGTTTTTCCCGCGCCTCTTGCAGGGAGGCAACTTCTGCTTGCAGCGCGCGGACTTCTGTTTGGAGTTCTGGGATCGTCTGACTCATTGGTTCAATTCGTGGATCTCTGCATCGATCTTAAGCTAATTGTTTATTTTTCTAACAAATCTCCGCCGCCTATGAGCGGGAATTTTCTAATTTTAGCGCGATCCCAGCCGATGTCTAGGCATAATGGCGGATAGTTTGTGGCACAATGGCCGATGACAGATCTTAAATTAAGATTAAAATTATAATTAGTTACAAAGATAAATTCTTATTTTTGAGCTCTTCAATTTACTAAAGCAACATAAATTCAGGTGCTATTCTTTCTGTAATTCCTCAACATATGCTCAAAGTATTTAGATTTCTTGAGACAGGAAGACATCTTTTTAAAATCAGGAACTGGAGCAAATGAAAATTACGTATCAATTCATTTTGGCATCTTTGACTGCTGCTACTTTTGGTGTTGAATGTAGCATTAATTCAATAAAATTGTCGGCAAGTATAGGGGATATAACCGACAATCGCGGTGTGGAAGCAATTGTGGTGGAGCCTGAGAAACTTAGCTCTTTGGGAGCGTCATATCGCCCCACTACTTCGGCAACAGCCGACTTATTTGTAGATAATTTATCCCAAAGAGAAGCTGTACATTTACCAAGCGACAACTTTATACATTCTCCGCAAAATTCCGAAAATAAACGTAGTTTTGGTCGGGAAACAATCTGTTCTTTTTTGGCTTTTATTTCTATAGTAATCTCGTTATTAATCAGGACGAACACAGCAACTATCTTATCTAAGGCGAGCGGGAAATCTCACTCTGAAACAGAGAAAGAAAAGCTACCAGAAGCAAAAAAAGTGTTGCGTCAAAAAAAAGAACAAGATATCGGGGATACTATTGCCAAAATGACCCAAGATTTGCAGCAAACTGCGGAATACGCCCTGGATATTTGCGAGGAAATGAGCGTCTCGATCGTTGCTACAACTCCCGGCGGTCATATCCTGTCGTCTAACCAAGCTACCTGTCAACTTTTAGGATACTCTAAAAAAGAGTTGTTAGGCAAACAAATAGCTGGACTTTTCAAACAAACTGAATCACCGGCAGCCGGATTAGAATCAGCAACATTAACAGCCCAAGGTTCTGTCCGCAACGTCGAAAAAGTCTACCTTTCCAAACAGGGTAAAAAAATAATTGTACTGCTTTCAATTTCAACTATTCGCGACGGCAAAGGTGAAGTGAGCGGCAAGTTGTATGTAGCACAAGATATTACCGATAGCAAGCGGGCTGAAAGAGATTTGCGGCGCAGTGAAAAAAAGTTTCGGCAACTGGTAGAAACTGTTAATGCTGCTGCATTTATCTATCAGCGCCGACAGTTGCGCTATGTCAATTCTCAGACAGAAGCTTTAACTGGATATACTCGCGAAGAATTGCTAGGATTGGATTTATACGATTTTATTCATCCAGATTTTCGATCGACAGTTAAACAATGGGGTAAATCCCGCCATCCGCGAGACAGTGCAGGCTCAAAATATGAAGTGAGAATTATCACGAA
This sequence comes from Microcoleus sp. bin48.metabat.b7b8b9.023, assembly GCF_013299185.1. Lineage (GTDB taxonomy): Bacteria > Cyanobacteriota > Cyanobacteriia > Cyanobacteriales > Microcoleaceae > Microcoleus. The sequence goes on along the minus strand of NZ_JAAFKG010000085.1, from coordinate 2,536 downwards.
AACTGGAGAAACTCGCTGGATAGAAGCCACTGTTGATATTATCAAATATGAGAGAAAAGCGTCAATATTAGTCACAGCTTTTGACATTAGCGATCGCAAATTAGCAGAGTTAGAACTAGAAACATCTCTTTCTTTGCTTCAAGCAACCATTGAATCTACTGCTGACGGAATTCTGGCGGTGGACGGTAGCGGAAAAGTTGTCAGCTTTAACCGCAAGTTTGCTCAAATGTGGCAGTTGCCAGATTTTCTGCTAGATTCGAGAGATAGCAACCAAATTTTGGGGTATGGAATTAACCAGTTAAAATACCCGGAAATCTTTCTCAGCCGTGCTAAAGAATTGTCTGATATCCCCGCAGCAGAAAGTTTCGATGTCATCGAGTTTCAAGATGGCAGAATTGTCGAACGCTACTCGCTACCGCAGCATACTGGAGGCAAAATTACTGGTCGAGTGTTCAGCTTTCGGGATGTAACGGAACGCTGGCAATCTGAAGAAAAACTCCGCAAAAGTGAAGAACGCTTTCACCTGCTGACACGGGCAACAAATGATGCGGTTTGGGATTTTAATGTGTCAAGAAATGAGTATTGGTTGAGCGAAGAGTTTGAAAAAGTTTTTGGATACAAACTCAACGAAACTCAGACGATAGAATTAGAATTGTGGTGGCTGAATGTTCATCCCGAAGAACGGGAAAGAGTGAAGTCTAGCTTCAACGAAACAATGAACTCAGACGCTCAATGTTGGTCGGAGGAATACAGCTTTCGCCGCGCAGATGGGGGATATGTTTTTGTGCTCGATCGCGGTTACATTATCCGCAATGCTAGCGGCCAAGCAGTGCGGGCGATTGGCACTATGATGGATATCACTCAGCGCAGGCAAGCTGAAGAAATTATTCGCTATCAAGCTGTTTATGACCAACTCACAGGTTTACCGAACCGGATACTGTTTAACGATCGCCTGTTGGCTTCATTAAAACAAGCTAAAAAAAATGAAAAAATGCTCGCTGTGATGTTTTTAGACTTGGACAGGTTCAAAAAGATTAATGATACACTAGGTCACGCTGCGGGCGATCGCCTGTTAGAAGGTTTTGCCGGACGCATCAGCGACACTTTGCGATCGACGGATACGGTAGCCCGCTGGGGAGGCGATGAATTTACTGTACTGCTTCCCGAAATCAATTGCTTAGAAGATGCGATTAAAACAGCTCAAAGAATACTCGACAATTTAAAACCAGCATTTAAACTAGAACAACAGGCGTTTCACATCAGTAGCAGCATCGGCATTGCCCTTTATCCCAACGACGGCGAAGATGCCGAAACTTTAGTCAAAAATGCCGATGCTGCTTTGTACCGCGCTAAGGAAAGGGGAAGAAATAATTATCAATTATACACTGCAACACTTAATCCCGAAGGCAGCCAGTTGCTAAATATAGAAAACAGGTTGCACGAGGCTTTAGAACAGGGAGAATTTGAGGTTTTTTACCAGCCAAAAGTCAACATCACTACTTGGAAAATCCAGGGGATGGAGGCCCTGCTGCGCTGGAAACATCCAGAATTAGGTTTAGTTTCTCCGGCAACATTTATTCCGATCGCCGAAGAGAACGGATTAATTGTCCCTATTGGCGAATGGGTGCTGCAAACTGCCTGCACTCAAAATAAAGCTTGGCAGGATGCTTTGCAACCAGATTTGCGGGTAGCGGTCAACTTTTCGGCGCGGCAGTTTCAGCAATTTAATTTAGTGCAAATGGTGGCGAATTGTTTGGAAAGAACTGGTTTAGCACCGAAGTATTTAGAGTTAGAAATCACGGAGACTACAGCTATGCAAGATGTGGATTATACCACAAAAGTTCTGAGGGAGTTGCAGGCTATGGGAGTGCAGATTGCGCTGGACGATTTCGGTACTGGTTATTGTTCTCTAAATTATCTCAAAAAGTTTCCGTTGAATATCTTGAAAATAGACAAATCTTTTGTCAGCGAACTGACGACTGATCCGTGCGAACGGGCGATCGCAAATGCTGTAGCAACTCTGGGGCGAGATTTGAATTTGAGCGTGGTAGCTGAGGGAGTAGAAACTAAAGAGCAGTTGGATTGTTTGCGATCGCTCCACTGTCACGAAATTCAGGGTCACTATTTTAGCAAGGCGCTCTCGGCTGGGGATGCGAGCAAACTGTTGGTAAATTGTCTGTTGAGGAAAGTGAGAATTGCATGACATTTGTCAGTTGACAGTTGTAGGGGCGATGCCCCCGTGCTCGCCCTCCTAGTTGACAGTTGGGAAGTTGGGAATTCGATCGCCCGCGCCAAATAAAATTAACTGGTTATCAGGTGCTGGCCCTGCTTTAGGTATGTAGTTGCGCTCTCTTCGCTCTTTGCGTAAATCTAAATAAGAGCGCCCAAGCGCAACTACGTACCTTGAATGCAGGGGGAACGCATCTTATTGAACACTATTCATCAGTGGTGAGTATATTTTGAGATAAATTCACCATTCTTAGAAGCTATAGACACGCTTTGTAATGACTTTTGTAAGAAAATAGAACTGATTAAT
>NZ_JAAFKG010000084.1:6991-21264 GCF_013299185.1 Microcoleus sp. bin48.metabat.b7b8b9.023 | reverse complement strand
TGCAAGCTTTTCGCGGTGTGACATATTTTGTCATCGCTAGGTGGTATTTTTGTTTTCAATCCATAGTGCCAGCTTTTACAATGATTTACCAGGAATTTCGAGGAAATTATTTACTTTATGTCAACAGTCTGGAGGTTTGGTCTCCTTTTGTCTTGTACCATTTTCCCAAAAGAATGCAACTGTAGACCCGTGATCCAAACACTTCATTCATGAGTCATTCCCAATTGCAAATCCCAAATCCCCAATCCCCAATCCCCAATCCCAACTGCTATTACTTTGCCACTGGAATGCCAGATATTTGCAACTGTAATTTTTGGCCTGGATAATCTGTCAGCGTCAGCGAAATTTCCTTCGCATTTTCCAGCAAAGCTGTGGGAATGCTCACCGTACCGTAATACACCTGCCCGTTGGGTGGAAGTTCCGCCGGCAAATCCTCAGCAGTCGCCGAAAGAGCCCGCCCTTGATTGTCAGTGACGTTCAAGAAACTGTAGAGAAACCTGACAGCTTGGGAACCTTCGTTTTTCATGCTCACGTCTAGCATCATCGAGTTGCTGCGCTGGCTGGCAGCGCTCACTTCCAGAGTTACTCCCCCGTCGCGACTGTTCAGGGGAAACTTGGCGCTGGTATTTGCCGCAGCCGGTTTTTTGGCTGTGGCAGATTTAGAGTTTGCTTTGTCTGCTTTAGTATTTGTCGCGGCTGTTTTTTTGTCTGGATCGCGACCTTCTACCCGCGCTTTGACGGTTTTGAGAATGTCTTTTTCTTTCAAAATGCTCACTTGGTCTTTGCTAGCCGCACTTCCCTGCTTACCGCTGCCAGCATTGTTGCTGGGGCGAACATCAGGTTGAGTCGTTCCTTTCAAGGCTTCGCGACCTATAGTAAATCCCCAAACAGAACTCGTCACACCTGCTCCAAACATCAGACCGAGCAGAATAAGAGTCAGCACTACCGTCGAATTCACCTTTCTTCCTCCCTGGAGACTTCCGCCAAAGCTGTACTCGGCTTGGCGGTGAGAGAAAAGGGAGGCCAGGGTCTATACTGCATTATGTATCTCCATAAAAAGAAACCGTTGCGCCTCAAAAGTGGTTATTCTCCCTGGCATACCTGCTTACATTACAGGATAGAGGCTGCTGATATTGTTCTTTCGCTTACCCGCCTCAGTGGGGCGTTTAATTTGGGGATTGCTCCCTCTCGGATTGCTCCGGTAATGTTAGCTTCGACAAAGTTAGTGGTCGGTACTTTCTCGCTTGGCACTGTCTCCCAAATGACTGTTTAACCTAAGAGTTTTAGAGCTACGGACTAGCTACGCATCCGTAGGTAAGAACTTAAACGCTTGCCACTAACGTAGGCATTACTGCCTGAGTCTGGTCAACTAGGGCTATCTTTCAAGCCCCCGTTATAGTCGGTACTCCGATTTAACGGTGGGTTGTTGACTGCCATTGCCTATAAAGTTGATTCCAAATCCTAGAAACTGCTAATTCCAGTCGATCGACTCCAGCACAGAGTTGTGATGCAGGCGATCGCGGGTTCGGCAGATCTAAAAGATTTTGATTTTTGTTCTATAGTTCTAGCACGGACTGGGAAATTATGTTATACTACTTTTGAGTTGGATAGACACAAGTCGATCTAACGGCAGTTGGCCGAGCGGTTTAGGCAGCGAACTCATAATTCGCCCCAGGCAGGTTCAACTCCTGCACTGCCGATTTTATGGTACGTAGTTGCGCTTCAGCGCTCTTTGATCTAAACAATAGCGCCCAAGCCCTCAAGGTACGTAGTTGCGCTTCAGCGCTCTTTGATCTAAACAATAGCGCCCAAGCCCTCAAGGTACGTAGTTGCGCTTCAGCGCTCTTTGATCTAAACAATAGCGCCCAAGCCCTCAAGGTACGTAGTTGCGCTTCAGCGCTCTTTGATCTAAACAATAGCGCCCAAGCCCTCAAGGTACGTAGTTGCGCTTCAGCGCTCTTGTCTATATGAAAGAGCGCTCAAGCGCAACAACGTACCTAAGTCAGTTGTGTCCCCGATGTTTCGAGGTTAACGGGCGATATCAACCCTTAATCAATTCCACTCCGTCGCGCCCGTCAAGTTCTTGAACATAAACCTTAACTTGTTCTTCCTTGGCTGTCGGCAACTTTTTGCCTGTGAAATCCGGCTGAATCGGTACTTCTCGGTGGCCGCGATCGACTAATACCGCCAACCAAATTTTCTCCGGTCGCCCGTAATCGTTTACCGCATTCAAAGCCGCTCGAATTGTTCTACCTTTATATATAACGTCATCTACCAACACCACCGTTTTGCCGGTCAAATCGAAAGGAATTTCTGTTTTAGCCGGTGTCCGCAGGGCAACTCGATCCAAGTCATCTCGGTAAAACGTAATATCCAAAGCACCCACGCATACTTTGACCTGTTCGAGGACTTCAATTTGAGCTGCCAACATTTGAGCTAAAGGCACTCCTCTAGTATGAATCCCCAACAGCACTAAGTCCGAAGGAGCTCCTGATTTTTCGACAATCTGGGAAGCGACGCGGGTGAGAGTCCGCCTCACTTCATCCGGGGATAAAATCTTGATAATTTTAGTCATTGCTGGCTGCGAGCTAATGGTTGGCTGTTGGCGAATCGAAGGATTTTAGAGTTTAGAGTTTAGATTGATTGGACAAATTAATCTCAGGGTTGGAACAATTTTAGATGTGAGACTTCGGCTTCAACAGTTGACAGTTGACAGTTGACAGTTGACAGTTCAAGAGCGAACTCTACCATTAACTCCCAAGATTGGAGTAATGAATAGTCTGATTTTAATTTCTCCCTCAAAGACTTGGGGCTTTCAACCAATTCTTTCTGGTAAGTGCCAGCGTCGAACGATTTGAGATGTTAGGTTGAGTTGACGGTTGAATCTGGGAGTAGAACTACTAACTTCCAAACTTTTTTGGCTCTTCCAGACTACTGTCGGAGGGCTATATCTGTTTGCGTGTCAGTTCTATTGTTAGGGAACAAAAGATAATAAAGTATAAACAAGCAATGATAGTCCCAACCAAATCAGAAAGCAATACCGAGTTAATTGCAATGCTCGGTCAATTTTTTTCGGTGCGATCGCACTTTGAGGCTCGCCTAACAGCGGTTTGTGTTTGATAACTCCCCGATAGGAATTTGTACCTCCCAGTTGTACTCCCAAGATGGCGGCGTAGGCGCACTCGCTCCAACCGGAATTGGGACTGGCATCTTTAACAGCATCTCTCTGACAAATCTGCCAAACGTAGATCGGTTTGCCAGATATCAGGGCTAAAGTAATCACTGTTAGCCGGCAAGGAATCCATGTCAGCACGTCTTCTAGTTTGGCGCTAAACCATCCTAAATCTGTGTATGGTGCTTCTTTGTAGCCGACGGTAGAATCTAATGTGCTAGCTGCTTTGTAGGCGATCGCACAGGGAACTATCGCCAGATGCCACATCGAGTCAGGAGCGATCGGTCGATCGATAACAGTTAATAATAGATGCGGCAGAGCGAACCCAACTAATCCATAAAATAGCGGGGCAGTCACGCCATCCACTGCATTCTCTGTTACAGTTTCTAACAATGCTCGCAGAATTTCTGGCTCAGATAAGTTTTCGGTATCCCGGCCGACGTAAAGGCTCAACCTTTCTCGCGCCTTGACTAAATCTCCAACATTTAAAGGGGCTAGCACGTCCTCGGCAGCCGCCCTCAAACTGCGACCGGCAAAACAGCTAGCCAGCAAAATGGTTTGTAGGGCAATGCCTAAAACAGGATGCACCCAACTAGCAGCAACGACGATCGACCAACTGACAGTATAACTGCCTATAATCAGCCCGATCGCTAGTATTGTACCAGCACATCGTAGAACCAGTTGGTGCCGCTCGCCTGGAGGACGATCGCCGGAGCGAGACATTTTGTCTGCGGGATTGTTGCAGATATTAAAGACAAATCGAGTATAGCGGTCGATCGCCCAACCCATCGCCTGTACCGGATGCGGCCAACCCCAAGGATCGCCGATCGAATAATCCAATACCGCAGCTAAAATCAAAACAGTAAATTCATCCGGCATCATTATATATAGTGTTAAACATGATAGTCCGTCCGATCGCTCAAGTGCGATCGGGTAGCTGCTGTTTTAACTGCTGCTACCAAGAGCGGAGTGTGATTTTTTAGAGCCGATTTTAACTGCTGAGATGACTTTCGTCGTGCAGTTCGTGTACGTTCTGTTCCCAATTAACACCGTCAAAGGGTAGAATCTGAAATTGGGAAACGGCATAGTCGTCAAGACAGCGGACGTTGACATCGAATTGATCCGGATGCGATCGGGGACGATAGAACGAGTGAATGCCACAAATCCGGCAGAAAGTATGTTTAGCAGTGCCTGTATTAAATGTATAGGTTGTCAAAACATCTTCCCCGCAGAGCAAGGTAAAACGTTCCGGCGGCACAATCAGGTGCAAAAATCCTTTCTTTTTACAGATAGAGCAGTTGCAGTCAGATGACGAGTGTTTGTCAACCGCGACTGTGAAGCGGACAGCACCGCAATGACAGCCACCGGAGTAGGTAACAAGTGTTGCGTCCATGTTCTCGGGCGATCGAATAAATGAACTTACCATCTAAATGATAAAGCTAGTTTCTTCTCCGAGAGCAGCTTGCCAACTGCGGACATCATAGTATAAGTCTTCGAGGGAAATACTGTACAGCGCGACCGCAAGTTTTTTGTGCAATCGGTTCCACAAACTGAATGTTACCCAGTCCTCTGGTTGGGTCGCGTCAGGAGAATGTCGAGGTAAAGGTTCAATAGTTTCCCCTACAGCCTCTAAGATTTGTCCTAAAGAGATTTGAGCTGGCTCCCGAGCCAATTGATATCCTCCCTGGGAGCCCCGAACAGATTGGACTAAACCGGCTCGTCGCATTTCAATCAGCAATTTTTCTAGATATGGAGCGGGTAACTCCTGTCGGTTCGCAATCGATTTCACCGATGTCGGCCCGAACCGAGGTTGCAAACTTAGATCCAGTAGAGCTTTGACACTGTAGTGTCCGCGTGTGGTTAACTTCATGGGATTTTAAGAGGGGGGCAAATATTCAGCTAGCTGATAGCTGATAGCTTATGCTACCTAGTTTAGAGATTGCTCGCACGCTCCTGGCAGCTACTCCTGAAGAAAGACTCCACCTTGTTAAAAATATTTAGACAATAGTGGTTAACAATTGAGCCGATCGGTGTAATATAGTTTTACAACCAGCTATAAAGCTAAAGTTTCTTGGTCAAACCAAAAACCAACCGAGAAAAAATCCGTACACCACTTGAATATTTCAGGACTCAGTAAATGGCTAAAAAGAAAAATATCGAACCCCTTGAAGGCGAAGATCTGATCAAAAAGGTCAAAGACCTAGAAAATCTTACCAAGGAAGAAAAAGCTAGGGCCTGTGGCTACTACACCGTTACCAAGAACGGCGTAGAACGGGTCAACATGATGAAATTCCTGAATGCGCTGATTGATGCAGAAGGCATTCAGCTAGATGGGAAGCAAAACGGCAACGGACGCGGCGGACGCTCGGCTAGCTATCGGATTAGCGTTCAATCTAACGGCAACTTACTGATTGGAGCTGCCTACACCAAGCAGATGGAACTCCAGCCGGGAGATGAATTTGAAATTTCTCTGGGACGCAAGCACATTCACCTGCGCCAAATCGATCGCGAAGAAGTATCCTAGGTCTTTACAATTTGCTTTGAATTCTTGCTTGAACGGGTTGGTTTGACTTCAAGCATTGACTGCTGGCAAAGAGCGGGCTCTGAAATTTTGCTCTGAAATTTTTCAGTGCGCCTAAAACAGTATGGATTCTATAGATGGCAATGGCTCGACAAAAGCCAGTGCTACTACTTTATATTTTCTGAGAATACCTATTCTCGCCCCTCGCTATATCCGTTTGGACAAGCGAGGGATTTTCCGCGTAGCTGTTGAGAGTTGAGAGTTGACAGTTGACAGTTGACAGTTGGGAGTTGCTCGAACAACGAAGAGGGAAGAAGGAAAAGGAAGAGGTTCGAGGGAAGAGGTTCGAGGGAAGATTTATTTTATAGGGGATTTAAGGGATTTTACGGATGAGGTTTGAGGGAAGAAGTAGCTTGCGTTAAGGTAAGAAACCAAACTTGGCAAAGAAAATGGCGCAGGTATTTTCAGCCAAGAGTATGTAATACCAGTTTTAAAAAAAGAATAGACTGGAATTGCATATAGCCTTTCTCAGAAAGATGAGGTATGACTGACAGCTTATATAACCGCCTAAACTAAGAGGGCTGAAGCCCAACAACGTACCTCATCTTTCAGAGAATCGCTATAAATCTTTGATGCAAGAGGGCAACCGCTTCGCAATGCAGATGTATTTCCCGATTGGAGAGCGACTTTTCCAATCTTGTCTGATGCGACTCTCGTGCTGGCGATCGCAAACACGAGCTCGATCGTTCATTCCCACATCTAAAATCTAAAATCTAAAGTCTAAAATCGACTGACACCCAAGCAAGCAGCTTCGATCGCCCTAGGTGAAATTATGGGTCGAAACAGTTAGAGTGTTAGGGAGCAATTAGTCACCAGCCTATGCCTTTGTCCCGATTCGCCTTTCAAACTGTCCGACAACCCACAAAAATACCTCTGCGCTGCGTTCTAGTAGGCTCTTTTGTGGTGCAAATCGTCGCAGCAGTCGGGATGGTCGGATATTTTTCCTTTCGCAACGGACAAAGAGCAGTCGAAGAGCTTGCCCAGAAGCTGATCGGGGAGACGGGGAAAAGAGTTGAAGAAAAGCTGAGTGGTGTTCTCGAAAATACTCACTGGGTAAATCAACTCAACGCTGAAGCGATCGACCGCAGGGAATTAAACTTACAGTTAGAAAGCCGCCAGCCTCGGGCAGAAAAGTTCCTTTGGCAGCAAATGCAATCGTTTAAAAGCATTCAGTGGATGTCCCTCGGTTCTGAAAAATCAGGAGAATGTCTCGCCATTTGGCGCAACCCTAAGGACAAGAGCTTGCAAATTGTCGTCGCTAACAAATCTACCAACTCTCAGAACATTTACTACGCGACAGACAACAGAGGAACAGGCACGGTTAAATTAAAAGTAGAAGCAGGAACCTACGATGCTCGCCAGCGCCCTTGGTACAAAGAAGCTGTCGCAGCTAACAAACCAATTTGGACGAGCATTTACCCCGGTTTCACTCCGGGGACTGTGTTTATTGCTGCGAGTCAACCGATTCGCGATCGCAATGGTAAATTGCTGGGAGTTAGTGCGGTAGACTTTTCGATCTTGGAAATTCAGCAATATCTCCATCGCCTCAGGTTTAGCAAAACGGGGGAAATTTTCGCGATCGAACGATCGGGCTTGCTGGTTGCCAGTTCGAGTCAAGAATCACCCTTTAGAAAGATGTCGGGAAAGTCGCAGCCGGAGCGGCTGAATGTTTTAGACAGCAAAACTCCTGTTATTCGTACCGCAGCTAAGCATTTGTACGAATACTTCGGGGGCTTTGGCGAGATTAAGCAGCGGCATCAACTGAAATTTAACCGAGACGGGCAGGATTATTTTGTGGCAGTGGTGCCTTTTTCTGATAGTTACGGTTTGAACTGGCTGATTGCGATCGCAGTTCCCGAATCCGATTTCATGGGGCAAGTTAACAGAAATACCCGCAATACGATTGTACTTTGTGCGGCGGCGCTGCTGCTATCGACAATTGCCGGAGTTCTGACAGCTAGGTGGGTAACGCTACCGTTGCTGCGTCTCAACGCAGCAGCTAAGGATATTGCCCAAGGAGAATTCGATCGCACTGTTGGCGTGAGCAGGCTGGATGAAGTCGGTAAATTAGCCCAATCTTTTAATGAAATGGCCGCTCAATTGAAAAAGTCTTTTGAAGCTTTGGCGTCTAGTGAAGAAAAATTTGCCAAGTTGTTAGAAAGCTTGCCCGTTGGAGTCACAGCCCTGACTCCCGCAGGTAGCACTATTTTTATGAATTCGGTGGGAGAAGAGCTCACTGGCAAAAGGGCAATGCCAAGTACAACCGCAGCAGGGCTCTCAGAAACTTATCAGCTTTATGTAGCAGGCACCGATCGGCTGTACCCGATCGATAAGTCCCCGTTTGCACGGGCTGTGAGGGGTGGAACAATGATTGTTGAAGATATAGAAATTCGCCCCGGTGGGAAAATTATTCCTTTGCAAGTGCGATCGATGCCGGTGTTTGACGCTCTTGGCAATGTCCTGTATGTGATTATTGTTTTTCAAGATATCACCGATCGCAAACAAGCAGAAAAAATATTGGCTGACTACAACCGGACTCTGGAAATTGAAGTAGCTTCGCGCACAACCGAGTTAGCCGAAATCAATGCCCGCTTGGAAATCGAAATTGAGGAGCGCAAGCAAGCTACAAAAATTATCCGCAAAGAGCGGGACTTTAACTTCAAGATTATCGAAAATTCTCCGATATTTTTTGTGGCGATCGACCGTCAGGGTAAAATCCTGCGGGCGAATGACTGTATGCTGCAAGCTGTGGGCTATACTGCCGCAGAAGTTATCGGCAAAGATTATTTAAATACATTTGTACCAGAGGGCGATCGAGCCGGATTGCACTCGATTTTTAAGGGCGTGACAGCCAGCCCGCAAACGGTTAGCGAACACCAAATTCTCACTAAGTGTGATTCCCTAGGGGATAGCTACGCCGCGCGTACTTTATTAGTAGAGTGGCACGGTACGCCCGTTTTGGATGAAAATGGCAATTTTGACTTTCTTTTTGGATTTGGGATCGATATTGGCGATCGCAAACAAGCACAATTAGCCTTGCAAAAAAGCGAAGCTCTGTTTCAGAAATTAGCGATCACAGTTCCCGGAGAACTTTACATATTCGTCCAGCATCCCGACGGCTCGGTAAAGATGGAATATATCAGTCCGCTGTGCCGGGAAATTCAAGAATTAGAGCCGGAGGAAATCCAGAATAACTCTGCTCTACTCTACGAACAAATGCACCAGGACGATCGCCCCAGTCACTTCGAGGCAATTACCAAAAGTGCGAACGATCTCGAACCATTTTCCCACGAGTGGCGGATTGTGACAGCATCGGGAAAACTCAAATGGCTGCAAGGCTATTCTCGCCCGGAATTGCGCGAAAATGGAGATATCGTCTGGCACGGCATAATACTTGATATTAGCGATCGCAAACAAGCAGAACAAGAACTCAAACAAGCCAAAGAAGCCGCAGAAGCTGCCAACAAAGCTAAAAGCATCTTTCTCGCCAACATGAGCCACGAATTGCGAACACCCCTCAACGCCATTCTCGGCTTTGCTCAATTAATAGAACCCAGTGCTAATTTAACTTTGCAGGAACAAGAGAATATTAAAATTATTCGTCGCAGCGGAGAACACTTGCTTCAACTCATCAATCAAATATTAGACTTATCTAGAATTGAAGCTCGACGCATGACACTAAACCCAAAAAACTTTGACTTGTACCGTTTGTTGGGCGACGTGCAAAATATGTTTCAACTTCCCGCACAAAATAAAGGATTGCAATTAATTTTCAACCGCTCGCCCGATGTTCCTCAGTACGTACAAGCTGATGACGTTAAGTTGCGACAAGTGCTGATTAATTTGTTAGATAATGCCGTTAAATTCACCCAAAAAGGCTCAATTTCAGTAACAGTAAGACCCACAATAGAAGTAGCTATGTCTCCAGAAACAGATAATAATATCAATCTATCAGAAACTCAAAAAAATAATGCTTTTATTTACTTTGAAATTGCCGATACAGGGTTAGGAATTATCCCCGAGGAATTAGACAGTATATTTGAATTATTCGTGCAAAGTTCATCTGGTCAAAAAGTTCAAAAAGGTACAGGTTTAGGATTAAGTATCAGCCGCGAGTTCATCAAATTAATGGGCGGTGACATTACCGCAGAAAGCGAAGTTGGATGCGGCACAGTCTTCAAATTTGATATTCAAGTTGTGACGGGAGTCGGCCCTGTTGAACTTATCAATAAATATGTTACATTAAATAATTTATCGGAGAGTTCAACTCTTGCTACCGAAAAAATATCTGATAGTGCTGCAATCTTTACGTTGGACTCGAAGCCGCAAGTTTCCCCAGAATGGACGCGCAATCTCAAACAGGCAGTCCATCAGGCTGACTTCGATTTTATTGCCAAAACAATTGAGGAAATTCGCAGCGATAATCCTGTTTTTGCCGAAGTTTTGATGAATCATTTAGATAATTTTGATTATCACAAGATACTCGATTTGATTGCAAAATTTGAGTTGTAGGGTATACCTAATGACTAATGACTAATACCATTTTTTCTCATCATTTCAAAGAGCGCTGAAGCGCAACTACGTACCTGCTCGCTCCGAGTGGACAGTGACGCACCTGATACTATTTGTGACAGTCGTGCCACACAATTTTTTTTGAGCTGAGTTAAATGGAGAGTTGTTTGCTCAGGCGATGTGTAATACCAATTTACTATGAACTTGCACTTAATATGGTTTCCAAGATATAGTCCCAACCATATTTGGTATTCTTTACTTTACCATGTATGAGCGTGTACTTTCATTGTGAATTGGTATCAGGTGCGTCGCTATCAGATTGTCGCTCTTTTCTTGGGGATTGTTCGCAGGATCCGCACCCTACGAATACTACTTTACCATGTATGAGCGTGTACCTTGATAGTGAATTGGTATCAGGTGCGTCGCTATCAGATTGTCGGTTAAGTTTAGAGATTTTTCGGGTGCATCTCACTTTGGCAAATATATCCGTAGGGGCGAAGCATGACCGCAGTCAATATGGGATTATAACTAATAACTTATATGCGGTCATGCTTCGCCCTCTTCAAAAACCAGATGCACCCGATTTTTCGTGGCGACGCACCCTACGAATACTAAGCTAAGAGGTAAGAGGGGCTGAAGCCCAACAACGTACCTCATCTTTCTGAACACCGTTATATCAGGTGCGTCGCTATCAGATTGTCGGTTAAGTTGAGGGATTTTTCGTGGCGACGCACCCTACGAATACTAATGACTAATGACTAATGACTGATGACTAATGACTAATGACTAATCTCGAACTTTTGAAATTTGTTTGTGCTGAGAAAAAACTCGACAGTTATTGAGATCAATAAACAACTGTTCTTCTTTATGCTTGTCTGACATATTCACTAGATTGTATTGAACATTGTCTCCATAAATAGTTAGAGCAATCTGGCAAACTTCTAAAAATTTAATTAGCCACTGACATTCAGCAGCGGAGTTATCTTGATAGTATTCAATTAATCGAGCAAAACAAAGTTCTAAGTAGGTTTGGGAATACGGCGAGATTAAAATTATCTTTAGCATCAAAATCGCTAGCGTTAAAGGATTTAGTTGAGTCGCGAAAATTAGAAATAAGGCGGTTGGTTCCCCAGAATTTTCCACAGTCAAACATTTTATTAGATGATTGCAAGTTCTGAGCAACAGGCTACTGTTCAAAATTTCTTCGTCATTCTGGGGATGAAAATTATCTAAAATATTGATGAGTTGTTGGTGATAAATATCAGAACTATTTTTTTTTTCATTGTAATAACATAAATACTTAATCAGAGATTCCTTGAACTGCTTGTAGGTAATATTTTGACTGTGACTGATAAAAAGATTGGCTAAGCTACGATAGTTCAACGAGCCTCGGTTGACCAAAATTATTTTGATTAAACGCAGGGCTTCCTCTCCTAAAAGTGTGGGATTATGATAATTTTTAAATTTGAATGTGGCTGACTGAGAGCGAGATGTATACATTGCTAGGTCAAACTTATACTTGTCTTTTAACTTCTGGGACAAGAGTTTGGCAGTTTGGCGTGCTTCGAGGGTGTTTTTAGTATCGAGATATTGAGTGGCTAGCAAATAAGGCTGATAGCGAGAAGTCCAGTGCTTTTCTACGGGCTGGTAGTCGCCGTACTTCAATACAAATAATTTGATGTTTTCATAGTCTTGGCTGCTGACAAAGTTTGTCAGCCACACTTTCAGTCTTTTGAGAATATTGTCTGCGTGAGGCTCGCTGAGGGTTCTCTCGCTAATAATTGTAATTAATTTCCGAGCAAGTTCGTATTGTTTGTTGGATATCCAGTTATTTAATAAGATGTATGAGCAGCGTTTAAATAAGTTGTTAAATTCTTGTTGACTGTTAAATTCAATTATTGTGTATAGGGATTGAATTAATTTAGGGTGAACTGGAGCAATTAGTTCTATAAAGATTTTTTTGAATTCCTGGAGACTAACTTCTGGTTCCGAGTTGTTGATGTGATATATGAAAAATTTGTAAAGGATCTCTTGAGATGCAAAAACTGTCAGCTCCGATTTTTGTAATTGAGCTGTTGGTTGAGACGATCGCGCCTGGGGCAATATATTGTTTGTGAGAGTAGGGAGAACTTTTGACTCTTGGGTTTCGGATTGAGAGGTAACGTTCTGAGATGGCATACCGTCCTCGCTCAGATGATCAATACACTATTATAGTTATTTATTGCTGCTTTGCAGCTAATAATTTAGTATTTTACTTGACTTTTGGGTAGCTACAGTTAAGCCCCCCGATCGCCCTTTTGGTAAGGCAAATCGAGGGGGTTAACTGTTATTTGTCAAGTATCTGAGGGTGTCAAGCAGGGTTTGCTTGAGCTCGTCTTTGCAGGAGGCGGGCAATCTCAGCTTTTTCTACAAGCCCGACTAGGACGCCGTTTTCGCCTGTGACGGGGAGTTCTTGGACTTTGAGTTGTTCGAGGAGGGTGACGACTTCGAGGAGGGACAATTCGGGTTTGACTGTGGTGGTAAATTCGATCGGCTTCACGAGCTCTTTAACCAAAACTTGCGGCCAGCTTCCGGTGGGGATGGTTTTCATGTCGTCAAGGTCGATCGCACCTACCAATTGTCCCGCATCATCGGTAACTAGGAACCGGCGCCAGGTGTGAGTGCTACCGATGACGTAGTTGTTGGCAAATTCTCTGAGGGATAAGTTTTCTGGGACGATCGGGCTTTCGGCAGTCAAAGCATCTGCGGCTGTCAGTCCTGCGAGTTCATTTTGGACTGTGGCATACTGTGCAGACTGACCTGCATTTTGCAGCAAGAACCAACCGATTACTAGATTCCAAATATTGCCGAAGATGCCTGTAGCAATGGCAATCCAGCCAATGATTTGACCGACGCGGCTGGCAAAAATTACGCCTTTGTAAGGGTTGCCGGTAATCTTCCAGACGATCGCTTTGAGGATGTTACCACCATCGAGGGGCAAGCCGGGAATTAAGTTAAATAAGGCTAAAGCTAGGTTGATGGAAGCTAAAAGTTGAACGATTGCTGCTGCGGGGCCTGTGAGGGCTGCACCGACGCCGATAACTGTTAACAAACCAGCCAAAAATAAGCTGACTAACGGGCCTGCAATGGCGACCCAAAATGCTTCTGCTGGGGTTTTCGATTCTCTTTCTAAATTAGCCAGTCCGCCAAACAGAAATAGCGAAATCGATTTCACGCCAATTCCTTGTTTGATAGCTACCCAACTGTGTCCTAATTCGTGGGCTAAGACGGAAGCAAATAACAGCAGGGCTGCGAATAATCCTAACAGCCACGGTGCTACGGGGCCTAAGGCGGGAAACAGGCCAGCTAGTGCACCGCCGTACTGCCAGGTTACTAAACCCAGAACTAAGAACCAAGATGCGTTGACATAAAAGGGAATTCCAAACAGGTTGCCGACGCGAAATGTACCGTTCATAATGGCTACCTCTGATATTATGGGTGAGAGTTTTTTGCTCTCTGTTTCCTTATCGTAACGAAATGTAACTGAGATGTTAATGGTTGAATTAGGG
This sequence comes from Microcoleus sp. bin48.metabat.b7b8b9.023, assembly GCF_013299185.1. Lineage (GTDB taxonomy): Bacteria > Cyanobacteriota > Cyanobacteriia > Cyanobacteriales > Microcoleaceae > Microcoleus. The sequence goes on along the minus strand of NZ_JAAFKG010000084.1, from coordinate 7,451 downwards.
TGGTATCCGTCTGTTGAGGTTCGGTTTTGGGAATAATCACCGTCGAGTCAGGTTTGTAGTGAGGACTTCAGTCCTCTGAATGAAGGACTAAAGTCCTTACTACGAAAAGGTTTGTAGTGAGGACTTCAGTCCTCTGAATGAAGGACTAAAGTCCTTACTACGAAAAGGTTTGTAGTGAGGACTTCAGTCCTCTGAATGAAGGACTAAAGTCCTTACTACGAACCGAAATTAAGTTAATTATCGATCGCATCTTCTCCCAGCAGGTTTGATCGTTCGGACTTCAGTCCTCTGAATGAAGGACTAAAGTCCTTACTACGAAAAGGTTTGTAGTGAGGACTTCAGTCCTCTGAATGAAGGACTAAAGTCCTTACTACGAACCGAAATTAAGTTAATTATCGATCGCATCTTCTCCCAGCAGGTTTGATCGTTCGGACTTCAGTCCTCTGAATGAAGGACTAAA
>NZ_JAAFKG010000084.1:0-6981 GCF_013299185.1 Microcoleus sp. bin48.metabat.b7b8b9.023 | reverse complement strand
GGACTTCAGTCCTCTGAATGAAGGACTAAAGTCCTTACTACGAACCGAAATTAAGTTAATTATCGATCGCATCTTCTCCCAGCAGGTTTGATCGTTCGGACTTCAGTCCTCTGAATGAAGGACTAAAGTCCTTACTACGAACAGGTTTGATCGTTCGGACTTCAGTCCTCTGAATGAAGGACTAAAGTCCTTACTACGAACCGAAATTAAGTTAATTATCGATCGCATCTTCTCCCAGCAGGTTTGATCGTTCGGACTTCAGTCCTCTGAATGAAGGACTAAAGTCCTTACTACGAACAGGTTTGATCGTTCGGACTTCAGTCCTCTGAATGAAGGACTAAAGTCCTTACTACGAACCGAAATTAAGTTAATTATCGATCGCATCTTCTCCCAGCGGCCTGCTGTAGCGCTTCAATTCATCAATCAATCGAGTATCGTTAGAAGCTGTTCTCGCCCCAGCTTGGGCCGCCCACTGTTTTAAGTCTTCGATTTGCGATCGCGCGATCGCAGCTAGTGGTACTGTATCCTCGATCGACCTCAAAACATCCTCCGTCATCAAATCCCGGCGCTGCCCGTTCACAAAAGTGCCAAAAGCCCGGTACAATCCATCAATTACCACTTGCTCAATTTCCGCACCGCTAAAATTCTCAGAAGACTTTGCCAAAATTGCCAAATCAAAGTCGCGGAATCTAGTGGGGCGCAAACGCTGCAAATGCACTTTAAAAATATCTTGCCTTTCCGATTCCGAGGGCAAATTCAAAAAGAAAATCTCATCAAACCGGCCCTTTCTCAGCAACTCTGCGGGCAAAATCCGCACGTTATTGGCTGTAGCGACGATAAACACCGGGCTAGTTTTTTCCTGCATCCAAGTGATCAAACTGCCGAATACCCGGCGCGAAGTTCCCGAATCTCCGTCGCCGCCGCTGATGATGTTGCCGAAGGCTTTATCTATTTCATCGATCCACAAGACGCAAGGTGCGATCGCCTCTGCCAATTGTATCATTTGTCGAACGCGACTTTCGCTTTCCCCAACAATGCCACCGAACAATCTGCCAGTATCCAAGCGCAGCAGCGGCAAACGCCATTCACAAGCAATAGTTTTCGCCGATAAAGATTTGCCCGTTCCTTGAATTCCTACTAACAAAACGCCCTTAGGATTGGGTATACCGTAGCGGCGCGCTTCATCAGTAAAAGCATCTTGCCGCATCTTTACCCACTGCTTCAAATTTTCCAATCCGCCGACACTTTTCAAGGATTCTCGGGAGTTGCAAAACTCCAAAATTCCCGTTTGGCGAATTGCTTGCTGTTTCTCTTCCAAAACTCCGTCAATATCTGACTCGTTGATTTGCTGTTTGGCTGCCAAAGCTTTAGCTAAAACCCGCCCGATGCGAGCGCGGCTCAAACCTTGACAAGCTTTAACTAATTGTTCTTTTACTAAGCCACTAACTTGCAACTGTTCCGGCTTTTCCACCACGTGGGAAATTAAATGATTGATTTCTTGGATGTTGGGTAAGGGGAAATCAATTACTGTTACTTCTTCTTTCAATTCCTCCGGCAATTCTAGCGCGTGAGAAGTGAGGACGATGGTTTTTTTGCTGCGCTTCAATTCCCTGGTTAAATTACGCAATTCCCGGATTACAGGAGCACTTGTACTGCTGTAGGGATATTTCAAAATAGGGTGCAAATCTCGGAGTACAAATAGAGTATATTCTTCGACAGCGGTCTTGCCGATGCGATCGAGGGCCGCCATTACCGAACCTTTCCCGGAACCGTTATCCTCCCAGCCCCGCACAATATCCCAGAACAATACCCGGCGCGCGGGTGTTACTTGCAGCGCTACTTGGGCAATTACTGCCTCGACAGGTTCCTCTTCGGCGCCGACAATGTACAGCAGCGAGTAGCGGGCGCGAATCATCAAATCTAGTCGCTTTACCAGTGCCTCGAAGGGGTTATTTTTACTGCCTTTGACCGCATCAAATTCTTTGGATTGAGGGTTGTTTTTTGTCATTTTATTTGATATGTTAGATGTCAACTTAACTCGATTAAATATATTGTTTGTACTAAGGACTAAAGTCCTTATTAAGGATTTCACCAAAGTCAAGATTTGTAGTAATGATTTTAGTGATTTTTCTAATTTGAACGGACTAAAGTCCGTACTACGAACGAGTTTTTAAATTATATTAAACTCAATGTTTGCAGCCTGGACTTTAGTCTTTTTCAATAATTTAAACAAACTAAAGTCCGTACTACGAACGAATCTTGAAATTATAACAGAATACGGAAAATTTGGCTACTTAGCAGCTTTTCTGGCTTGTTTTACCATATCGATCAGAGTGTGGTGAGCATCTTCGGCATCTGCTAAAGTGCGATCGAACTTTACTCTCACAGGTACTGTTTCGCCGTTGACTTGAGCGGTTAAATCCATGCCGTTAGCATCGATAGCGAGCATTTGAGCTGATGTCGCCTCGGGTTGGCCGCCGTAGGCTTGAGCGTACAAAACTATGGCGCTAGCGTGATCGTCGTTCATGTGAGTGCAGATGCGATCGCTAATCTCAGTGGAAAACTGTTCTGACATGGGAATTCCTCATATGCAATATTGCGATCGATTGTACTGCGATTTGCGCGATCGCAGAGATTCCCGGCGCATATAATTCGCATTTACACCAACAAAGTTCGGATGCTATACAAACTCAAAAAAAAGTAAATTCAGTATAGAATGTACGCTTCGTACTAGAAAAATAAAGCCTAGTCTGAGAATTATCAGGTATAATGTCATGTACGCAATACGATACAAATTAAATGTGATTTTAATTTAAAAAAATAATCTTATGAAAAATTCTATTGCATATATCGAACTACTCAAAACATTTCCGCCGCGATCCATAACTGCGGAGTCAGAATTAATCGCAACTCAATAAACCATTGACTCTCTGTTAGACAAAGGCGAACTGACTCCTGACGAACGCGATTACCTCAACCTATTGGGATTGCTTGTTTATGAGTACGAGCAAACTTTAGAACCCATACCTGACATTTACGGAGTAGAACTGTTAAAGGCTTTAATAGAAGAATTTGAACTCAGACAAAAAGACTTAGTTGCTATTTTTAAAACCGAGTCTATTGTCTCTGATATCCTCCGGGAAAAGCGCCAACTTACAACGGAACACATCCAAAAACTTGCTGAATTTTTCTATGTTTCGCCTGCTGCTTTCTTTCCCCTAAATGCAGCATCCAAGAATTCGCGGCAATAGGTATGTAGTTGCGCTTGGGCGCCGCATCCAACATCCAAGAATTCGCGGCAATAGGTATGTAGTTGCGCTTGGGCGCCGGCCGGCGAAGACAGCGCAACTACGTACCTTTATGAATTGTCAAACGGCAATTCATCAAACAGCGAATCAATATCACTATCCGAATTTGCAACAGGGGACGAATTAGGGCGAGATTCCGGGGACTTAACAGAATTCACCTTTGCTACAGGTAACTTGGCCACAGATTCAGATTTTTGTAACTTAACTACAGGTAACTCCCCGCCATTTTCGCCATTTTTCCCCGTTTGATTCCACATCATCATTCCCAGCAAACCGTCAACCAAACCCCCGCCGCTACCGTTTCCGCTAACCGCAACATCTGGGACAACTCGCACATGACTATCGCCGATAATTTGCATTAACTGCAAAGCCGTATAACCGGAACCGCCCAAAGCTACAACACCCGCGCGATAAGCTTCAGCTTGAGCATTTCCTTTCACTCGAATCGACTCAGCTTCGCCTTGAGCTTGTTTCACCTGAGAATTCGCTTTTAACTCGGAAATCATGACGCCTTGTTCCGATTTCACCATCTCTTGCTGAATCTCGGCTAAAGCAGTTTCCCGCACCAATTGTTGCCGCTGAGTTTGTGCTATTTGCTGCACCTCATACGTCTTGCATTGTTCCTCAGCAATTTTGCGATCGGTTTGAGTTTGCATCAACTCTGCGGGCGGCAGAATATCCCCGATCAAAGTATCAATTGCTTGCACGTCGTAGGTTCGCAAAGCTGCTTTGATATATTCCGCTGCTTCTGCTTGGCGATCGCTCCGGGCGGAGAGAAAATCTAACACAGAATAAGATTGAGCCGAATTGCGGAAATAATTGCCGATTGTCGGCTGCAAAACGTGGTCAACTAAGTTCTGCATCGAACCGACGCGAGAGATGACTTTCGGAGCATCTAAAGCGCCGACGTGAATAATTTGAGCTACTTCTAAATCGAAGGCAAAACCATCTCTAGAACGTACTGTTAAAGATGAAAGTTGAGAATCGTAACTGTGTCTTTCTATTTTGCTCGACCAATTCAAAACAATATTGGTAGTTGGTACTAATTCTACTTTCAAAATGCGAGTGTTCAGCGGATGTTTGCCCGGATAAAGCGGAGTTACCCACACCCCTTTATTCCCGACATTTACCAAATTCCCGTGAGTGAAAGCAGCGCCGCTGACATCTTCTGAGGTTTGACCCACATAGGAAATCACGGCGCCCACATAGCCGATCGGGATTTCGGTCATCGGCACTTGGTCAACCCCGACAAACCAAGGATTTAAGTTCCACGAACCGGAAAGCAAAACCTGTTCCTGCAAACCGCGCCGCCCGCCAGCAGTGATAAATTTTTGCGAGTTTTGGAAGTTGTCATGATTCGGAACGATCGGGCCGGCAATTTCGCCATCTTGAATCGGAACGCCGTCATAAGTGGTGACAATTCCTACTTTATCCGGGGCAATCGTGTACAGTTTTAACTGTTCGGCTGTCATCCCGTGTTTGGGAGAATTTGCTGCTGTAATTACGGTAAATAATGCCGTGTTAATTCGATAGCTGCCACCTGTCAAAATGCCGAGTTGCCTGCCCTTTTCGCCGCCGCCTTTGAGGAATTTGCGAGCATCTTGAAAATTGTCGCATTCTGTGATTTTGCCGAGAATGCGCTGCGGTGGATTTGACTCGCCGCCTGCTGCGATAACTAAACCAATTTCGCCTTGGGGAACTATCGTCAGAGATTCTTTGCGAACGTTGTACTGCAAAGGCCAATAACCCCAATGCCAACCGGGGGGTAATGTATCGGCTTGATATCCAGCTTCTCCGTTTAAGGCAATTAAATCGCCTGGGGGTAAAGATTTGCCACCGAAGCTAAACTTTTTGCTGACAATGCCGACTTCGCGATCGCCAATTACGACTAATCCGCCAAAAAATAGCGGTAGCACTAGAATAACTATCATACCGCCGATCGCGATCGGGATAAATCCACCTCCATCAAGCTGCATTGTCTGTACTGGAACAGTGGTACGCAACTGCCCTAGCTGCAACCTAGAATCAGGTTTTGCTGCTAGCTGAGTCGAGGTTTGTGTTAGGGGGATATCGCCAGCAGCCGTTACTGGCGAGGGTTTCAAAGTCGTAATTGCACTGAGGGCTAAAGACGCCGAAACAGCGGCTGCTAAATGTTTTAAAACCCGAATGTTGAGTTGAGATTTAGGCAAAAGTGAATAAAGCATTTTTTTCATACAAGCTGTAGAGTCTTATTACATCCAGCTTAGCCTTGATTCCAAAGTAGGTACATAAAACTTATTGAAATTCTGCGGTTATTTTTGTGCGAAAACAGGTTTTCCAGTCAATACAGCCTGTTCAATAATACAGCCGATCGCTTGACTCTCGGGCGATCGCACTTTTTTAATACGACATTTCCAAAAGTAGTTTGATAAGATAGAATGTTACCGCAATTCTATTGTTTGCCATGACGCTGAAAGAATTAGAGCCTCAATTGCTGGCACTCTCTGACGACGAAAAAGCTCAAGTGGTTCAACTCCTATCCCAAGGGAAAATCACTCCTTGGCGCGGTATTGAAAAAACCCCTGGTGTTTGTGGCGGCAGTGCCTGCATTGCTGGAACTCGCATCACTGTTTGGGGACTTGTAGAAGCTCGTCGGATTGGCTATAGCGAAGCCGATTTACTCACAAGCTATCCATCCCTATCTGCTACTGATATTGCCAACGCTTGGGTTTATGCTGAAGCTTTTTCCGATGAAATCGAAACAGAAATTCGAGAAAATGATGAAGTGATGTACGAGGATTTGTAGCAGATGGCGCGTCTCTATGCCGATGAGCAATACCCCTATCCTGTTGTAGAATTACTGCGAGCTTTAGGACACGATGTTTTGACTGTTCAAGAAGCAGGGAAAGCGAATCAGAAAATTCCTGACGAAAATGTTTTAGCTTTTGCCAGTAGTGAAAAACGTGCTGTTATTACTGAAAACCGTAAAGATTTCTTTCGGTTGCACCGCATATAGCTTCTTCATGCTGGCATTATTGCCTGTACGAACGATCGCAATTGGTTCGCGCTGGCTAACCGAATCCACACGGCTATTACAGCAGAAGAATCTTTGGAAGGTAAACTAATTCGTGTTGTGCGGCCGGCTGTGTGACGGTAGATTACAGATTGACGAGCGATCGCTCTTTCATTTTAGGCGATCGGTCATCAGAAACAACAAAGGGCGATCGCTTTTTTATTTTAGTCGATCTGTCATCAGAAACAAGAAAGGGCGATCGATCTTTCATTTTAGCCTCTCGTTTATCAGAAAAAAGAAAGGGCGATCGCTCTTTATGTGTGATACATAACTTTAGGGTATTGGAATCCCTACTGAACGCACAGCAATTTTAACAGTCTCCTTAACCACATCACTGACTGTAGCATCGGCAAGTGATTGCGCCCAACTTAACAACTTGTTTTTCATCGTAGGGCTATTCCGAGATTGAGTAGCCATATCTTCTGCAACTTCTTTCTGAGCATCGTCTACAGTGATTCCTCGCTTTTCCAACTGTTCAATTAAGTCTTGAATTTCGTTAGTGTCATGAATTATTCGCGGGGGGTTCCACGGTCATGTTTGGCATGATCTCGCTCTACGACGAGGCAAAAAACTGTGAGACAACTGGTTTCATTGGGAAAGGCTCCAATCTCATCAGATTTG
>NZ_JAAFKG010000083.1 GCF_013299185.1 Microcoleus sp. bin48.metabat.b7b8b9.023 | reverse complement strand
CGGCAATGGTAATTTTAGGTTTGAGTTTCATACAGGTAAACCCTAATTAAATAATTTGTAGTTACTCAACAATTATTCTCCAATATACCATATTCTGCTAATCTAAAGTTTAGATGCGTTCGCCCTGCTGTACGGGTGCATCTGGTTTTTGAAGCCTGAAGAAGCATGACCGCATCTAAGTTATTAGTTATCATCCCATATTGATTGCGGTCATGCTTCGCCCCTACACACATATTTGCCAAAGCGAGATGCACCCCGCTGTACTCCGCATCACCAGATTTCTGGGATTGCGAAGCTCAGTGAAGGCGGTGTACTTTATGCCTAACTAACTCTCCGAAGATTCAGAAGATTCTTCAGATTGTGGCTGGTTTTGAGTATCTTTTTCGCCTGCGGTAAATTCTTCTGTATCCTGTTTTAATTCTGAGGCAATTGTGCCTCGATCGCGCCAAGCTTCGGCATTTTCTGGCTTGATGGCAATGGCTCGATCGTATGCTGCCATTGCTTCTTCGTAGCGCTTTAATTGCGACAAAGCTGTACCGCAGTGGTGCCAAGAATCGTAGGATTCGGGCTGAATCGCGATCGCCTTTTCGTAAGCTGCGATCGCTTCTTCATGACGCTGCATTTTTGTCAAAGATTCGCCTTTGCCAAACCAAGCTTCGTAACACTCGGAATTAAGCGTGATTGCTTGGGAGTAAGATGCAATTGCTGCTTCGTGTTGTGATAGTTTGTCGAAAGCTGCGCCTCGGTTGTGCCACACTTCAAAATCCTGCGGTTTAATGGCAATTGCTTTGTCGTAGGATGCGATCGCCTCTTGATGGAGCTGCATTTTTCCCAGCACGGCGCCTCTATTGTACCAAACTTCGTATTTGTCGGCCCGGATCTCGACAGCTCGATCGTAAGAAGCAACAGAATCAGCGTAGCGGAGCAATCTCCACAGCATATTACCTCGATTGTACCAAGTCTCGTATCTCTTGGGATTGAGCTCGAGAGCGCGATCGTAAGAATCGACTGCGGTGGCGTACTGCTGTACTTTACCCAGCATCGCACCTCGGTTGTGCCATATTTCGCTGTCGGTTGTTTTGATAGCCAGGGCGCGATCGTAACTGGCGATCGCCTCTTCGTAATGCTGCAATTTACCCAACAAAGCTGCTATGCTGTGCCAACAACCGTATTTTCTCGCCTCGCTCGAACTGGCTCGTTCGTAACAGGCGATCGCCTCTTCGCATCTTTGTAATTTTCCCAGCAAATTCGCTTTATTGTACCACGCTTCGTAATGATCCGGTTTAATTAAGATTGCTTGGTCGTAACTGGCGATCGCCTCTTCATGGCGCTGCAATCTAATTAATACATTGGCGCGCCAATACCAAGCCTCATCCGCATTCTTGTTCGTTAAAATAGCTTTTTCTACGCAGGCTAATGCCTCATCATAATTGCCTTGAAAATAAAGCTTTTCGACTTGCTTTATATAATCGTCAGCAATCAAAGTTTGTCCGTCACTAGCAGGTACTGTTGCAGAAGTTTGTGCATTATTTAACTGCGGTTGAGGTGCGAGTTTGACAGCTTGTTTGGCAACAATTGCCGGAACCTGGGAAATTTCCTGAACAATTTGAGATTTTTTCTCGTCAACTTCTGTTACCAACACTTGCAGGCGCATGATAAATTGAGATTTGAGAGTCTCAATTTGCTCGACGGAAGATTTGGAAAGTTCAGTTTCTCTAGTTAAAAAATCAAGCGATTGTTTAGCTGCACTCATTTGTGCCTCTAATTCATCCCTCATTTTTTGAGTCAGTTGGCGAGAGTTGAGCAACTCTGATTCCAACACACCAATGCCGTGCAATCTTTGATTGGCATCAGCAACCAACTGTTTGACTACCAGCCTGCGGATCGCCCAAAAAAAGGCGATTGTCACCGGTGGCAAAATAGTACCGAGAATTAGTAAAATATTCAGCAGAGTTATGGTATTGTTAAAACCATATCCAGTTTCTGCACTGCCAGTCCGTGGAGAGAAAAAATCGAAAGCGTCGCGAACTTGGGGACTGCTTTTAACCCCAGTTTCGATTAATTTAGCCAGCCATGTTTCTTGTAAAGATTTTGTTAGTTCATCGGTGGCTATAGCAGCAGGATTCGCCTTGGTTTTCACAGCAGGAGATAACTCATCGCCGGCCGCTGCTACCAGCAAACCAGTCTGGGATTTTACCGCAATTCGTGGGGAAAATTGTTCGTGGGCGATCGTCTCGGGCGCGCTCATTGACTCCGCCGGACGAGATACGGTATTATTTATGGCATCCACAAAGTTGCTGGCCTGCGGTGTCCCACCAGAGATGGGAGGTGCAGCCGGAGCAGCGTTAGTTTTAGCAGTTACATTCTGGGATGCGAGGGCGGCCAGAGTCAAGAGAGCTACATTTGAGACTCGCATAAACGTCAACTCACCTAGGAGAAATTAGTGTTGTTTGTCCGCGATCGGGCGATCGACCTCATACTCTCAGCAGTGACAATAGCTTTGATGAGGAATTCAGGGTTACTATCTCCAAAATACGCGCTGCGTCTGACTTGTCAGGAAAAATGCCAATAATTATCGCCGCACAACTTGTCTCAAAGAACACTTTCCCGCACCTAATCCGCCTCCAATCGTCCTCGGAATCATTAGGGTGGCTGCACCAATCTGCACAATTTGCCTCATATCCGGCTAAACCACCCCAAATCACCCGATTTCTACCTCTAAACCCCAGCTAAAACTGCTGACTGTTGCTGTTGTACCGCCGCTGCATCCAAATCGGCACCGTAAATTTCACAGGAATTATTCGGACTTTCAATCAGCTTAATCTTGTGCAACTCGGCGCCCAATTCCCGAACGGGCGATCGCAACAATTGCCCGATCCGAACCGCAATATTCTCCGCCGTTGGCACAACCTTCTCAAAATAAGCAATATCCTTATTTAAAAAAGTGTGATCGAAAGGTTCAACAACATAATCATCAACAGCTTTTTGCAAAGCTCCCAAATCAGCAATCATCCCAGTCCGCGCATCAATTTCCCCTTTAACAGTCACCTCTAAATGATAGTTGTGACCGTGACCGTTAGGACGAGCACATTTGCCATAAATTTCCGAGTTTTCTTCAAAACTCAAATCGGGACGAGCCAACCGATGGGCGGCACTAAAATGAGTGGACAGAGTTAGATAAGCTTCCATGCCATTTCCTAAATATTCAGCCCAAAGTTCCGGGTGTTCAAACAATTGAATTTTGCTCACAGGCAAATGAGGAGCTAGCCGCAGCCAAATTTGCCGTGCTATGTTTTCGGTAGTTGGCAGAGTCTGCCCAAATTCCGGCCATGCTTCGTTAAGGTAAGAAAAATCGAGATCCTTGGTAACTTCCCGCTTGATGACGTGTTTGACATCAGACAGGTTGAGCACCATGCCGTACTCGTCGAGTTCTCCTATCATGGAAACGTAAAGAACGTAATTGTGTCCGTGTCCCGGTGCGCGGGCAGTTGGGCCAAACCGCTCAAAGTTCTCGGCTTCGCTCAACTCCGGCAGCCAGTACCGGTGACTCGCCGAAAACTGGGCCCGACGATTGATGATGCACTGCATAAAAGTCAAGTAGGGTAAGCTTGTTAAGTTCTGTAAAGGACTTACTTCTTAAGGATAAACTAATTTTTGCTGGAATTTTTCGATAATTTTAGGGTGCTGCGAATGAATTTCTACCAATTTTCGAGATATTGGCAACAGGTTGTCTCACCAGGTGCTAGGCTGATTCTGGAAGACAACACAGATATCGCGGGCAGAAAATACCGCTACAAAACAGTTTCTCGCTCTCAGTTGCTTTTCCATCAGTTAAGAATTTTTGAGAAAGTGCGATTCCCTAGAGAGTAGCTGCACCTGACGACATTTTTGCAATACAGCGAACTCTACACTTCGGGTTTTTCGCATAAACTCTGCCACAGTCAGGAGTTTGCGGTTCAGTTGCCAGCAAAACTAATCATCCATCACCAATTACTCATTACCAAATCTTAATGAATTGGATTACCGAACAAGCCGATCGCTTTTTTGAAAATTTGTATGGTGCGATCGCAACTCCGCTATTTTATATCGGGGACACTCATCTGTCCATTAGTGCGATCGTCAAACTGATAATATTAGCTATATTAGCCTTCGTTATAGCTCGTCTCATCAGTGAAGGAATCAAACGCAGCCTGCTAGTTAAGATGGGATTGGATCGGGGGAGTCGAGAAGCAATTTCCACCATCATCAGCTACATCTTAGCAACCCTTGGCTGTATATTCGTCATGCAAGGTGCAGGGCTCAACCTCACCTCTCTGACAGTCTTAGCTGGCGTCGTCGGCATTGGTTTCGGCTTCGGCTTGCAAAATCTCGCCAGCAACTTTATCAGCGGTTTGACTCTACTATTTGAGCAGCAAATTCGAGTCGGAGACTTTATTGAGATTGACCATTTATTAGGAACAGTTGAAAATATTTCCATCCGTTCCACAATTATCAAAACAATCGACGGACTATTTGTAATCATACCAAACATCAAGTTTGTCGAAACCAACATTATTAACTGGAGTTATAGAGACCCCAGATGCCGCGTCCACATCCCCGTCGGCGTTGCCTATGGAACTGACCCAGTATTAGTTACAGAAGCACTGTTAGTCGCTGCGAGACTGGAATCGAATATCTTATCACATCCTTCTCCGAAAGTTTGGTTTCGCGGGTTTGGAGATAACGCTTTAGATTTTGAACTGTTAATTTGGATTGACCAGCCACAGAAAAGCGATGAAATTAAAAGTGCGGTCAACTTTTTAATAGATTATGAATTGCGCCACCGCAATATCGAAATTCCATTTCCCCAGCGGGATTTGTGGCTGCGGAACCCGCAAGAGTTAACCAAACATTTTCACAATAATCACAAAGACGATAATTCAAACGGTCAAGTTTACCCCCAGAATGCCAAACATTCAGCCGAACTCAAATCTAATTCCACCGTTTCCGAGCCTAAAAAGCAAGGGGTTAAATCCCCTAATAATTGGACGCTACGAGATTTGTTGCGGCGAGTAACTTATTTTGAACAGTGTACAGATGTAGAACTGCGGCAGTTAATTGAATACGGCTACCGACAACTTTTTCCAACAGGACAGATTGTCTGCAATGAAAATGACCCTGGCGACTCTTTTTATATTATTCTTTCTGGTTCTGTAGAAGTTCTTTCTCAAAAAGCCGATCAGTATATTGCGACGCTTCACGAGGGCGAGTTTTTTGGGGAAATCTCTTTGCTGTTGGGAACTCCGAGAACGGCGACTGTTAAAACTAGCGAAGATGCAATTTTGTTTGTGGTGGAACGCCACGACTTGCAAAAACTTTTAACAGAACAACCGAATTTGGCGGATCAGATTGCTCAAAAATTGTCTGAACGCCAGCAAGCTTTGAGAGATTTGGGATTGTTAGAGGGCGACTCTCTGGAACAAACTCCTTTTATTAAAATCCGGAAGCGAATTCAAGTTCTTTTTGGAATTTGACAGTTGAAAGTTGACAGTTGACAGTTGTCCTTAGGAATTGGGAATTGGGAATTGGGAATTGGGAATTGGGAATTGGGAATTGGGAATTGGGAATGAGTTAGAAGTTATTTGTTATTGATAACCAATAACCAATAACCAATAACCAATAACCAATAATCAATAACCAATAACCAATAGCTTCTTCACTAACTTCTAATTTTCAATTCCTCCTGTGCTTCCCGCCGCAGTCTAGCAGCAATTCTAAACAGTTCTTGACCTGTGTGCAAATGGCGATCGTCATAATTGAGGGTAAATAAATGCAATTCTTCTATGCCATCTCCCACTTGATTGATGCAGTAGTAAAGATGGGCCGCAACTCCGGCTACATTAGATGGATTGGGCATCACCCTCAGAAAGTCATTAGCTTTTGAAAGAAAATCGCGACAGGTTTCGATATAAGCTTGAAACTTTTCGATCAGTTCATCATCGAACGGATCTGCTGACAATTCGTTTATTTCCTTTTTCAGCGGCTTCAAGATGTTGTTGAGTATTCGATTGACTGGTTTGTATACTTTAATCAGCCACTGTTCCATGTGTTCGTCGGCGTCCCGCGCTGCTTGTTGTCGCTGGCGGGTGACGTTTGGTGCGTAGGGCGATTGCTCTTCGCTGGGCTGGGAGATTTGGCGATCGTAAGATTGTCTTTGCTGGGCATCTCCTAATATTTCATAGGCTGCATTGAGGCGAACAATCTCTTCGTGACCGGCTGTTGAACTCTGGCTGTCTGGATGAAATATTTTGACTAAACGGCGGTATGCTTGTTTAATCTCGGCTTGGGTTGCTGTTGGGCTAATTTTTAGGGTTTTGTAGTGATTGGTAACGGAAGACACGCTATTATTTCCTTGAAATCTGGATAATCTGCGAAAAAGTGCTTGACAAAAATATCATTATTTGCTAAAGTTATAGCTATTTACTTGATGTAAAACAATGTCAAGTCTAACTTAAAAACCTCAGTTTTCAAATTATAGCAGTCGGTAAATGAGTTAGGAAAAGTTCTTGTAGGGCGATCGCTGCTATCATCTCATCCGATGAGGAGAAATACCGCCACAACAGCACTAGGTGGCTATTACTATTTATTAAGCGTCAATGCGGTTGCTATATTACATCCTTCTACTCGTTTACACTCATCCGTTGCCTAATTGCGTGTTGCTGCGGGTGAGTACCTCAAGCTAGTTGAAAACCGCCCGATCGTGTTTTTGCCGTTGCATAACTAAAAATTAAGCAATTGATAGTAATTACTTAATCTTGCCGTGATAGTTTTTGATTGACCTTAACCAAAAGTCAAAGTAATTATCTTTGAGTCAATCAGGGAAATCAAAATCATGGCACTTAAACAGCAAATTATCCATGCTTCCAACCTTGACGGTGGAGTTCCAGCGATCGACAGCAACCTCAAAGATACCGATCGGCATCCATCTGAAGACAAGGAGATTCAAAATTTAGCTGTTCGCACAGCTTCAGCGGTACAATCTGATTCTTTTTTGCTGACAAATAGCAATGACAATTTCACAATTACCCCTGGCTTACTCAAGGGAATACTGGGCGGAATTTCGGCGCTGGGCGGTAACGACAATATTGTGGGAAGTGTTGATTCAGACCAAATTAATGGAAATTCTGGTAATGATTCACTGTCTGGTGCGGGCGGAAATGACACCTTAATTGGCGGTCAAGGTAATGATATCTTGCTAGGGGGAGATGGCAACGATTTTCTCAGCGGAGATAAAGGTTTAGATACTCTCACGGGCGGTGTCGGAAATGATACGTTTTTGTTGCGCCGCACTCAGGGTGCTGATATTATTACTGATTTTGGAGCGAGCGATCGCTTGATTTTGGACAATCAACTGCAATTCTCGGATTTGTTGATCGCTAGCACCGGGATAAATACCACAATTAGCCTCCGAGATGGCACTTTGTTGGCAACACTAAATGGAGTACAAACTATTAACGCGAACAATTTTGTTGAATTACCCCGCCGTCCTTTAATTATCGGACATCGCGGCGCAAGCGGCTACCGCCCCGAACATACCCTAGCTGCCTACGAATTGGCGATCGAGATGGGTGCAGATTTCATTGAACCCGACTTAGTGGCCACTAAAGATGGAGTGTTAATCGCCCGCCACGAAAATGAAATTTCGGGGACGACTGATATTGCCAAGCGACCGGAATTTGCCGATCGCAAACGCAAAAAGACAATTGACGGTCAAGAAACCGAAGGTTGGTTTACCGAAGATTTGACCTTAGCCGAAATCAAAAGCTTGCGGGCGCGGGAACGCTTGCCAGAGTTGCGTGGCACGGCATTTGACGGTCAATTTCAGGTGCCAACACTTCAAGAAGTAATCGATCTAGCTAAGCGTAAAAGTACCGAAAAAGGGCGGACAATTGGAATTTATCCAGAGACAAAACACCCGACTTATTTTAAGTCAGTTAATTTGCCTTTAGAGCAGCGATTAGTGCAAGTGCTGTCTGCTAATGGATATACCAAACGTACAGATCCGGTGTTTATCCAATCCTTTGAAGTGGGGAATCTCAAAGAGTTAAATCGCTTGACAGAGTTGCCACTGGTACAGTTAATGGATGACTTTGGAGAAAAACCTTATGATTTTGTAGTGAGTGGCGATCGCCGCACTTACCGCGATTTAATGACACCCCAAGGGTTGGCAGAAATCAAAACCTATGCTGACGGCATAGGGCCTTGGAAACGAACAATAGTTGTCGAAGGTACTGATAAGAAATTACAGCCAGCTAATACTTTAATCACCGATGCTCACCAGGCTGGGTTATTAGTTCATTCTTACACTTTCCGCAATGAATCTCCTACTTATGTGGCTTCAGAGTATGGCGGCAATCCTGCTTTGGAGTACGAACAATTTTACCGCTTAGGTGTAGACGGTGTGTTTAGCGATTTTCCCGATACAGCTTTTAACGCAGCGGCGCGGCTTTTTCCTTTCTCCAGCGTAGACTCTTTAAAAGGCGTGACTTTTTAGGCATTCGATTGTAGCTAAAAACGCAAGCAGGGCGTATTTTCTAACGCCCTGCTCTCAATTTATGCGATTTTCAAGCGCAGTTTGCTTAGTTGACAGCCACAGCCAGATTGAGTTCTGGATCTTGGAACAACGGAGTGCTCAGATAGCGTTCGCCGAAGCTAGGCTGAATCATCACAATCAATTTACCTGCATTTTCAGGACGCTTGCCGACTTTCAAAGCTGCACACAGTGCCGCACCGCTGGAAATACCGGACAAAAGTCCTTCTTCTCTGGCTAAGCGCCGCCCGTAGGCGATCGCCTCGTCATCGGTAACAACTATCACTTCGTCGATCGCGTTTACATTCAGCACTGGCGGCACAAAACCAGCACCGATACCTTGAATTTTGTGAGGCCCGGGCTTTCCGCCCGACAGAACTTGACTGTTTGCTGGTTCAACGGCGATCGCCTTAAATCCAGGTTTCCGGGACTTAATCACCTCTGCAACACCAGTAATCGTGCCGCCAGTGCCAACTCCAGAAATCAGGAAATCCACCTCGCCGTCGGTATCTGCCCAAATTTCCTCAGCCGTTGTCGAACGGTGAATGTCCGGGTTGGCTGGATTCCGAAACTGCTGCAACATATACGCATTCGGAGTTTTGTCTACAATCTCTTGAGCGCGCCGAATGCAGCCGCTCATGCCTTCAATGCCGGGAGTCAATTCTAGTTGAGCTCCGTAAGCTCGTAACATCGATCGACGTTCCGTACTCATCGTATCCGGCATCGTCAAAATCAACTGGTAGCCCTTTGCCGCCGCCACCATGGCCAAAGCAATTCCGGTATTGCCAGATGTTGGTTCTACTAAAACCGTTTTCCCGGGAGTAATCAACCCTTCTGCCTCGGCTTGATTGACCATATTGACACCAATCCGGTCTTTTACTGATGCGGCCGGATTCATGCCTTCGAGTTTGACTACAATCCGAGCCAAGCAGCCTTCAGCTTGGGGAATGCGGTTGAGTTGCACCAGGGGTGTGTGCCCCACCAATTCTGTAATGTCGCCAGCAATACGCATAATCTTTGTCTGGTTGTTGTTGAAAGTAAATGTTAATTCTTAGTTGGCAATATTAAGCTATTGCGTATTGAGATTTAACTTTTAGGGCTAGCTCTCTCGCCTACCGCACTGATTGTTTGAAAAAACAGGATTGTCAACTACCCAGCATCAAGCGGGCTACCGCACGAGATGTGGGCTTGTATCTGAGCTCCACCGCAATTCCGAGAATCTTTGCAGAATCTCAGCTTTAGTTTCACGGCCCGACACATCAGGGGATGCTGACAAGCTCCCCGTACTCGTCCAGTCTTGCCGGACAAGCAACGTTCTCATGGTAATATTTCGCGCACCTACCAAATCAGCATGAAGCTCATTCCCGCAACATTCACAGCGAAACAACAATCCTTTCTTCGGTCTATTGTCGGCCGAAGTATGCCCGCATTTTGGACAACTTTGTGAAGTGTAATGCGCCGGAACTTTAGTGGCTAGAGAACCATTTAGATTGGCTTTGTAGTCAATATAACTGTGCAATTCGGCAAAAGACCACTTAGCTTTATTCCGATTGGCTTGACGCTGTTTCTTGCTCGCCTTCTTGCCAGACTTAGATTTCGTTCTTGACCGGATTCCGGTCAAGTTTTCCAATCCAATTAAGCTATTGGGTTTGGCAATTTCTTTGCTGATTTGGTGGTTTACGTCAGCGATAAACCGTCTCTCTCTTCCCGACAAAGCAATTAATTTGCGCTTGGCCGAACGAGTGTCTTTCCGCTGAAGATTTTGTCTGGCCTTGTGATAGCGATTGGCTTTATATCTGGCTGCTTTCCCCGAATAGAACTTAGACTTATTTTGCAAGTCTGTTTCTACAGCCAAGTAGCGCATCCCCACATCAACGCCAGAAACTCTGGTTATTTTCAGTGGGTCAACTTCAGGCGTTTTTACTTCAATACTCACCATCAAGTAGTAAGCTTTAGAAGAGCGCTGATAAACAATCTTTGCTGCTCCAACCTTAGAGCCGCAGGCAATCAAATCTAAATGCTTGTTGTACCCGTCATAGGTCACTACTATTCTACCAGCTAGAGTGATAATGCTTACTCGTTGCTCGGTTTTAAACGAGTAGTCGCGCTGATAGTTCAATGTGCAGGTTCGAGACACATACTTAGGAACTTTATCCAATCCTTTGTATCGTTTCTTGGTGTACCCTTTGACAATAGCATCGTTAGATTGTTTGACCTTAGTCCAGAGAGTTTTATAAGTTGCCGACACCTGCCTGGGTACGTTGCAAGCCATCTGAGCGCCGAGTCCAAAACGAACTCGCAATTCGTTATAGACAGCCTTCTGCAATTTCAGGCCATTGCTGGTTTTACCCGCATCAAAAGCAACTTGCGAGGTATAGTTCAAAGCGTCACGGTAAGCCAAAGCAGTCTGAGCTACCAGAGCTTTTTGCTCGGCGTTCAGATTTAGCTTTAACTTGGCGGTGATCGTTTGGGACATTGCTTTTCACAAATTTTAAGAAGATTGTATCTCGTGAAGCCGGAGAAAGCAACTGGTGCAGCCAAAGAATTTGCACAGTGAGTCGATCGCCCGTTACCCTCCGGCATCTAAAGCTATCGTTTTGGTTCGGGGTGGCTCTCTTGACTCACGCGCATTCCTCCCGACGCTCACCGCTCGTACAGGTAGAGCGCGGGACTCCTGCTGGCTTAGTTGAAAATTAGACCGGCCTCGGCTTGACTAGATGTAATACATAATATTGAGCTGCCGTCTGCCATTGCGTTTTTCGCACAGATCTTGTAGCGTATATTTCTGCAACACTGAGTTAGCGATCGATCGCGCTTCTTGCCAAACTTCCCAAATCACAGCACTTTCTACAGTTTGAGCAGGCGAGTCTTTTTCGGAGCGATCGAACTCTGAGCCTTCGAGACAGTTGATAATTTCGAGCAGTGTAATTTTCCACGGTTCCCGCGCCAAGATATAACCACCCTTAGCTCCTCGCTGGCTGCGAATCAGCCCGCAGCGTCTCATGGTAGCGAGCAACTGTTCTAAATATCGATCGGGAATATTTTGCTGAGCAGCTATCTGGCGAATTTGGAGGGGTTCGCCCTCATCGTAGCAATCGGCCAGCTCCAGCAAAGCTAAGATTGCGTATTCGCTTTTACAGGAGAGTTCTACCATATTGCTTCAACTACCAGAATTCTCAACTCCGAAGTCAGACGTTAAAATTCTTCTCAATGTTGAGTTAAAAATTATAAATCCTAATTTCTTATTATACTCCGGTTTTCCACCGAACTTAATAGACTTTCATAAAAAATGCCGACACTGAATTCGTCCACCGCACAAAAAAGCCCTGCCGGAAGCAGGGCTAAATTTGACCTCAAGTTGCCAGCAGAGACGGTATGACCCGCCCTGCTCTAAGTCGCTCTTAGAACGTGAAAGTAGTTCTCAGAGTACCAATAATGATGTCGTCATTATTGCTATTTTGATTTGGGTTGGTAATCCAAATGACGCCCGGAGTCACAGCAATGTTATCCGAGAGCTTGAACTTGTAGAAGCCTTCAAAGTGCCACGAAGTATCGTTGCTGAAGTTCCGCAAATTGCCAGGAGCCTCAAGTTTATCCAAGTAAGGCTCACGACCTACCACAAAGCCCAGCAAGTTGCCTTCTTTCCCTAAATCGGGCAAAGCCAAAGTGGCTGCGTAGTTCCAAATTCTCGCATCGCCGAGGCCGAGAATACGAGCATTGGTTAAACCAGCCCAGCCCCCAATGATAAATCTCGGGCTGAGTCGGAACGAAGCCTCAGCACCGTAGGAGTTGCTGACAACTTTGCGAGCGCGGAAGCCGCTAAAGCCTTCGCTCAAACCATTGATGGAATTAGCCACGCCCGTGCCGGTGAAACCGCCGAGTTTGCCTGGGCCGTTCCCCAAACCGTTGTCAAACCCGAAGTTACCTCTGGTAAAGTAACCGTGGTTGTAAGTGAGAGCAACTTGCAAGTTGCGTCCCGGGGTAAAAGTCAACTGCCCCATCGCTGCGTAGTCACCGTTGAACAAGCCTGCGCCTTTGGTGGGACTTGCTGGATTTGACGCCAAATATCCGAAGGACAGAGAAGTTGGGCCGAACACGCCGCCCAGCAGGCCTCTGCCACCGAAGGCGTAATCGAAGCCGATACCAGCACCGCCACCTAGGCGATAAATTGGGTTGCTTTGACCGAACGCGCTGAGAGAGCCATTACCGCCGTCAAAGTCTTCAAAGTAAGGGTTGACGGTAGGAATGAAATCGTTCCAAACACCGTTAGCGGCTTCAATGGTAACGTTCAACCGATTGCTAGCGGGGAACTTGTAAAGCAAGCTGCCCAAGTGAAAAACGTTGTCTGTGCGGCCGACTACGTTCCAGGTTTGAGTACCTTCGCTCGTCGCCCCGAGGTTAAAGTTTTGACCGTTGCCCACATCCAGTCTGGTGAGCAACAAGTCTCTGCCGGTGAAGCTCGTATTTAAGTTGAGACGTACCCGCTGTTGGAAGACGGCTTCGTTGTTACCCGTACCGACTCTTCTGTTGTCTCTGCCAAACAAGCCATCATTGCCACCAAAGTCGTCGCTGAGGGCAAAAATTGCTTCCCCAGTCAGTTTGGTAGTAGTTGAAAATTGGTTAGCTTCGAGTTCGGATGTCCGAGCTTCCAGAGCATCGACGCGGCCGCGCAAGGTTGCCAGTTCTGCTGCAAATTCTTCCTGGAGCCGTTGGAGGGCTGCCAAGTCGTCTTTGGTCGCTAAGTTGGTTGTACCTGCTTTAATTAGCTCGTTAACTTTGTCTAAGCAAGCGTTTAAACCGGCGGCGAATTCGTAGCGGGTCATTGCCCGGTTGCCGCGGAATGTGCCGTCCGGATACCCGGCAATACAACCATAGCGCTCGACTAGGGATTGCAGTGCTTGGAATGCCCAGTCTGTGGGCCGCACGTCGGAAAGTTGAGATACTGAGGTTACTTGAGCCTGAGTTTCCCCGCCAGAACCTTCGCTGCTGTACTCGTTGACCTGTTCTAATGTGGCGGCTGGGTTTTGAGCTTGTGGTGCGACAGTTTGGGCTAGAGATTGGGCCGGAGAGGGCAAATTTTGTTGTGCCTGCTCTGCCACTGCCGGGGCAGTAGTTTCTAATTGAACTGCACTGATTTGCTCCCCGACAGCGGTAGCTGCTGGGGCTGGATTTTCTAGTTTGGCTGCCGCTGAATTTTCTACTGGTTGAGCGACTGTTGGCTCAACTGCTGCTAAAGATTCAGTTACAGGTTGTGATGCAGCTTCAAGATTTGTTGCTGCGGGGTCTGTAGTGGCGGAGGCGATCGCGCTGCCCGTTGCAGCAGGGCTGGCATCTGCAATCGCTGGCTTGGTTTCGCTGCCTGTTCCTTGGGCAATTTCTTCGACTGGCTTTAGTGCTGCGGTAGTTTCGTCAACAGCCGCTAAAGCATTAACTTTGGCTTCGGAGGTTTGGCCTGTTTCAGCTTGGGCAGCTTGAGGCTTGAGCGCATCAGCAGCTTGCTGAGCGTCTGCTGCCATCGCGCTCGAAGAAACTACTAGGGTAGCTCCTAAGACTGCTGGGCTGATTAGTAGGTAACTCCACAAAAATTTCGACATATTCACTCTCATCCTCACACCGATTACAGAGAAACTTTTCGAGTCTTCTATGTGGTCAGTAGTTGCTAAACCAGCATACTTTAAAAAGACACCTAAAATTCACTTTTTCTTTTGATTCTTGGGAACTAACTGAGTGTATGGATGCGATCGGCTGCTGTCGGATACGTGTTTTTTACTACGTACTCAACGGCCTCAAAACCTTGCCATACTTGGACTTTGGATTGATTGGACTACTGACACATTAGGCGCTCGATAGCCTATTTACTTTTTAGCACAGCACGTCCGAATCGTCTAGGCTGATTCGACTTTTGCATCCAAACCGTGTCCTAGGACGCTAAAGACTCGGCGACGGTCGAATAGTTCCAATAAATCGGCGTTGATTTTGTTGTGAGCTGCTTCTTGCCGCAAAATTTTCATTGCTGCATCTGTTCGCAAAGCTCGTTTGTAGGGGCGATCGCCCGCTGTTAGGGCGTCATAAATATCGGCGATCGTCATTAATTGCGCTTGAATGGGGATTTCTGTCTGTGTTAAACCTCGCGGATAGCCTGTCCCATCGAGTTTTTCATGGTGTCCGTAGGCTATTTGGGGAACATTTTTTAGATCCTTTGTCCACGGAATTTGGCTGAGAAATTCGTAAGTGTGAGTGACGTGGGATTCGATCGCCGATCGTTCTGCCGGCGTCAGGTTGCCCCTCGACACCATCAATTGCACGATTTCGTCTGGACTCAGCAGGGGTTTAATTGCCCCGTCTATATCTCTGTAAGTTTGCCGAGAAAGTTCTAGCAGTTGAGCTAGGGGTTCTTCTGCCAAAATGTGAGGTTCGTTGGCCTCTAGCAGGACTTCCCAATATTCTGCCAATCTGGTTTTTGCCTCTGCTAGCGACGTGTCTAGCTGTTCTATTTCCTGGCACTTAGCGCACTCGGGGCCAGAGTCTGGGTGTTTTCGGTAAGCTGAATGCTCTAGCAAATATTTATATTTAGACTGGACGCATTCCATTTCCAGCGTCCGCTGAGCTAGGGCGAAACGGTGGCGAATGATTTCTAGCTGTGAGGGGTAGAGCTTTTTCTGCTTGGTCAAAACTGCTTCTGGTACTCCGATTTTGCCAAAATCGTGCAGCAGGGCGGCGTAGCGAATTTCTTGAATTTGACGGTTGTTAAAGTAAATAGAGCGCAGCCATCCACTGCTGACGGCGTTTACTTCTTCTGACAGGCGTACTGTCAGGGCTGCGACTCGTTCTGAATGGCCGAAGGTACATGGATCTCGGGCTTCTATGACTTGCACGCTTGCTTTGACGAAGCCCTCGAACAAGTGTTCTATGCTTTCTTGAAGTTGATTGCGCTCGATCGAGATTGCTGCTTGAGAAGCGAGCGATCGAACGATCCTTTCTTCCCACTCGGAATACTGCTGCGTCGATTCCCAGGCATTCTCTGCCGTCAGCACCTCATCTGCCTTTTTTTTGCGGTTGATCAGTTGCAGTACGCCGATTGTCTCGCCCTGTCGGTTTTGCATCGGCAACACCATTACCGAGCAAGTGCGGTAATTAATATCCCTGTCAAAACTCGTATCTAGCTGGTAGGGTACGCCGGGGGGCAAGTCATAGGCATCAGACAGGTTCAAACTTTGACCTGTAACTGCCACGTATCCCGCCAAGCTTTTGTCTGTCAGCGGCAGGGCAAACTCCTTAAACGACAGTCTGGGTTTAGAACCGTTTTGGGCTACCTTGAACAGCAACTTAGATTTCTCGTCGCTGTGATCTACTAAATAAACGCTGCCCGCATCGCTGTAGGTGATTTCCCGGCTTTTGGATAAAATCAAGTTTAACAAGCCGCCCAAATCGGGGGCGCTAGAGAGCGCCGCGCCAATATCCAAAAGCTTTTCTATTAGCTCTGTTCTTTGAGCAGATTCGTTCAAGAACTCTGGCCTTTCAAATACGATCATGGTCGGAGGATGGCGAATAGCCTTTAATACATTGGACTTGTTGCATCTCGACTTTCTCACACCCGATTTTAACCCAGAGTCGATATTTTCTTTTGAGCGAGCTTTCTGCTCTTGGGACTGTCGCTAGATGCAGTGGCGGCTCGGAAAATGAGAACTCTTCTAATTTAGCGCAGAAATCTCTTGGGCTAGCGCCAGGTCTTTCTCAGTTAACCCTCCGGCATCGTGAGTTTTGACAACTCCCCTGCCTAAAGGCGAGGGGATTCTTGGCTCAACGGGAGTCCAATGACTTTACCCTCACCAAAATTCACCGCGATGTGCCCCACCGCTGTATATCCACGTTGCATCACCACCTGGGCAGCAGCAACATCTCGGTCTGTCTTATACCCACATTCCGGGCATTCATGCACCCGCTCAGAAAGCTCTTTCTTGCCCGTATGCGTTTGGCAATTCGGGCAAGTTTGACTCGTTCCATTTGCATCGACCTTGCTGAAATGCTTGCCTCGCTTGAAGCAGAGATGCCCCAAGATGTTAAGGAACTGCCCAAATCCAGCGTCTAAAGTGTGCTTGCTCAGCATCCCGGCAGACATGGCTTTCAGGTTTAGATCCTCAGCAAAGATAGAATCTGCTCCATCACAAAGATGATGTGCTGTTTTGAAATGGAAGTCTTTGCGAGTATTTGAGAGGGTTTCGTGATGTCTTGCAATGCGATGTTGTAATTTCCGCCATGCGTTAGACCCTTTCTTCTTGCGTTTCAGTTTGCGTTGCAGCGATTTCAGCTTGCGTTGCCCATCAACAAAGAATTTGGGTCTAGCAATTAACTCACCATCAGACGTTGCTAAAAACGAAATCAGTCCTAAATCAATCCCCACTGAATGCCCTGCAATGGGAGGCAGAGGAATGGTGACATCACATTGCAAAGTGAGAATGGCATAGTAGCCTGACGCTCGCTTCACAACGCGAATCTGTTTCACCTCAAATCCGTCTGGAATCGGTCTGGACAGACGCAGCTTCACCCAGCCGATCTTAGGCAGGTTCACGTCATTGTCTCCATCCCATGGACGCAAGACCTCTAAATTGAGTTGGGGAAATAGGAACGACCGCATCCGTTTCTTGAACCGAGGGAATCCATGACCCCGTTCCCACATTGCCACAAATGCGGCTTCGAGTTGTCGCAACACTTGCTGCAAAACATGAGTATGAGGTTGCTTCAGTTCCAAAATTGATTTCTTTGCCGCCGCCAATGATTTGCACTGACTCGCGAAGGTTGGACGGGGAGCATCAGCAGGAAGAATATATTCCCTATTGATGCTACAGGCATTGATGCTGCACTTGCGAGAATTAACCCAATCTTTTCGCTGGGCCAGCGCGAAGTTATAGACCTTGCGGCAAATTTCTAGCCACAGGTCGATAGTTTCGGCTTGCTCAGGTGTGGGAATGAGTTTGTACTCGAAGTTGTAGTTCAGCATAGACGTACTATAGCAGACTGAATAAACCAATCATCATTTATTCAGAATCCTCGATGAGTGATTTGGATATCGAAAAGCCGCCGTGGGACGGCGGGGCTTGTGACCCATTTCTTCGGTCAAGTTAACTGTTACTTTGTTATAGGAGATTTCTATGTCGGGGTGATGTCCTGCGGCTTCTGAGGGGGCGACTAACTTATTCACAAAGGCGATCGCGCCGATAAAATCTTTAAATAAACGGGTACACCGCAGTTGCCGACCTTGCACCGTCCAGCCCGATAATTGACTGGCGCGCTCTTGAATTTCAGTATCGTTAAGTAGATCTGCCATAATTTTTTTTTTATTTTGGGATAAGCTTTTTGGGAGATTAACAGCCAACCTGTAAAAAATCCGACCAAAAACTATCCGCTCTCACCAATAGTGTTGAGGCTCAAGTTTTAATACTTAAGATTTAACACTATTTGAGGTGAGAGCGGTCTAGCGGGTCTTCAGATTAGAACCTGACTGCCGGGAGAATCCCTAGCTGAGCCTGGTTCCCGATGGAATTCGTTTCCAGTTGGAAACGACGGCTGACTGCTAGTGAGCGGCCCCGGCGCACAGCCGGTAGTTTCCAATCTGATGACCCATGCATTTACTACTTTCTATCATGGGCATCACCTCCAGGATTAGCTAAATGGCTTAATATGTGAACGCACCTCACCCAAATACAAGATCTGGTGTGAGGATTTGTGCGCTAGCTTTTGCCAGCGTAACCGAAAGAACCTGCGTTCTGAGTATCATTCCAGTAATCACAATCATTAGAATAACACAAGGAATTAGAAGTGGGGGGATGCAAATTAATATTTTTGCAAGATGTGTACCAAATATTGTATCGATCTCTACAGCCAGCGGGCGATCCTCTTCGAGGGCTTCGCTAACGAGCTTTTGAGCAGATTGCTTTCTCTGTGGGGCGGGTATAAAGGGGGAAATGTGCGATCGGATTACTGAAATCAAAAAAGCTCCTACCAAGCGGCAGGAGCTTTTTAAACATTGAGGGTAAAGCCTAAACTAATTTATCTTACCCTTTCAAAATGTTGCAATTTTTGATACTTCGCACTGATTAGAGAGCGTTACCGCGAGGTAGAACTTCTTCAGGGAAGATGAAGTTTTCGTGGGGTTGGTCGGTCGGAGCCATCCAAGCACGAATGCCTTCGTTAAGCAGAATGTTCTTAGTGTAGAACGTTTCAAACTCAGGATCTTCAGCAGCGCGCAATTCTTGTGATACGAAGTCATAAGCACGCAGGTTTAATGCTAAACCGACGATACCGATGGAGCTCATCCACAAGCCTGTGACGGGTACGAACAGCATGAAGAAGTGCAACCAACGTTTGTTGGAGAAAGCAATTCCGAAGATTTGCGACCAAAAACGGTTAGCTGTAACCATGGAATAGGTTTCTTCTGACTGAGTTGGGTTAAAAGCTGGGAAAGTGTTTGCACCTTCGCCATCTTCAAACAGGGTGTTTTCCACGGTGGCACCGTGGATAGCGCACAACAGCGCGCCGCCCAAGATGCCTGCAACGCCCATCATGTGGAAGGGGTTGAGCGTCCAGTTGTGGAAGCCTTGCAGGAATAGCAGGAAGCGGAAAATTGCTGCGACGCCGAAACTGGGGGCGAAGAACCAGCCTGATTGACCCAAGGGGTACAGCAGGAATACCGACACAAACACGGCGATGGGGCCGGTGAATGCGAGGGCGTTGTAGGGACGGATGCCGACTAAACGGGCGATTTCGATCTGACGCAGGCAGAAGCCGATCAGTGCGAAGGCGCCGTGGAGGGCGACAAATGCCCACAAACCACCGAGTTGGAACCAGCGGGTGAAGTCCCACTGTGCTTCGGGGCCCCACAGGAACAGCAGGGAGTGTCCGAGGCTGTTGGCTGGGGTGGAGACTGCGACGGTGAGGAAGTTGGCTCCTTCGAGGTAGGAGCTTGCCAAACCGTGGGTGTACCAGGAGGTAACGAAGGTGGTGCCGGTTAACCAGCCACCGATTGCCATGTAAGCGCAGGGGAATAGCAGGATGCCAGACCAGCCTACGAAGACGAAGCGATCGCGCTTGAGCCAGTCGTCGAGTACATCAAAGATGCCTCTTTCGTTCTCGGCGCGTCCGACTGCGATTGTCATTACGCTAATCTCCAAATAGATATAATTACAACGGATTTGTCTCTAGTCATTATTGCCCAAATCTTGATCTGCTTAACAGAAAGTGGGTTGAATTATGAACAGAGTTTACTTTTCTTTACCGTATTTAAGATTATAGGGGTAATTCTTTACAATGGCAAGCATTTCTTCAAGAAGTTCGGGATCTTGACTGGTGCCGGAAGTCCTCTAAGTTCTCGAATAAACCCGAAATCCTTGCCGGCAGGGGGGCGGCGCCCTTACAGAAAGCGATGTTTTTTACCGCAATACTTTGTTACAGCCCGCCGAAAGAGTAAAAAACCGGGTTTTTTGAGTCTTGATGCGTAAGTCCTGTCCTAAGTCCTGTCCTATATATATACTGATGGTAGAGTTCCAAACTTAGGTTTTTAAGACTATATGTTCAGCATTGACATGATTGTGAAGAACACGCCCGTCTCCTTGTCGGTGCAGCGGAAATCGGTGGAGGACGCTGAGGCTGTTTACCAGCAGGTTTTAGAGGCAATGCGTAACTCCCAACCGCAAATTTTGGAACTTACTTGTGAGAAAAATACTGAGAAAAAGGTAGCTGTTCTCAGCAGCGAGATTTCTGGGGTGGTGATTTCTCAGAAATCGGGAAGTGCTTCTACAGGTAGGGCACCGGGTTTCGTTTCGATGACTTTGGCAGAATGAGGGCTGGGGGTGTGGGCGCCGATATGGGCCAGTCAGCGGTTGCGGTGCGGGATTTGGGTTTTTGCTGGCCGTCGGGCGATCGAGTTTTGCAAGGTTGCTCTCTGGATGTACCCAAGGGTGAGTTTTGGATGCTTTTGGGTACTAACGGTAGCGGCAAATCTACGCTGCTGAGGCTGATGGCTGGGCTGCTGCACCCCCAATCGGGTGAAATCGATCTGGGCGGGCGCGTGGGTTTTGTATTCCAAAACCCAGATCACCAGTTGGTAATGCCGACGGTGGGTGCGGATGTGGCTTTTGGTTTGGTTGAGGAAAGGCTTTCTAATCTTCAGGTGCGCCAGAGAGTGGCTGAGGCTTTGGAGGCGGTGAATTTGCTGGATTTACAACGGCGGCCGATTTATGCTTTGAGTGGGGGCCAGAAGCAGCGGATTGCTTTGGCTGGGGCGATCGCCCGTCATTGCGAAATTTTGCTGTTGGATGAACCTACGGCTTTGTTAGATCCTGATTCTCAGTTGGATTTGGTGGCGGCGGTGCAGCGGTTGGTGAAAAATCGTGGGATTACGGCTTTGTGGGTGACTCACCGTTTGGATGAGTTGAATTATTGTGATGGGGCTTTTTTGTTGGAAAAGGGCCAGGTTGTCGATCGGGGAGATCCGGCGCGTTTGAAGCAGCGGTTGATGCAAAGCCAAGATGTTTAACTATTCGATCGGGTTTGTAGTAAGGACTTTAGTCCTATCTTAATTCGTAATTGCTCAACCCCCTTGACAAGAAGACAAGATAGACATTAGATAAAGGAATGGAAAAACTCCCCGACCTAAAACAACTATCGAACGAGGCAAAAGAAGCCTTGATAGTAGAGCTATGGGAGAA
>NZ_JAAFKG010000082.1 GCF_013299185.1 Microcoleus sp. bin48.metabat.b7b8b9.023 | reverse complement strand
ACCACTCCGATTCCATCCCGAACTCGGTTGTTAAACGCTGCGGTGGCGAAGATATTTGGCGGGTCACTGCCTGAGAAAATAGCTCGATGCCTGGGATTTTATTCTCAATAAAACAAACCTCCTTTCTGAATTACAGATTGGGGCTTTGTTTTTTCTGCCTGTCGCACTTAGGAATGAAAAATAAATAAGGTGACTAATTTAGGAATAGTTTAGCTCGAATCAAGGCTTCTGGGGTTCAATTGTTCAAGTTATTTATTTTCGATTCCTTATTACCTCTTTTTCCTTACTTTTCCCGTTAAGTATGATCTTTAGCCAGGAGCCAATCTTGGCTCCTATCGTGTAAATTGGAGCAGCCTCGCCAAAGGACTTGAATCCCAATGGGAGATTTACGAGGATGTTCAAGATAGCCTCCAAGATAAGCAACCGATTCAACAGCCCAAGCAACTGTTAAAACCTACATTCCGCTCCCTAAACTGTCACAATCGGTTTTCACTTACTTTTATCGATAAACTAATCTATAAATTAGACATCTCCAAAAACAATTAAAGCTTTTCTGTAACTAGGCTGTAGGACGTAAATGCAATCGGGAGCATCCCGGTTTTGTAAATATCCGAATAAGTGTAAAATAGTTAAAATCAATAAAAGCGTCAAAAGAAGTCGAGAAAAAGAGCAATGACCCCTGAAGAACTAGAGCGGTTGGAATCCTGTACGGCAGAAATTCCTAAAATTTGGTATAATAATACACCCCCAAGTGGACTGACCAGTCTGGAAAATATTGAAAAACATCTCAGGCAACAATGGCTTGAAACAGTGGGCCCACAAATCGGTTTTTTTTGATCAAAGAAGCAACAGGAACAGAACAAGGACGACCGCGCACAGTAAAAAGCTGTATTTGTGAACTAATAATTACTGAAAAACCTGTCGGGGCGACAAGTCACCTATAACGCTGATAGAATAAGCCTCATAGCTCTTATGCCTTGTTGATAATTAGGTAGGGCTTGCTGAATAAAAGTAGAAAGCTTACCAGATAAGGGGTTTAAGCTTTTTTTGCTTGAATGAGTGCAAGTTATAGGAGTATAGAGCAATACGGTTTACTTAAGGGTTGGGAGGCTTTAAAATATTGAAAACACGAGGATTCATTTTTATTCCAGTACCTCTGTGTTTAACTTTTTTAGATTTAAATTTTGAAACAGGTTTTTTCACAACTCTTGGGTTATTTCTCTCAACTCTTTGTGGCAAAGTCGCATCAAGAATCTCCAAGTTCAACCAAGTTAAAAAAAGGGGATTTCTTGTGCTTCTAACCGCTGAAATTTGGAACACGACGAATAACTCGTAATGTACTGGTCATTACTCACAAGTTAAGCTAAAAACACTGTTGTCAATGAGTAATATTACTCATTTTTTACCGAGATACCAATTAAAATATGACTCCATTTGTTGCCTTATTATTGCAAAAAAATTGTTCGGGACTTCTTTGAGTTCCAGGGAAAGGAGAAATAATTAGCCTGACATGAGGTTTTCGCAGTCGCGATCGAATCCATAAATCTTGATTTTTCTTGTCAGCAAAATACTTAACTAGGTCAGAAGCTAATCCTTTTTGATAGGCAACAGAAAAATGATACATTCCCCGATAAATCATTTCTAATGAAACACGTTCAATTGGTACTCCTAATTCATCTGCAACGGCATCCCCTAAGTCTACCAAAACCGCATAAAATAGCCAGGTAGCCCAGATTTGGAGCTGGATTCCGTTGACAGAACCAGTCCATAAATAACTTAAATTTAGGAGTCTCTTTACTATACAAAAAGCATCTTCAATTCGCCATCGTCTTTGATATAAATCTGCCACTACATAGGGAGGCAATATTTCGGGTTCTCGGACACTCGTCAGATAAGAACGCCAGCCATTTTTTGAGATAATTTGTACTAACGGGACTTAAACAAATTTTAAGCCCAAACAAAGCCTAAACTGGCTTTATAAGCGGAGAATACGTCCCAATTTTGGTTCAACCATTTTATGAACCTAAAAGATATGGCTGTCCGAAATGCTTCGAGTGCCTGAGTAAAATTATTTAAAGGTTTGTTTGCCCATTGGCGCCTTAATCCTCCTGTTAACCTATGCCAGAGAATGAAAGTGTAGGCACAAAATACCAGAATGAAATGTCTTTTCAGGCTGGTTTCATCTCGCTCCTTGATATTCATTTAATCCCAACCATCCCTTGGCTTCCCGATAGAAAACTTCAACCCAATTTCTTTCTGAATAAGTTTTTACTATCCACTCCTCTGTCGCTATTGACGAGTCAGCATTACTCATCAAATAATCTATTTCAGTGGCGGTATCGAAAGTTTCTGCATTCATGACGATAGCCATTACTTTCTTACCCGTGCATTTTGATAATTCGACGAATTGAATTGCTACCCATACTGTTCTCGGTCGTTCTAAAGACAGTTGAATTTTTGTGAAAGCCTCTACAGGTAAGGATTTAGCTAAATTATCTACTCGAATCTCTTCTGTTTCATCTACTGTTTTTTGAATTATTACTTTGCGATTCTTGGCAAGTCCTCCGATATATTTTAATTTGCGGTTTTCTAATTCTTGTAAAAAACTGGTGTTATTACCATACCCTGAATCCATCAAGACTATTCCTGGTTTATAGCCTCTCGAAGCAGGTCTTGTCGATTAAATTTATGGCTATTTCTGGCTTTTTCTTGAAGTCTGGATCATCTTTTCCGGAGGGTAATGAGTCGGCTTTTTTATACAATTCAATATCTAATGGCAGGCTCTTTTTGCCATCATATAGATGACTGGTAACTACTACTACCCCATTGTCGGTTTTTCCGAGTTGTCCGATGTATTGTCTTCCTACACCGTCGGTAAAGTTACCACTTTTTCTGTGTCCTGAATCATCTATTATTAGGCTGAATCCTCGACTAATCTTGGTTTGATTACATTGATTCATTACGTCTAAGCGACGTTGATTGAGTTCATTGAATGACCAAGGCGCTGTTGTTAAAAAATGATGTAATTTGTGGTAGGTTACTCCCCAAGGCGTTTTCTGCCATCTGCGACAGGTTTTTTCGTTCACTTTCTCCCAATAATCCTCCTAAATAGTTCCTAAACTCTCGTTTTTGGGCAAGATGACCAAAAATATCGTCAAATCTTTGACACCATCTATCGAAGCAGGGGGGCATCGCCGCAGGGGTTGTCTCTTTCATGGGTCATTTTTTAACGTTAGATGCTTGCTCTGTAACCATTATAACCTATTTTTACCGTATTTTATGTTTAAGTCCCGTTAATACATGAACACGGGTTCTTGCCACACGGGGGTCTTTGATTTCGGCAAATATTAATGCCATTTTTTCTGTCAGTTCAGTTGCCTGAGCTATACTCAATTTTTTTGACCTTTTAATCCTGTGTTTTTCAGAGGTGAAACCTGATGCCATAAGACCGACCTGCTAAGTAAGATAGAAACTTTGTACTGATCAGTCTACTAGATAACATCAGAGATGCTCAAACGATATCTGTCATTATATAAATGTGCCAAATAATCTGTATATTTAACTACCAAATTAGATGCGCTTACCCTGAGGAAAAACCTACATCGAAGTAGATAGGTTCTATCCCAGTTCTAAGACTTGTAATAACTGTTTAAATCGCGTGGATAGCTTGAGTTTGGATATTCGTAGTTGGCAATGTCCTAAATGTGGAGAAAACCATGATAGAGATATTAATGCTGCTAAGAATATTCGGGATGAAGGTTTACGAATTTTGGCGGTAGGGCATACCGTTACTGCTTCAGGAGGGAGAGTAAGACCGAGTAAAGGCACTGCTTTTACAAGGCATCTCCCTGTGAATGAAGAATCCTAGCCGTTTACGGCGGGGAGTGTCAACATTCTTATGTCTGCTTTATTTTACTGGGCAAAACTTATTTCGGTCGGTACTCAATCGAGCTTCACCTGTTGCATACATCTGTAGCAACAGTTTCCGAGAGTTAGGACGTTCTTAATTGCACTTTTCACAAGATATATGTAATGGAACTTCCTTCATGGTTCTTGCTTCTGCTATTATGTTTTTCGCAACTTGCAATCAAAATCGCGATCGCACTTACCTGGGGATAGCAAAAATCATGAAGATTGATGTGGTAGACTTATGAAAAATAGTTTTAAGTCCCCAGGCTCGGATGGAAGCAAAACTATGTCAAATTTCAAAAAATTCCCTACATCTGTCCGCTATCTAATAGCGCGTTTCCGCCACTGGACGCAACCGTCGGTTTGGGCTCCGCTAGCCGTGCTGTGTGCGGGGGGGGTTTTTATCTGGGAAGTCTCCGTACATCCAGAAAAGTTGAGCATAGATGGCGAAGAAGAAGCAGCAAACTCAAACAATCCAGATGCGCTCCCGGGGCTATCTGCTGAAGATAGTGCCATTGCGGCTGAAATCGACAGCTTGCCAGTGCTAGTCAATCAGTTCAATCGCTCCTATTCTGAACTGAACTTGTTGAATTCATCAGCAGTCAAAGGTAAAGGTTTATTCAACGAAATTCGCAGTCGCGGCTCAGAAAAGCCTAACCGATCTTCAGAGCCAAAGTCGGCGGCAATCAACACATTTGTGTCGCTGTCAAATTTACAAAATCCTGCGATTGGGACAGTCAACAATAACTCACAAGATTCCAGCTTGCCAAGTTCAAACCCGACATCTGATTTGAGTTTGTCGGGCATAAAAACGATCGACTCTGAGCCTGCGGGCGCACCGGAAGCAACTTTACCGGAGGCATCAGGTAGCGGTAATTCCAGCAAACAAAACGACAATCCTCTGCCTTTGAGTCCGCTGCAAGCAGCCATGAAAAAATACGTCGCTGCTGACATTTCAGCAACGGCGGCGGCCGTGAAAAGTGCAAACACCCCGAAATTGCTCGATCGACCGGCTTCCCTTGGATCTGGGACAAATCCGGCAAATTTGTTGCCAACGCTCGCTACAGCTCAAGGGAAAGCAAATCCTGGGAATGTTCCTGCGACAATCTCCCCACTTCCGGCTTCTACAAATACAATTATTAGCGACTCTCAACAATTTTTAAACCCGGCAGCTACGCTTCCTGAATCATTTGCCGGGTTAAATTCCAAAGGATCAGTCATCCCCACAATTACTCCACAGGCTCCAACGGTGGCTTTGCCAAAAAATCCCTACCAAACTAATTTATCCGAGTCGGGCTTGGCACCGGAAGTTCAACCTGTGGCGCTTCCTGTCGCCACACCTTCACCAATACCGCTAATTCCGAATTTCGGGCAATCTCCTAGCACGAGTGCCGGAGCAAACAAGATAATTAATCCTCAATTCTCTCCCAATTCAGCGAATTCTCAATTTCAACAACCTCAACCAAGTCAGATTAATTTGCCAAGCCAGCCTAACTTTGGAGCAGTTCCTCAAAATACCAATCAGGGCGGGCCGCCAATTCAACCGCAACCTTTTTCTACACCTCGTTCTTTGACTCCGGGACGCTATATTGGTGGCGGCGAAATCAATACTTTTGGTAATCCTTAAATCAAGGAAGAAGGAAGAAGGAAGAAGGAAGAAGGAAGAAGGAAGAAGGAAGAAGTTGAATTGTAGGGTGTGTCGCCCTTAAGAATCCCTGAAGTTGACAGACAATTTCACAGCGACGCACTTGAAAAAATTTTGAGAAATTGTATAAGGTGGGTCGCTATGAGATTGTCGATATTGAGTTAGAGATTTTTCTTGGGCGAGGTACCCTACAATTGTGAATTTTCTGAATTACCAATTATCAATCATATCGTGTACGGTCGATTGACTGCAATAAGTAAGGTTCGTAGTGTGGACTTTAGTCCGCAGTATATTGCGGACTAAAGTCCACACTACGAACGGTTTTTGTGATGGTAATCGACGGGACGTGATATTACCAATTCCAAATTCTAAATTCCACTTTGATTGGTAAAACTTACCTAGAGGCGGCTCTTCCCAACAACAATCCGCCGATTCCTAAGCCAAATGCGATCGGCAACCAAGCCGATAGAATCGGTGTTAAAACAGCTTTCACGCCCATAGAACTGGTGATGAAAGAAAATACATAGTAAGTGAAAATCACCACCACGCTAATACCAAAACTTGTTCCTTTCCCCGATCGCCGCGGTTGAGTTCCCAAAGCGGCTCCCACTAAACCAAATACCAAGCACACGAAGGGAAAAGCATATTTTTCTTGAATTCGCACCCGGAGTTTGCGAATTTGCGGTGCATCGCCGCTGTTTTTAATGATTTCCAAACGCTCTAAAGCTTGAGCAATATTCATTTCCTTGAAATCCCGCACTCTCGCAGCTAAATCTAAGGGCGTGCGGGGGAGTTGCAACTGCTGGTGTTGAAACCTAACTATATTGCGGTAAGAGCCGTCTGGAGCTACTATATAAGCGGTGCCGTTGAAAAAATCCCAGGTGTTTTCTGAGGGATTCCAAGTGGCTGATTCTGAAGAAACGATTTGATTGAGGCCTGGGGCGGAGCGATCGATAATTGTTAAACCTTTCATTTGCTGGCCGTCAAACTGTTCTGCATAAAAAAAGCGGGACAGGATTTCTTCACCGCCTTTTTCGGGTTTGCGAAATTCTGTGTAGATAATATTTCGATCTTGAAATGTCGGTTTTTCTCGCTTCAGAGCTCTGTCTAAAGTTATGGTAGCTCTGTAGCTGGCTGCGGGTACGACTAATTCTTGCAAAGCAAAGGTGAAGCCGGCAACTATTAAACTCATAATGACTGCGGGCATTATCAATCGGTAAACGCTAACTCCGCAACTGCGGAGGGCGATGAGTTCGCTGTCGCTGGAGAGTCGGCTGTAGCTCATTAAGGTTGCTAGCAGCATTGACATGGGGAAAGCTAATACTACAAAGTACGGAATTTGCAGCAGAAAAATTTCCAGGGCGGCGCCGTAGGGGAGGCCTGATTCTGCTACTCTGCGGACTAATTCAAATAAGGCTCCCACGGTGACGGCGACTGATGTAAATAGTCCGACGCCAAACAGAAATGGGCCGATGAGTTCTTTGGTAATGTACCAGTCCATTACTGATATTCTCGGCAGCCAGTTGAGGGGATTGAAAGATTTGGACATTGCTATTTTCATATTTTGGCGTTTTTGCTGATCGCTCCTCAAGTTAAAATTTACTTTCTCAATTCTAAAATTCTGTCTTGTGTTTTTATACTGGGGAGGGCGGGTTCGCCTATAGCCGCCCTTACTCGGTTCGCGGTTGCTATCAAAGACTATCGCACGAAGTTGTCGCCTAAGTAATACTGCCGCACTAAAGGGTTGCTGTAGAGTTCTTCTTCAGCCCCGGAGGCTAAAATTTGACCGTCTCGCATGATGTAGGCTCGATCGGTAATTTCGAGGGTTTCTCGGACGTTGTGATCGGTGATCAGGATGCCGATTTTACGATCGCGCAGTTTGGCAATAATCGTCTGAATTTCGTCAACTGCGATCGGATCGACGCCTGCAAACGGTTCGTCTAAAAATAGAAACATCGGCCCGTCTCGCCCAGCAGCTAAGGCTCTCGCTAGCTCAGTCCGCCGTCTTTCTCCCCCGGAGATTTGAATTCCCAAACTGGATGCTATTTTTTCTAAGCGAAATTCTTGCAACAGGAAATCGACTCGCTGCTTCCATTCCCCACAAGGCACTTGAGTTTGTTCTAGGACTAACAAAATGTTGTCGCGGACGCTCATGTTGCGAAAAATGCTGGCTTCTTGAGCGAGATAGCCTATTCCCAACTCTGCTCGTTTGTGCATCGGCAATTTAGTGATGTCTAAATCGTTGAGCCAAACAGTCCCTTGATTGGGTTTTTCTAATCCGGTAGCTATGTAAAATGTTGTGGTTTTGCCTGCACCGTTGGGGCCGAGGAGTCCGACGATTTCTCCTTGGGCTACTGAAAGGTTGACGCGACTGACTACATTGCGTTTTCCGTAGGATTTGTGAATATTTTCGAGTACAATTTTCATGCTCGTCGAGGCAATTTCTACCAGCTAAATTTCGGACTGTGGGTTTGTGCGATCGCGTTTGAAGTTTACATTCTACCTTTTCAAACTTTTTAGTTTTTAAAAGACGAAATTTCGCATCTATCTCAAGTAGTATCTTTTTGCCGATGCGAAATTTTGCTGCTACCTGGCGTGTTACTTAGGAGCTGTTCGGGGACGGGCGGGCGGTTTAACAGCGGGATTTGGATTAACCGGAGCTGGTTTGGGCCCGATCGCATTTTGGGCTGCTGCATCTTGTTCTGGCGCCACCAGATAGACGGATTCTACTTGTCCTGGGTTGTCTGGGAGCGCAATAAACCGCCCTTCGTCAATCAGGTATGTGATGGTTTCGCCGCGCAGGCTGTTGCCTTGCTGCAATACGTACACGTCGCCGCTGAGAATGATCCGGCGCTCGCGGCTGAAGTATTGAGCTTGAGCTGCGGTTGCTTGTATTTGGCGGGCTGGGTAGTTGATTTGGACGTTGCCGCGGGCTGTCACGATGCCGGTTTTGGAGTCGGCTTCTTGAACGTCCGATCGCACGGAAAGAGTGCGGGGCGGTGCGGCTTGCGGGTAGGTGGGAGAGGCGATCGCGCCAGCCAGAGTCAGTGGCAACAGCAGCGACAATCCTTTGAATAGGCGGGAATTGAGTAGTTTAGCGGAGGGCATCATAGCTTGCAAGCCTCAAAATTTTTGAAATTGCTGAAGGGCATTATCTGCTACATAAGATTGACATAAAGCGGACAAGAATGACATCTCGGACGCTTAAAACTTACTTCCTGCTTCTACGTAGGGAGTCGGCTCCTTCTACTCTACAGGCGTGAATTCAGGATTAGCCATCCTTACTCTATCTCGTGAGACCGATGCTAAATTAATCGCGGCATTCAAATCTCGATGACAACTGTTGTCACAAGCCTCACAAACAAATAATCGATCGGAGAGTGACATTGGCTGAACGTTACCGCACTTTGAGCAAGTTTTAGATGAGGGATACCATCGATCTACCACTTCGACAACAGTGCCGTAGATGGGAGATTTATAAGTTAGTTCTCGTCGAAATTCATAAAACCCTGAATCTAAAATTGCCGCCGCCAGTTTGTGATTTGCTGCCAGACCAGAAATATTTAAATCTTCTATGCAGACGCGAGCGTACTTTTGGCTGATTTCTGTGGTTGTTTTCTGCAAAAAATCCCGCCGTCTATTGGCAATATCGGCGTGTTTTTTAGCCAGTTTTCGAGCGAATTTTCGAGCGTTTTTCGATGCTTTGATGCCAAGTTTTCGATTCCCTAATTGCTTATTTCGATTGCGGTACTGTAGTTTCCCTAGCTTGATTTTCGCCTTTTTTAGGGAATCTGGCAGTTGGTATACCGTACCGTCACTCAAGGTAGCAAAGGTGGATACTCCTAAATCTATGCCTGTTGGTTGGGATACTTCATGATACAAAGGGGGGATTTTGTCAGCTTTTATCGTAAAACTGACGTACCATTTGTCCGCAGTACGGCTGATAGTAAATGTTTGAGAGCAACAGTTGTACCCAACAGATTCTTGCAGGCGAAACGTTCCCAATGTAGGAATCTTTATCCGATTGCCAGCCATCTGAAATACTGGTCCCTTGCTGCTGTCTACTGTAAACGAATCCCCGGATTTCTTGCGTTTGAAATTAGGAAACCCGCTTAACCCTTTAAAAAAGCGTTCGAGGGAGTTATTGAAGGCTATGAAAGCGTTTTGATAAACGCGGGATGATAAAGTGTTAGTCCATTGATATTCTGGTTGTTTTTTGATGAAGTTCGTGAAGGTTTTTTTGATTGCGGCAATCTTTCGGGTGCGGCTGATAGGGATGTCCATCACGCCCACGTACAGGGTGCGAGCTAGGTTGTAGCAAAACCTAGCGTAACCAGCGTGTCGCGCCATGAGGGTACGTTCAGCATTGTTGAGTTTTAGTTCTAGCTTCAGGGCGTACATAGCTTCTGAGCAAGTCAGGAGTGCCAACATTGATACTTATTTTACCAGTTGCAGAGAGCGATTGCGACCAGAACACCGTGTTTTTTGGACAAAATGTCTTTAATGTCAGGAAAAGTCTATGAAACTGCCGTTTAGTATCATCTGACTCCTTATTTTTCTCTATGGAGATTGGCTCCACCACACCCGATCGGTTAGATATTTTATCTTAACGGCCGTGAAAAATTCCCGTGAGGTCGATCGACCTGCCCGAGAGCGTCAACCAATTATCCTAGCAAGACAATAGCGAATTTAACGACGTGTTTGGCTGATTTACAGTTTGTAGTGAGGACTTCAGTCCTCTGGCTGCGGTTTGTAGTGAGGACTTCAGTCCTCTGGCTGCGGTTTGTAGTGAGGACTTCAGTCTTGGGTGTGACTTTTAGTCAATAAACTTGTTGCTTAAATCTTTGATTGATAGTCAACCGCAGATGCAAAGCAGATGTACACAGATGTACGCAGATAATTTGAAGAAGTGTCAACCGTGCATCTGATGTTTCAAAATGTATGGTAATTGCAAGCCTGCAACTTCTGTACCTGCGAACAACGGTACAAAATCAGCAACTTTTTCCGGGCCAGCTTGTTGCAATACGCTCAAAAGTTTAGCACTTTGTCCGAGCAAATCTTCAACAGCAATTCCCGCATAACTCGGTTGATAATAATTGAGCCGATTTATGCCTTCTCCCAGCAAGATGACTGCACCGCGCCAGTTTTGATTGCTTAAGTGATAAAGCGCGACAGAAATTTGCAATATTCCCTGATAAAACCTTTTGTCCGGCTCGCCCGCTTCCATCCACAAAGCCTCTAAGGTATCGTGACAAGCGTAAAAATCTTGGCTGTTAAATTCTTCGATACCTTGCAAAAACTCGATCGGCATTTCATCTGTCATTGATTGAAATTGGGAATTTTCGATTGGGTGCGTGTTTCAGTAGGCAGCGATCTTTTTTTCAATAGCTAAGTCTTAAAAACAGGAAAAATAACGACCTATTTTTAGCGATAAAATTGGGTCTGAAGCCTCCCCGTTTAGGGGGAAATCAAACAAAATAATTCATTGCTCCAATCCTCTTCTATCGACGGCTATGGGTAGCTGTCAACTGTCACAGGTCAACTGTCAACTGATGAAAACAGCTACCAATTTTACCAGAAAGAATTGGTTTAAAGCCCGCCCGCCCGATCGGGAGAAATTAAAAGAAGACTATTCATTACTCCAATCCTCTTTCTTTCAGGTAGAGGTAGCTCTCAACTGTCAAGCGGTCAACTGTCAACTGTCAACTGTCAACTGTCAACTGTCAACTGAAGACCGCCTACTTAACCGATTACATAGTCTCTCTGACTGCTTGAATCTGATCCATGCTAATTTCCTGATTAGTTCCAGCAAAATCGTTATCTGGCGTCAGAAATAACATACAGTGACATTCTTTCCGCTCGCGCATGGGAATGCAAGGACAGTTCCAGTAGGCGGCTTTGACTTCGGCTTCTTTGTCTTCGTAATGGCGACAAGGGCATAGGGGAGCACCTAGTTCGTCTTTGTGTTTTGCTAGTCCTTCTATGACGACAGCAGTGACTGAAGGCTCGGAACAAAAGTAAGTGCCGGTGCGCTTGGCATAGGTTTCGGAGAAATTCTTCATCGCCTCCAAAGTTTTTTCGTTGGAGAGTTTGGATTTTTCTGTTGTGTTCATAAAAAACGCTCGGTAAGTGGGAAACTCAGAGTCTTTAGACCTGAGAGGGAAACGACTCGGCGGTTTCAAACGCCTTGAATCCCCTTGCGGGGTAGAGGGGTCGGGGTAGAGGGGTATGGTTGCCCCTCTGTGGAGATATGGTTGTCTCCGAATCCCTTTCGGGTAATGTTCGCTTCGCCAATGTTATAAGAGCTTTTTAGACCTGCAACACTGTTTCAGTGACTTTAAAACTGTTTAATTGCAGGTGACAGAGCGGAAAACTAGCGTCGCATTCTCCGGTGTCGTGACCCAAATAACGTAGTCAGTTAAGACTTAGGCCCGTCAGCACAGCTTGCTCGATTTCTCTTACAAGCTCAGTCCCTTTAGGGCTGAGTTACTGACAGTTCAGGATCGGAGTTGAGGATGCTACGAGCTTTTGACAATTGTACCCCAGAATGTGATTTTAAACACTTGATATTTCTGTTTACTTACAAGGAGGAAAAACTTGACAAAAATTGAGTTTTAGGTTGTCGGTTTTTTAGTGATTTTTCAGCATCCCTCCGGGTTCGGGAAACTGGCGGTTGACCCGGTTTTTGGAGCTGCTAATAGATTTGACAGATCGCCCGCCCAGACAAAAACATCCCCCAACGGGGATAAAAAAAGATAAAATATGAGACCGCTGTCCCTGTTTCCGGCATCTCATGGCAATTTTCCCGCACCCCACCCGCACCAAAAAAGTTCCTTCCTCGGGGCTGATTTGGCCCGCTGACACCGAGTTAGTCGGATTAGTGTTTGAATTGACCCCCCGCGCAGCTAGCTATCTGTACGCGCAGTATGCTATAGGTTTGCACGCTTGGTTTTTGTATCAAATTCAGGAAACTGACCCGGAATTATCGCAACTTTTGCACGACTCGCAGTCAGAAAAAGCCTTTACTATTTCGGGATTGGAGGGTGATTTGCTCCCTGCCGGTAAGGAATTTCAGCTTTTGGGCGATCACATTTACCGCTGGTATGTCACAGGACTTTCCCAACGAGTAGTACAATGGCT
Organism: Microcoleus sp. bin48.metabat.b7b8b9.023; assembly: GCF_013299185.1. Lineage (GTDB taxonomy): Bacteria > Cyanobacteriota > Cyanobacteriia > Cyanobacteriales > Microcoleaceae > Microcoleus. The sequence continues at coordinate 11,456 of NZ_JAAFKG010000082.1, read as the reverse complement.
GAGTCAGTGGCTGCAAAATTTGCCCCAAGAGATTGATTTGCGAAATGCTCCGCTACTCATTCGCTCTTGGGATATTGCTTTTTCTCCGACAACTTACCAGCAATTGCTAACAGCAGAACCTCCATTATCTAAAAACATAAAACTTAGTTTTGTAACTCCTACAAGCTTTCGCAGCAAAGGGCATCACTTCCCGCTACCAGTTCCAGAAAATGTTTTTCACAGCTATTTGCGCCGCTGGAATAACTTTTCGGGTATGAATTTTGACCAAGCAGAATTTATGACTTGGATTGACGAAAATGTAATTATTAGCCGCCACAAGTTGGAGTCGCAAAAGGTGGCGGCGGGGAAAAAAGGTATGGTAACGGGATTTACTGGGGCTGTAGAATTTGCGATCGGGCGATCGGCCGGATTGCGCCCTGATTTTGTACAATTATTTTATGCCTTGGGGCAATTAGCACCTTACTGCGGCACAGGACACAAAACAACTTTTGGATTGGGACAAACCCGATCGCAATGGTTGACAGAATCCCTACCCGAAGTCTCTATCCAAACCGTATTGGCGGCGCGAATCGACGAATTGACAGAGAAGTTTATAGCGCACAGAAAGCGTACAGGCGGAAGTCGGGCTGGTGAGATTGCGGAAACTTGGGCGACGATTTTAGCGCGCCGGGAATTGGGGGAATCTTTGTTGGATATTGCTGCTGATTTAGAAATGCCTTATGAAACTGTGAAAACTTATGTGAAGTTAGCAAGAAGAGCTTTGAAAGTCGAGGATTGAAGCGAAGCAGACACACAACGAAAAAGCCCAGTACGCTGAGCCTCTCATGGAAAAAAGCTCGACGACAGCCAGCCAGACGATGAAGCGGATGGATGAGAAATTTTGATTGAGTTGTCAAATTCATTCGCTGTCGCTTATATTGGTAGTTAGAGCGATCAATTTTATGTAGGAAAAAAACCGAGAACTGGTTGGCGAGGAATCCGATCTATTATCTATTGGGTGCATCTGGTTTTGGCAAATATATCGCTCCGGGGCGAAGCATGACCTCCGTCAATATGGGATTATAACTAATAACTTATATGCGGTCATGCTTCTTCAGGCTTCAAAAACCAGATGCACCCGATCTATTTACTATTAGGAGACCCGAGAAAAATTCGCGAAGTATTTGATTTATTTTAAGTCCTGGCTTTTGTTTTTTTACAAGTAATTGTGATTATAATATATCCAGTGTCCACCATGAGTTCTATGCCCGAACCTAAAAATAGATTTAAACTTGGTCTCTTATTCGATCGACATGAGAGCCATTTCTTAAAGCATTCATTTATGCGAAAGTTGCGTTTACGTCATCTGAAGCATTGGTTCAGTTGTCTCAAGGTAGGACAAAAGATTAGTGTGGGCTATGGACTGGCGCTGGGGGTGGCAATTCTGGGAACCGCTACAGGAATATCGATCGCTGACCAATATCATCAACAAGCTGTTAGACACGAACAAAATGCGATCGAAGAAACTCAATTGATCAGTGAATTGCAGATCCAGCTCGTTCAAGTTCTCCTCCACCAACAGCAGATCCTGATGCTATTGGAAAATCGAGATTTGCTAGACCAACAGTATTCCTATTTTTTAAACCATGTGGCTCTATTCAAAAAAGAATGGTCTGAGTTTAAATCTTCGGAAGGGGATACAAAAAATCATAAGGTTGACGAGTCACCTGCTGAAATAAATACCGTCAGACGTTTTCTGCAAGCCAATGAAGAGATTCCAGAGGCTTACTTGCAGCAGACAGAGGCGATATTAAAGGCAATTAATACCGCTGAATTATCACCCGCAGAAATTCAGATATTCCGCAGCCAGCTCTTGACTTTTGGCAGCAGTCCTACATCGCTGCAATTGAAGAAATTTTTACAAGATATAGAGCAATTAAAGGTAAGGGCGTATAAAGATTACAAAGAAGCAAAAACTGAGTTTGCAAATGTACAGGTGCTACGAGTGCAGGTTATTGCTGGGAGCATGATTTTGTCGGTGGCGATCGCCATTTTCCTCGCGATTTATACCAGTCGGGCGATCGCTCGTCCCCTCCAACAAGTGACCATTATTGCTCAGGAAGCAACCCAAACCGGCAATTTTGATTTACAAGCTGCTGTTACCACTCAAGATGAAATTGGTATATTAGCAACAGCCCTAAATCAACTGATTCGACGAGTCAAGCAACTGCTACAGGAACAACAAGCCGCATCCACAGAACGCCTAATTCAACATGAAAAAATGGCGACTTTGGGACAGTTGATTGCAGGAGTAACCCATGACATTAACAATCCAATTAATTCCATAGCCGGCAACCTAACCCATACTGACAGATACCTAAAAGACTTACTAGAACATTTGCACATCTATCAGCAGCATTACCCCGAACCTGCGTCAGAAATTGTCGAACACGCTGAAGCCATTGAGCTAGAATTTGTAGAAGAAGATATACCCCTAATGCTTGCATCTCTTCAGGAGAGTGCTGAACGTATCCGCGATATCAGTTATTCCATGCGGTTGTTCGCACGAGCAGATTCTTCCCAAAAGATTGCTTTCGATATCCACGAAGGCATCAACAGCACGCTATTAATTTTAAAACACCGACTCAAAGCTAATAATAATCATTCGGAAATTACTGTCACCAAAAACTACGGTAACTTGCCAAAAGTTAAATGTTTTGCTGGACAACTAAATCAAGTATTTATGAACATTATCGGTAATGGGATTGATGCCCTAGAGGATGCAATGGATCGAAGTAAAAATTCTGATTATTCTGAAGTCGTCCTGATTCCTTTAATTAAAATTCAAACTGAAATTGTCGAAGATAATTGGGTCAGAATTACGATTGCTGATAATGGTTCAGGCATCGATGAAGCGTTTAAATTACGGTTGTTTGAGTCATTCTTTACAACCAAAGATGCTGGGAAAGGCACCGGGCTAGGACTCTCAATGAGTCACCAGATTGTGACCCAAAAGCACGGGGGGAAACTCTACTGCCATTCCCAAATTGGACAGGGAACGGAGTTTGTGATTGAGTTACCTATTGGTTAATTTCAATGAATAATCAAAAGCAGAGTTATACGAATTTTTTATGAGGCTGCATAGAATCCGAATACAAATTAGGTACGTAGTTGCGCTTGAGCGCTCTTTCCTAATATTATCAAGAGCGCTGAAGCGCAACTACATACCTATGATGACAATAAAATCACCCTGCTTATTAAGGGGGACTTAGGGGGATCGGGATATGTGCAACTTCACATTAAATTGGTATTAAGCGTCAATTTGACCAGGTAAAAATATTATGTCGCTCGATATGATATGATATAAAATCATTTATTTATTAGCGTTTTGGACAAATAGATATATGTCATCCCGCTGATATTTGAGTGTAAATTGGGGATGGTTGGCGAGTTGAGTTATGAGGTTTTGCACAAAAGCTCGATCGCTCATCCAGCCAGGATACCTCAGATTCAGCAAGACATACTCAAACTCTGCGAGATTTCCAGGAGGCGTCTGAGCCTGAGTTAAGCGTACTACAGGGCGGTGCGTTAAGTGCGGAGCCATGTGAGAAGTGGTTAAAACACTACCTTTTGTGTTGACGAGAGTGATGGCTTCTCTGCTAGCCGACAAAGTGTCGAGGGAATCTACATAAATAGTCCAAAAATAGCCGTATTTCGCTAAAGCTAAGAAACCAATCAACGACCAAATTACAATCGCTCTCGGCAATTGATAATCTGGAATTGGCAATCTATCAAATATTATCTTTACTTGTTGCTGATTCCTATCTGCCAAAGTCGAAATTACCGCCACTAACAAAAACGGCAATATCGGAATAGAATATTGATGAATCAAGTCTCGCTGAGCGGGAATATCCGAAAGAATATTCATGGCTAACATCGGCGCAGCGCTAATTAAAGGTGTCAGATGCCGTGGCGAAACCCACCAAATTACAGGTAATACTAATAACGCTAAATATTCAAAAGTATCAGCAGAAAACAAACGCCCTAAAATGAGATTTGGTTTCAAGATTAAATTAACAGCTATTTCTAAAACCGAGTTTCCCAAATATTGATATCGCCCGATTCCCGCGTGTTCTCTTCCCTGATTGAAATACGGTATAACTCCCTGAGTAACTACCAGAAACCAACCTACGCCGAAAAATAGAGCTATCAGCCCGCAATTGCGTTTTTTGTCAAAACACAAGAGCCACAATCCCATCGCAGCTACAGTCAAAGATAACACCGCTTTGCAGCTCAAAACTAAGACGATGGCAGCACAAAACCACAGAGTTTTATTGAGTCGCGCGGCGAGGATTGCTGCTAGCAGTGCGGGTAAAGCAATGACTTCGGGGTGGAAGTCGAAGAGGTTGACATTGAAGACTAAGGGGTAGAAAAGGTAGATACAGGCGATCGCCCGAGCTATACTATTCTTTAATCCGGCTTGACTGGCCAAACTCCAAACTGGCCAAGCCCCAGATGCTAGGGCTACTGCTTGCACTAACAACAGCCAATGAACATCGGGATATATTTTGTAAAGCCAACCGACGGGATACATCACCCCAGCGGCGTGATTTCCCAGGTGGTGAATTTCGAGAAATGAGGAAAACGGCGTTTCTCCTTGACTGATGAGATACGCTACTTGATCGTAAATTCCGAGCTCAAAGGCGTTGGATTCAAGCAGGGCGTGGCGTACACTGCTGCATAGGAAAAATATCAGGGCAAAAAGGGCGATTTGCCAAATTACTGGATGATATTTTAGCTTAAAATTGTTCATATTGTATAGCCTTTTTCAGAAACATGAGGTACTCATGGGCATAGGGCATAGGGCATAGGGCATAGGGCATAGGCCTCAGTGGGCATAGGCCTCAGTGGGCATAGGATAGGGCATACCTTACTTTTTTGATAACCGCTGTATTCATTTCCAAATTCTCTTAAAATTCTCTGCCTTAAATATGCGGTTTGTTTATTAATGAATAATTGCAATATAGCAGTCCTTGCACGAATCGTAAAGTTTTTTACCCCACCCCAACCCTCCCCTTATTAAGGGGAGGGAGTAAGAAATTCACAAATAATTTTGGATTGCAATAAGTATACTAATTGCTTATTTTTTGAAACAAAAATACATCGTCTTGCTGATAGCTAATTTTAAATTCAGGAGATTGTTTCAGTTGATTCACAACCCTCGCAGCAGTATCCGCAGTATCGTGCCAAGGATGGCGCATATTTAATAGTACATACTCAAATTCATTTAAGTTTTCTCCGTTGGCAACTTGATGCAACAATTTAATTGTGGCACGATGAGCGAGATGAGTTGCTAGGGAATTATCTGTCAACACATTGCCTTGAGTTTGCACTCTATTAATTGCCTGCCGCGTCGCTTGCCAAGTATCGAGAGACTCTAAATAAATTGTCCCAAAATACCCATACTTTGCTAAAATCAAAAAGGTTAGTAGCGACCACAAAATCAACAATTTTGACACATTAGCAAACAGCAATTTCCCCCACCTCCAACTGCGGCGAATCCACAGGCGGCGAATCCAGATATGTTTGACAGATTGAAGCGAAATCCTTTTTGAGAGGGGCTTCCAAATTCGCGGCATCAAATTGCGGTGATTCCATAGATAATTTCCGGCATTTTTCCCAAAATTATTGCCTCTTCTCTGTCTGTCTGCTAGTGTAGAAATTACCACGGTTAATACAAAAGGAAATATCGGTACCGAATACTGGTGAATCAAATCTCGTTGAGCTTCAATATCCGAAAGAATATTCATCACTAGCATGGGAAAAGCACCAATTAACGGTGACAGATGACGCGGGGAAAGCCACCAAATTACAGGCAAAAATAACAAAAACACATAGCCGAAAGTCCCAGCAGAAAACAAACGCCCTAAAATGAGATTTGGTTTCAAGATTAAATTAATCGCAATTTCCAAAACTGAGTTTCCTAAATATTGATATCGCCCGACACCTGCGTGTTGTTTGCCTTGATTAAAATATGGTACGATTTCTTGAGTGGCTATCAAAAACCAGGCTGCACCGAGAAATATAGCGATGAGTCCGCACTTGCGCGTTTTTTCAAAGAAAAATAGCCAAACACCCATCATCAAAACTGTCAAAGATAGCACGGCTTTGCAGCTTAAGATTAAGAGGATGGCGGCACAAAACCACAATGTTTGATTGAGTCGGGCGGCTAGGATTGCTGCTAAAATGGCGGACATTGCTATGACTTCGGGGTGGAAGTCGAAGAGGTTGACGTTAAATACTGCGGGATATAGCAGATACATGGCTGCAACTGCGATCGCCTTTGGTTCAGTTAATCCCGCTTGACGTGCTAAACTCCAACTAGGCCAAGCACCTAAGGCTAGGGCAAAAGCTTGCACGAATAACAGCCAGTGAACATCGGGATATATTTTGTAAAGTAAGGCTAGGGGATAGAAGATAAAGGCAGCATGATCTCCTAAAATATTGATTTCCATTAATGAGGAAAATGGTGTTTGATTTTGGGAGATTAAGTAAATTGCTTGGTCAAAAATGGCTAAGTCGTAGGCAGTGGAATGAAACAAAGCGTGGCGCGCGCTGCTGGCTACAAATAAAATTATCGTTGTTACGACAATCATTAACAATACTGGATGGGATTTTGGGGATTGTAAGGTTAGCATTTTCTTGGTTTAATCGGCGATGCGTTTAAATAGTAGAACTTGGTTTTTTTGATAAGTTAATTGAAAAGTGCGATCGTTTTTAAGTTGATTTGCTAAGGTGTTACCAATTTTTTCAGTATCTGGCCACGGATGGCGCAGGTTTAATAATATGTATTTAAATTCAGCTAGATTTGTTTGAGGTGAAATTTGTGAAAGTAATTTGACTGTGGGGCGATGGGCAAAGTGAGGAGCCAGTCTATTATCTGTTAAAATACTTTTTTGGGGTTGAACTTGGGCGACTGCTTCGCGCGTGGGTTGCCAGGTATCTAGTCTGTTTGCGTACAGAATAAAGTCTTTAGATTCTCCCAGGAATAGGAAAATTATTAATGACCAAATTACCATTGCTTTGGGTAATTGCATTCCGAGCCACAGTTGCGGAATTGGGATTTTTTTTAAGGGTAAATTAGCTGTTTTTGGTAATTGAATATTTCCTGGATTGAGCGATGTAGGTTTACCTGGGTTTTTGATTGCTGCTGCTTTGGCAATAATTGCTAAGATTAAAAATGGAACAATTGGCACTGAATATTGATAAGCTAAACTGCGTTGAAATGGTAAATCCGAAAGAATATTGATAATTAATGTAGGGATGGCTGGAATTAGGGCTGTGAAATATTTGAGGTTGATTTTGCGGGAGAATGGCAGCAACAGCCAAATCACGGGTAAGGTGAGGACAAATAAGTATTTGAATGTGTCGAAGGAAAGGATTTTTCCTAATACTAGCTGTGGTTTTAATAGGAGGTTGATGATGATTTCTAGGACTGATTTGCCTAAATAGCTGTAACGCCCGACTCCGGCGACTTCGCTACCGCTAAAGTAGGGGATGATTTTTTGGGAAGCTATCACAAACCATGCTACACCGAGTAAAAGCGCGATCGCCCCAAATCTTTGTTTTTTCTCGCACACAAACAGCCATAAGCCAATGGCAGCAACGGTTATAGACAAAACAGCCTTGCAACTCAACACGAGCAGAATTGCCGCACAAAACCACACCAGTTTATTTAAGCGCGCTGCTAAAATTGCTGCTAACAGTGCGGGTAAAGCGATTACTTCCGGGTGAAAATCAAATAAGTTGATGTTGAATACCACCGGATACAGCAAATAAATTAGGGCGATCGCGCGAGACTGTTCTTGATTTAAACCCGCCAAACGCGCTAAACTCAAGCTAGGCCAAGCTCCCAGCGATAAAGCAACTGCCTGTACCAAAAACAGCCAATGCACATCCGGGTAAATTTTGTACAGCAAAGCCAGCGGATAATAGATTACCGCTGCGTGATCTCCCAAAATATGAATACCCATCAAGGAAGAAAACGGCGTTTGGTTTTGACTCAGCAAGTAAATTGCTTGGTCAAAAATGCCCAAATCGAAGGCTGTGGATTGGAATAAAGCGTGTCGCAAAGTGCTACAGGCAAAGAAAATTGTAGCAGCAATGGCGATCGCCCACACCAAACTCGACGGTAAGCGCGATCGACCTTCTTCTATATTTTCCCCGATTCCAACGCCGATATCCTCATTGGAATCAGCAAAATTTTTCTCATTTTCCATGAAATTTGGCACTAACTGACTGCTCAAAATATGATTCCCTCAAATATGCTTGCCACGCCATAATTCAATACGGTTCACTTAAAACTATTTATGCGCCGGAGATCCCCCTAAATCCCCCTTAAGAAGGGGGACTTTGAGAGCATTCTTGTCCCACCCCCTACTCCCCTTTTTTAAGGGGGGTTAGGGGGGATCTGTCTTAATTGAACCGTATTGCGCCATAGTTAACCGCTAATTTGAGTCCGGTAATCGTAATATTAGAATAATCCACAAAACCTTAAAAAATTGTGAAAGCAATAACTCTTCTCGGCTCCACAGGCTCCATCGGCACTCAGACTCTGGATATTGTAGCTCAATACCCGGAACAATTTCGGATTGTCGGGTTAACCGCCGGACGAAATGTAACGTTACTGTCACAACAAATTCGCCAGTTTAAACCGGAAATTGTCGCGATTTGCGACGAAGATAAATTAGAGGAATTGCAAAGGGCGATCGCAGATCTCGACCCTCAACCTATTTTACTTGCTGGCGAGTCAGGCGTTGTCGAAGTTGCCAAATATGGCGATGCTGAAGCCGTCGTCACCGGCATAGTTGGCTGTGCCGGTTTGCTGCCAACAATTGCCGCCATCAAAGCAGGCAAAGATATCGCCTTAGCCAATAAAGAAACATTAATCGCCGGCGGCCCCGTTGTCAACCCCCTGATCGAAAAATACGGGGTTAAAGTATTGCCGGCAGACTCAGAACATTCAGCAATTTTTCAATGCCTCCAAGGCATACCGGCGGGAGGTTTGCGCCGAATTATTCTCACAGCTTCGGGCGGTTCTTTTCGAGATTTGCCGATCGACAAATTAGCACAAGTAACAGTCGCCGATGCCTTAAAACATCCGAATTGGTCGATGGGGCAGAAAATCACCATTGATTCTGCTACTTTGATGAATAAAGGATTGGAAGTAATTGAGGCTCATTACCTGTTCGGCATGGATTATGATGACATTGATATTGTCATCCATCCCCAGAGTATCATTCACTCGTTAATTGAGCTACAAGATACATCCGTTTTGGCACAATTGGGCTGGCCGGATATGCGTTTGCCCCTACTTTACGCTTTGTCTTGGCCGGAGCGAATTCAGACAGATTGGCCGCAGCTAGATTTGGTAAAATCCGGTGATTTAACTTTCCGAGAACCCGATCACGAAAAGTATCCCTGTATGCAGTTAGCCTATGCGGCGGGACGTGCGGGCGGTTCGATGCCGGCGGTACTGAATGCGGCAAACGAACAGGCGGTAGCGCTATTTTTGGAGGAAAAGATTACATTTTTGGATATTCCGAAGTTGATTGAGAAGGTGTGCGACAAACATCAAGCGGATAACTGTGAAACTCCGGCTTTGGATGATATTCTGGCGGCGGACAAGTGGGCGCGGCAGGAAGTTTTGGCTGGAAGTGTCGAATTGGGCGATCGCATTCTTTCGGTTCGCTAATTCTTAGGTTCGTAGTGAGGACTTTAGTCCGCATAAAAACCAGAGGACTAAAGTCAACCATGGAGCATCTCAGTTTTGCATTTATAGTGCGAGCTTAAGAGCTCGCGATTTGTAGAATACGCGAGCTCTTAAGCTCGCACTAGAATCAAAAAATGCTTTTAACAAAACTGATGCTCCCGTCGCGGTGTAGAACCAGACGATTGTTTCTACATTCAGCACGAAGCTGCGATCAGAGTCGGACTTAAGTGGCAAATAGTTTGCTAAACTTATCCATAGTTAACTACCGAGAAGGAGTTTCATGTGGAAAGTAGCGGAATTTACAAAATTATCAGGACTAAGCTATTTTGCATTTAAACTGGGATTTTCGAGCCCCAGAACCACAAACCGTACATGGAATGCTCACTCGATTTAAATGCCAAACAGCCTCTCGGGTTCTACCTGATAGCTTGAAAAAAGTTTAATTTGTGTTTTGGAACTTATGTTTGCCGTCAAGCGAGCGCTCAAATTAAATAACAAGGAAGCGACTTGGATGTCAAAACACGCAGGATTCAGGCGCGTGGTATTTAACATGGGCTTGAGCTTACGGACTCAAATGTACGGTGAGGGGAAGTTTTCGGACTCAAAGATAATTAACGAACTCAAGAAAGTCCTAACCAACCACGTGAAGAAACAGCCAGAATTTGCTTGGATGAACCAGTTATCCAGTAGAGTGTACCAAAACGCTTTAATTGACTTAAAAGAGGCGTTTAGTCGGTATCGCTTGGGGAAAGCCCGTCATCCAAGATTTGCCAGTCGTCGGGACGGTCAATCATTTACGGTTGATTCGTCTAATGGAAAAGTTCTCCTAAATGCTGGTAGTACCATTAAGATCCCTACTTTGGGAACATTCCGACTGTATGAACCCTTAGAATGCGGATTCGTCACTCAAACCTTTACCATTTCAAAAGAAGGAAATATCTGGTTTGTTTCCTTCAGTGTTGATGCAGAGCGCTTGCCTATTCAACAGAGAAAAAGTTCTGTAGGAATCGATTTGGGAATTAAGTCTTTTGTCACCCTGTCAAACGCCAGAGTGTTTGATGCACCAAAACCACTGAAGCAAGTGAAAACCAAGCTTGCACAGTTGCAACGCAAAGCTCATCGGCAAGTAAAATGTTCTAAAAACCAACGTAAAACTTACGATAAAATTGGCAAGCTGCACGGACGAATAGCCTGGATTCGTAAAGACTTTCTTCACAAGTTGACGACTTACTTAACTCAGACTTTTGAGCAAATTAAGATTGAAGACTTGAATGTCAGTGGCATGATGGCAAATCATAAGTTAGCTGGTGCAATAGCGGACTTGGGATTTTACGAATTCAGGCGACAGTTAGAGTATAAGTGCCAAATGTATGGAGCCAACTTGGTACTGGTGGATCGATGGTTCCCCAGCTCCAAACTTTGCTCAAATTGCGGGCATAAAAAAGATATGCCATTAAGCGTTCGGACTTACGATTGTCCTGTTTGTGACCTGTCGGTAGACCGCGATTTAAATGCCAGTTTAAATATTTTAAATTGGGAACCCTCGGCTTGAGGGGGATAGCCTACTTACCTTGGGATGCAGGGGGAACGCATCTTATTGAACACTATTCATCAGTGGTGAGTATATTTTGAGATAAATTCACCATTCTTAGAAGCTATAGACACGCTTTGTAATGACTTTTGTAAGAAAATAGAACTGATTAAT
>NZ_JAAFKG010000081.1 GCF_013299185.1 Microcoleus sp. bin48.metabat.b7b8b9.023 | reverse complement strand
TATTAGCAAGACTTATATGACCAGAGTAGAAGGGGAAAATACAAGACTAAGGCATTATCTAGCTAGACTACATCGCAAGACTCTTTGTTATTCTAAATGTGAGGAAATGCTCAAGCATTCTATTAAATTATTAATACATTACTTGAAGTTTGACGATATTCCCATTCCTGGAGCATTCATACCTTGATTCAGCAACGCCATAAAGCGATCGCTTGTATGAAATCTTGGGATCGCTCTTTTACCTTCGATATTAATGGTGAGAAGAAATCAAGAAACTCAACATCAGACAAATTTGAAATCAACTCTTCCCGGTCGGGCAGTTAAGCTCAAGTCTGTTATCCCCTGAACAATACCAATCCTATCTCCGTTTTTCAAGGAAATTACGGTATCAGAACCCTGACGGATTAACTGATAGTCGCTAGCGCTTCCTTTGAGTTGGATGTAGTCATCTCGACTTGAATAATCTGTAATAATTGCATTACCGTCGCCTTGATATAAAACTCCTTGTCGTGCATTGCCAAGTACAAAAGTATCTGCACCAGCTCCACCGGTTAAAGTGTCAAATTCGCGACTGACATAACTGGCATAGCCGTCAAGGTAATCATTTCCATTGCCGCCAATGAGGGAATCATTGCCAGCTTCGCCGTACAGGGTATCATTGCCACCCAAACCGATTAAAGTATCGTTGCCGGCTCCTCCACTAATGCGATCGTCCCCTTCTGTGCCCCTTTTTGTGTTTACAGGAGCACCGCCACCATTTTTCCACTCCGAGTAGGCTTGAAGTGGACTCATTGTATTGGTTAGAACAAAATTCCGACTTCCTTTTGTTTGATAGGGAATTCCACCAATAATACTGGAATCAAAAGGTGAAGTTTGAACCTCTATGTGGAGATGAGTGTTCCTACCTTGGTTTTTGACTGTACCGAGGATCGGATCTCCAATATTCACAGAATCTCCAGCTCTCTTGCTGGTTTGGATGTGCCCATAGATCCAGCGCTTTCCATCATTACCTTCTACTGTCACAAATTGCCCTGTTGCACCATAAGATACAACATTAATAATTTTTCCGGGAACTACCGCTGAGACATTTACGTTTGCACCAACTACATAATCAATCCCAGCGTGGGAGACATTATTACCATTGTAGGGATTGCCATTAGCACCGCTGTATTCGTAGGCATAACCAGCACTCATTGGGGCGGAGAATCCAACCAGTTTTTGAGACAATTCCCTAGAGATTTGTTTTACTTCTGGTGAGGCTTCTTTAATAAGACCAGTAAGCTTACCCCCCCCCTACTGTAATTATCATCAAATAGCCAGCCATCTCCACTTTCTAAATCCCACTGTTGGTCGGTTGTCGGTAAAGGCACAATCGTTACTCCTGTTTTCATCGATTGACTTGACATTTACTATGTTGTTTCAAAACCAATAATTTTTCAGTCTGGTAAAGTGGGTTGTTTTACAGCTCAATTTTGTCGATAAAAGTCGCTTTTGGCTGAGTTTGTCGGCAAGAGTTGGAAAAAGTAGGGCGATCGGAAAATGGGTTATACTGAATTATGATTTTTGCATAACTCCCAAATATGAACGTTGACACTGCGTTAGAACTTGCAGAGGCGTCTTTTCGTGTTCGGACGGGGAGATCCCCAACCGATCTGCAAAAAAACATATTTCGTAAGGTATTAGAAGATAAGACTTACGAGCAAATTGCCAGTGAATGTAACTGCAACCTGAGTTATGCTAAGGAGTTAGGTTCCGAATTCTGGCAACTGCTGTCATCTGCACTGGGGAAAGAGGTTAGGAAAAAAAGCTTTAAGAATATACTTGCAGAAGACGATCGCTCCCCACCAACTCTCCAACTGCCCGAAAAATTGCCAGAATCCGCGATCGCCCGTTCTCGACAAGATTGGGGGGAAGCCCCTGATGTCTCTGTTTTCTACGGACGTACAGAAGAATTGACCGCACTGAAGCAGTGGATTGTAACAGACGGCTGCCGGCTGGTGGCACTGTTGGGCATGGGGGGAATTGGCAAAACGTGTCTGTCTGTCAAACTGGCACAAGAAATTCAAAATGATTTTGATTTCATTATCTGGCGAAGTCTCGATCGCACTCCACCCATACATACCGTCCTCAAAGACATCATCCGATTTATCTGTAGCCAAGAGGAAACAAATTTACCAGAAACACCTTCTGATGCCATCTCGCGAGCGATCGAGTGTTTCAACGCGCACCGATGTTTGGTAATAATTGATGGAGTCGAGACAATTATGGAAACAGGTTTGTTGGCTGGCAGATATCGAGACGGATATCAGGATTACGGTAGATTTTTCAAAAAAGTAGGTGAATTGAACCATAAAAGCTGCTTGGTATTGACAACTTCAGAAAAATCTATCGACATTTCCTTATTAGAAAATAGAACTCGCCTTGTTCGCTCTCATAAAGTGAGTGGCTTGAAAAATGAAGCCGCACAGCAAATTCTTCTCGAACGAGGGCTAGTAAAAGAAAAAGAATGGAATGATTTTATTGAAAGGTACGAAGGAAATCCGTTAGCAATATGGATGATTTCTGCAACAATTATTACTTTATTTGCTGGTAAGATTTCTGATTTTCTTAAAACAGGTACGGTCTTTATAGGAGGTCAAATAGAGGTAGTTTTATCTCAGATGTTTGAACGTGTAACTGATTTAGAAATAAAAGTAATGTGTCAATTAGCTATACTTAACAAGTCTGTTGACTTTAATCAATTGCGAGCGGAGATTTCGTCGGATATATCTAGCTCAACATTAATGAATATTTTGGAGTCATTGAGTTGGCGATCGCTGATCGAAACCGAAATCGGTCAAGACTCGTTTAGGCTACAGCCTGTAATTAGGAAATATGTTATTAATCATTATTGTATGTAACAAATAACAATTTTTAGGTCGTAGTCTGAAATCCTTGATTTTCCCGAAAGCCTATAGTGTGCTTTGTTAGCGTTGCCCTCGTTCTCGATCGCCCTGAAACCACAATCCTACGCTTTTGGCGATCGAAAACTGTCCTAAGTGTTGAAATAAAGCATATTTTATCTGCCATGCTTCAGCCTGGATTGAGACTTCAAAATCGCTATCGTATTGTGCAAGAGTTAGATTTGGATCCTCCCGGAGCATTTGGCAAAATCTTTGATATTGTTGATGAGCGAGGGAGGCCAAAAATTCTCAAAGTTCTGCATTTTGATAATTGCTCAAACTTGCAGCAAAAACAAATATCAGTATCCTTGTTTGAGCGAGAGGCTAGTGTCTTAATACGACTAGAGCATCCAGGAATTCCTAAAGTAGAACCAGACGGATATTTTCTAGATCGAGAAGGAGAAAACACGCTTTACTGTCTAGTGATGGAGAAAATTTACGGTCATAATTTGCAGCAGTGGCTAAAGCAGAGAGATTATCAACCCATCACCCAACAACAAGCAATTAACTGGTTAAAGCAACTGGTAAATATTCTGGCTTACTTGCATCAGCAGCATTATTTTCACCGAGATATTAAGCCCGCAAATATTATATTAAAACCTGATGGTCAACTGGTGTTAATAGACTTTGGAGCAGTGCGGATAGTCACAAACACTTACCTTCCAAAAATTGCTAACGAAAATGAGGGGGAAGTGACAAAGATATATACACCAGGCTACGCCCCGTTGGAGCAAATAAAAGGCAAAGCGCTGCCTCAATCCGATTTCTACGCCTTGGGACGCACTTTCGTGTTTCTTTTAACAGGAAAAAATCCATCTGACCTTGAAGACGAGCTATATGAAGAGGTGATTTGGCGAGATAAAGCACCACAAATTTCGGAATTGCTGGCAGATTTAATTGATGAGCTGATGGCTTTCTATCCCAAGAATAGACCGAAAAATCCCGAAGCAATTTTACAGGCGGTAGCTAAGATTGAATGCCTTGGTGGAGAAGGGTTGTCGGCAGTGCCTCAGACTGAGTTACGGGGAATTAGCCCGCTGAATACTGAAAGAAAGTGGCTGAAGTCATTAGCTAGAACTAAGAAAGCATTAGTCGGAATTGGAATAACAGCATTTGCTTGCGTTACTGTATTAATTTTACCTAAATTTGTTCCTTTACAAGGTCAATCTCCTGCACCTTTAAAAAATCTTTCTCTAGTCAACACCTTGAAAGGAGGTTCGGAAGTATTTGATGCAGTCACCTCAGTTGCTTTTAGCCCTGACGGACAGACGCTTGTCAGAGGTAGTTACGATGAACCGATCGAACTTTACAATTGGCGTACAGGGAAAGTCATTAAAAAACTATCTAGAGCTTCATCAAAGCTTTGGTCGGTTGCAATCAGTCCGGATGGAAAATTGCTGGCTACCGGGCCGCAACTGGAGGAGGATGGGAAAAGTGAGAAGGACACAACTATTAAGTTGTGGAATCTAGATACTGGGATGCTTTTGGGCACCCTCAAAGGTCATTCTAGCGATGTTAGATCGATTGCTTTTAGCCCTGATGGTTTGACTATCGCTAGTGCCAGCCATGACAAAACAATCAAACTGTGGCGTGTTAATACAGGAGAGCTGCTTTATACTTTTTACGGACACACTAACCACGTTACTTCGGTCGCTTTTAATCCTGATGGCAAAACCCTTGCTAGCGGTAGTGACGATCTGACTGTTAAGTTGTGGAGTCTGAATAGTAGGAAATTAATTCGCACTCTTAAAGGACATTCAGCGCAAGTTTTGTCTGTCGCTTTTAGTCCTGACGGTCAAACCCTTATTAGCAGTAGTGGCAGGAACGAAGTTAGCGGTACTGCTGAAAATAGTATTAAACTGTGGAATCCGAAAACAGGGGAATTGCAGCGCACTCTTACTGGACATCTGAGCTCGGTTTGGTGTCTTGCTATCAGCCCGGATGGGAAAACTCTGGCAAGCGGCAGTTATGATAGCTCCATTAGACTTTGGAATCTGGATACTGGCGAATTATTGCAAACTCTCACGGGACATTCAAACTGGGTTTATTCTGTTGCTTTTAGCCCCGATGGGCAGACTCTTGCCAGTGGCGGCCCAGATAGTTTTGTTAGGATTTGGAGTATTTCTCATTAATAAAGCTTAGTAGCAGCAAGCAAGTTTGTTGGTGAATCGATCTACCAATTAAGTTCTACAAACAGAGGATTGGACTGAAAAAAGACTATTCTTTTATGCCCAATCCTCAACTATCTAAAAACAGCAGTCACTCGATAGCTGCTAATTATCCTATCTACGACGAGTAGGACGGCTACTACAACTACAGCTTGAGGGAGTGCAGCGACAGGAGGCAATTAGCTGCTGCGATCGCTCTTGTGCCTGCGATTGTGACAACTCTCTGTTTGTTTGGGCGCTTGCTGCTGCTAAAGAAGGTGCGACATCTACGGCAATTATCGCTCCTGAGAGAACCAGCAAACCAAAACTTAAAAATCCAAAACGCATTGATTAACTCCGTTTGTCACTTGATTAACTTAACCTATTCATATGATGTCAGGGAAGCCCAAGTTTTTCAGTATAGAAAAGTCGGCACTTTTGTAGCCCCCTTGAGTTGGAAAAAGTCGGGTTTAGCAGGCTGGGGATTGGAAAGAAGTCTGTGGAAGAAGACGGGGCAGAAGAAGGCATCGCTTACTAACTGTTCGTAGCATGGGTTTTTTAAAGTGAAATTATGCTTGGCTTCGATCGTTCGTAAGACGGTACTTTGACAGATTTTGCGGTTCTCTTGTAACGCGATCGCCCGCCATACGATCCAAAACGGGCAGAATGACCACAACAAAATTCACTTTTTTATTTGTGGAACAAGCATCTTGCCTGTTTTTCAGTGAGAATTTTCCAACCAGCAATGACAAGCTCAACTATAACCGGAGCCAGACGATCGACCTAAAACAAGTGTCCCGCTTCCAAGTACAATCATCAGTTGTGATAGATTGGGTTTCTGGCAGGCTAATGTGAGAAATCGGCTCTAACCCACCTGTGGTTGTGGAACAGGCGTCCCGCCTGTGGTTGGCAGAGTCAATCTCAAATCTCAAATCTCAAACCTAAAATCGACATGACTTTGACAAATGATTGAAGTAGAACACTTAAGCAAAACTTACGGTTCGACCGCAGCGATCGCGGACGTGTCTTTTTCGGTCGAAGCAGGAGAAATACTTGGGTTTTTGGGGCCCAACGGCGCCGGCAAAACCACAACCATGCGGATTTTGTCGGGATATTTGCCGGCATCCAGCGGTACCGCCCGGATCGCTGGGCTCGACGTTCACGAAAATTCGATGGCTGTCAGACAGCGGATCGGCTATCTGCCAGAAAACCCGCCGCTTTATCCAGAAATGAGCGTGGAAGGGTTTCTATTTTTTGTGGCGCGGATCAAGCAAGTACCTGCAGGCGATCGCGCCCGACGTGTCACATCCGCGATCGAACGCTGCGGCCTGGTTGATAAACGCAAAGTTTTAATCCGCAAACTTTCTAAAGGATTTCGGCAACGAGTTGGTATTGCACAGGCGATCGTCCACGATCCCCCCGTCATTATCCTGGACGAACCAACCGTCGGCCTCGACCCCCGACAAATCATCGAAGTCCGCAACTTAATCAAAAGTCTTGCAGGCGAACACACTATTATCCTTTCTACCCACATTCTGCCCGAAGTCAGCATGACTTGCAGCCGCGTCACCATCATCAATCGCGGTCAAATCGTCGCCGCTGGTACTCCCGAACGTTTGATGGGAGAGTTGGCCGCCGGGGAAGGTTACGAAGTCGAAGTAGAAGGTGAGGCGGATTTGCTCAACAGTCTGCTGTTGCCTTCTTTGGAAAACGTGCCGGGAGTTCGATCGATCGAATTGATTCCCAGCCAGCAATTTTTAGCCAGTCGCTACCGCCTGCGGGCAGAATGCGAATCGGAGGTGGAACCAGGACGAGAAATCGCCGCAGCTATTATCGCCTCAGGATTCGGACTCTGCGAAATGCGCCGCAATCGCGCTACTTTGGAAGATGTGTTTTTACGGCTGACAGCGGCCCAAAAGAAACCGGAAGAAAGCCTGGTTCACAGCGAACCGGAGGTCGATCGCAATCTGGAAGCAGCGACAGAAATTCCAGACTCGATCGCCGACTCTCATCAATCGGAATCAGCACCCATTCTGGAAAATCTAGCTTCAGATAGGCAAGAATCTCTCCATGATACTCATCCAGTATCCGACGAACCAGTTTCAGATAGGCAAGAATCTCTCTATGATGCTGATCCAGTATCCGACGAACCAGTTTTAGAAACACTAGAGTCAGATAGGCAAGAGTCGCTCTATGATGCTGAATCAGTATCAGAACCAGTTGTAGAAACTGTGGAGTCGATCGCACATTCTGAATCAGTATCAGAACCAGTTGTAGAAACTGTGGAGTCGATCGCACATTCTGAATCAGTATCAGAACCAGTTGTAGAAACTGTGGAGTCGATCGAGCATTCTGATTCAGAACCGATTGTAGACAATCGGGAAGTCGCCCAAATCCCAGAGTCGAGCGAGCATTCTTATTCAGCATCAGAACCAGTTGTAGAAACTGTGGAGTCGATCGAGCATTCTGATTCAGAACCGATTTTAGACAATCTGGCAGTGGCCCAAATCCCAGAGTCGAGCGAGCATTCTTATTCAGCATCAGAACCAGTTGTAGAAACTGTGGAGTCGATCGAGCATTCTGATTCAGAACCGATTTTAGACAATCTGGAAGTGGCTCAAATCCCAGAGTCGATCGAACTTGCTGCGCCAGCATCAGAACCAGAAGCGGAAACACAAGAGTCGCTTGATGATTCTCACTCAGCATCAGAACCAGAAGCAGAAACATCAGAGACAATCAATGATATAGAACCAGAAATGCAATCAGTTGCAGAATTTCTGCAAATTGTCGAAAGACAAGAGTCGAGCGAGCTTTCTCAACTGGAACCTGTGGCAGAAATCGTAGAGTCGAGGGAGCTTTCTCAACCGGAACCTGTTGCCCAAATCGTAGAGTCGAGGGAGCTTTCTCAACCGGAACCTGTTGCCCAAATCGTAGAGTCGATTGAACCAAAATCCGAACCTGTTGCCCAAATCGCAGAGTCGAGGGAGCTTTCTCAACCGGAACCTGTTGCAGAAATCGTAGAGTTGAGCGAGCTTTCTCAACCGGAACCTGTTGCCCAAATCGTAGAGTCGATTGAACCAAAATCCGAACCTGTTGCCCAAATCGCAGAGTCGAGCGAGCTTTCTCAACCAAAATCCGAACCTGTTGCAGAACTTGTTGCAGAACCTGTTGCAGAACCTGTGCTCCAAATCGTAGAGTTGAGCGAACCTGTTGCAGAACCTGTTGCAGAACCTGTGCTCCAAATTGCAGAGTCGAGCGAAGCTAAAGCCGAACCTGTTGCCCAAATCGCAGAGTCGAGCGAACCTGTTGCCGAACCTGTTGCCCAAATCGCAGAGTCGAGCGAGCTTCCTCAACCAAAATCCGAACCTGTTGCAGAACCTATTGCCAAAATCGTAGAGTCGAGCGAAGCTAAAGCCGAATCTGTGGCCCAAATCGCAGAGTCGAGCGAGCTTCCTCAACCAAAATCCGAACCTGTTGTCAAAAATCGGCAAGTTAAAAAAAGGCCACAACCGAGTAGCGATTCTCAAGGAGAACAACCACCTGTTAACAGAAAGCGAAAAATAGAAAGAAAGCAACAAGAGAGCAACGACAGCGAAACACTGCCGGGAGGCGACTCAGAATGAAGCAATTACCAATACCCAATTACCAATTCCCAATTCCTAAATGTTAGTAATGATTAGTAATATCATCGCCATTTACCGCAAAGAACTGCAAAGCTATTTTGCATCACCATTTGCCTATGCTATCGCAGCAGTCTTTTGGCTGATCACCGGCTACTTTTTAATCGCCATTCTCCTCGCCCCGGACGGCCTAATTCCCCAAATCACCCAGCGAGATAGAATGGGAATTACCGAACCTGCGATCGACATAGCCTATGAATTTCTGCAACTTTTTCTGCGAATTATGGGTTCCCTTTCACTGTTCGTATTACCAGCACTCTCCATGGGACTTTACGCAGAAGAACGCAAGCGAGGTACCTTAGAACTTTTAGCCACATCGCCCTTAACCAATTGGGTCGTTGCTACCGGCAAACTCCTCGGCGTTTTAACATTTTATACCACAATGTTGTTGCCACTGCTCTTCTGCGAGGCGATCGCCCTAAGTTCCTCAACCCCACCCGTACCCTCCGGCGTTGTGCTGCTAGGACACGGCGGCCTAATCTTACTAGCAGCCGGAATATTGTCCCTCGGAATGTTTATTTCATCCCTTACAGACAGCACGATTTTATCCGCCATCCTCACCTTCGCTCTAGTCTTATTTCTGTGGGTAATCGATGCAGCCGCCGTCGGTATCGGCGGGCCCTTCGGAGCAGCATTAGGACAGCTTTCACTCCTAACACATTACACTAATCTTGTCAAGGGAGTTTTTGATACTAGCAGTATAATTATCTTTGCCAGTTACATCATTCTAGGAGTATTTCTCACAGCACAGTCGATCGACGCTTTGCGATATCAGCGTTCTTAAAAACAACGGGCATCGGGCCTAAAAGCATCGGGCAAACAGGACATCGGCCAAACAGGACATCGGGCATTAATCTGCCTACTGACTTATTCCTTTTGCCCATCCATTACATCAGTTACAAAATCCGTTGCCGAACTTCCTTCAACATTCGGTTATATTTTCAGGGTAAATGATTCTACCAAGTAAATCAAACAATGAGATTTATCAATCCCAAAATCGACTTTGCGTTCAAAAAGATCTTCGGTTCCAGCGACAGCAAATACATCCTCATTAATTTTTTAAACGCCATCCTTTATGAAGCACAGCCTGTCATTAAAGACTTAGAAATAATCGACTCCCAACCGGGAAATAAAACTTTCGGAGTCCCAGACACACACCTAGATGTCAAAGCCACAATTAACGGTGGCAGAATCGCCCTCATTGAAATTCAACTGCTCAACGTGCCTTCCTTCGAGAAAAGAGTGTTGTACAATGCTGCCAAAGCCTACAGCGGGCAATTAACAGGAGAAGAACGCTATGAAAGACTAAAAACAGTAACTTCCTTGAAAATTGCCGACTTTGAAATGTTTGAAAATCAGCCAGAATTTATGACTAGGTTTGTTTTCAAAGAAAAAGAGCAAAAATTTGATTGTCCAGATACTGAAATAGAATTAGTATTTGTGGAGCTGCCAAAATTCAGTAAAGAATTAGCACAATTAGAAACAGGATCTGAACAATGGATTTACTTTCTCCAAAATGCCAGTATTCTGGAGACAGTCCCCGAAACACTGAGTGCTGTTCCCGAAATTCAGAAAGCTTTTAAAATTGCCAACAAGGACAATTTTAGTCAAGAAGAATTAAAAGAGTTGCAGAACCAAGAACAGTGGATTCAAGACCAGCAGATTGCGATAGAAGTAGCAAGAGAACAACTGACAAAAACTGCTCAACTCTCATTAATATTGCGTCAACTTGTGCGACGCTTAGGCACAATCCAACCGGAACTAGAAAACTCGATCCGTCAATTAGGATTACAGGAATTAGAAGAATTAGGAGATGCTGTCCTGGATTTCAACAGTCTCTCAGATTTAACAGCCTGGTTGCAGCAGACTAACTCAATATAGAATAAAATTCTTGAACCGGAATTTGCTCACACAAACAATATTTAGCTTATGAAAATTACCAAAACAAATTGGAAATACGTTTTTTGGCTGGGCCCTCTCCTCACCGCAGCGGGGTTAACAGCAGCACTTGTATCCGCA
Organism: Microcoleus sp. bin48.metabat.b7b8b9.023; assembly: GCF_013299185.1. Classification (GTDB taxonomy): domain Bacteria; phylum Cyanobacteriota; class Cyanobacteriia; order Cyanobacteriales; family Microcoleaceae; genus Microcoleus. Next base: position 14,270 of record NZ_JAAFKG010000081.1, on the reverse strand, counting down.
GCGTGGGAACCCCTGACAGTCGGTTTAGTTATTGCCGGAATAGTGACGATCGCACTTTGGCTGCTATCGTTGACTTACGAACAAGGCTTTTGGGGACGACGTTCCACTCAAGCGAGTACCAACGCCCTGATTGCTACCCTCGCTGTCTTTGTGATTCTGGGAGTAATTAACTTCATAGCCTTTCGCTATCCCCTCCGCATCGACTTAACCGAAAGCCAACAATTTACCCTCGCCCCCCAGACTCAACAAATCCTGCGAAACCTGCAACAAACAGTCAAGGTTTGGGTATTTGACCCCATCCAAAATCCGCAAATTAAAGAATTGCTGCAAAGCTACAAACGCGAGGGAGGCGAAAAGTTTCAATACGAGTTTGTTGACCCCCAGGCCCAACCGGGAAAAATCAAGGAATTTAGCATTAGCAGCATCGGAGAAATTTACTTGCAATCCGGTGACAAAAAACAACTGCTGCAAAAAACTGGTACTGCTTTTGGTAGTGACCCGAATCAAGGTCTTTCGGAGATCAAACTTACCAATGGCTTAGAAGAAATTCTCAGCACTCGTACTCCTACAGTTTACTTTTTGCAAGGCAAAGGAGCTCGCCCGCTGAAAGAAGGTCAAGGGGGAATTCAGCAAGCTGAAAAAGCTCTAAAAGATAAATACTATAACTCTCAAACCCTGAATTTGAGCGAACGCAAAGAAGTGCCCGAAGATGCAGATGCTTTAATTGTTCCCGGACAGGATAAACCTTTTGCGGATGTAGAAATTAAAGCACTAAAAGCTTATCTCGATCGCGGTGGCAGTTTATTTTTAATGGTAGACCCGGCAATTAATACGGGATTAGACAAATTTTTGCAAGAATGGGGCGTAAAACTAGACAGCCGTTTGGTCATCGATGCTTCGGGTACCGGTCAAAAATTTGGCCTGGGCGCGACGGTTCCCACAGTCAGGCGTTACGGGGAACATCCGATTACTCAAAGTTTCGGTAGCGGTATTTCATTTTATCCGTTTGCACGCGCTTTGGAAACTTCGCCTGTAGTAGGGATAGAGGAAAAACCCCTGATTTGGACGAGTCAGGAAAGTTGGGCGGAAAGCGATTTGACGACTAAAAAATTGGAGTTCGATCCGAAGACCGATCGACAAGGCCCGTTATTATTAGGTGTGGCTTTGGTGCGATCGGGTTCTGAGATCACTCCGTTAAACCCCTCACCCTCACCAACACCAGTCACGCCTTCACCCCAACCATCGGCGACAACTTCGCCATCGCCAACAACTTCGCCATCGCCAACAACTTCGCCATCACCAACAACTTCACCATCACCAACAACTTCACCATCACCAACAACTTCACCATCACCAACAACTTCGCCGAAACCATCGCCATCACCAACAACTTCGCCGAAACCTTCACCATCACCGACAACTTCACCATCACCAACAACTTCGCCATCGCCGACAACTTCACCATCGCCCAAACCTTCGCCATCACCAACAACTTCGCCGAAACCTTCACCATCGGCGACAACTTCACCATCGCCAACAACTTCGCCATCACCGACAACTTCACCATCGCCAACAACTTCACCATCGCCAACAACTTCGCCATCGCCAACAACTTCGCCATCACCGACAACTTCACCCGTAGCTTCCCCAATTAGCTATTCGGTGATTGTCTCCCAAGAAGCTACACCTCCAGCATTACCAACGACTTCCCCAACACCGACAACATCTCCCACAGCATCTCCTGAAAGTTCGCCCACGCCAACACCAACAACATCTCCCACAGCATCTCCTGAAAGTTCACCCACGCCAACACCAACAACATCTCCGACAGCATCTCCCAGTCCAACCACAACTCCTTCTGTGCCTTCAACTCCTACAAAAACATCGCGCATGGTAGTAATTGGTACATCTCAATTTGTGACTAACGGTTGGTTTGACCAACAACTCAATAGCGATGTGTTTCTCAATTCAGTGAGTTGGTTGAGTAAACCAGACCAGCAAAGCTTTTCTATCAGCCCGAAAAAAGCTACGAACCGCCGCATTAACATGAATGAGCTCCAAATAGGATTGTTGGTTTTAGCTTGGCTGATTTGGCCTTTACTCGGACTGGGTATTGGTGGCGCTATTTGGTGGAAGAGAAGATAATTTTGAAGCAAGTTCGGCAACGAGCAATGTACGGGATTTAACGGATGTAAGGGATTTATTTGCCTCTTTATTGTTTTTCAACCAATTCCCAATTCCCAATTCCTAATCCCTAATTCCCGTAGGGTGCGTCAGCAGGGAATTATTAGTAACAGAGCAAAATATTCAACCCTGACGCACCCTACAATGACTGACCATACCGAATTCCCGATTATTATCAGGACATCGGGGTTTAAAACCCCGTCCTTTTAGGACGGCTTTAGTTGTAAACCTTTGTTACAATGCCAGCTAACTTTGTGCTGAAAGATCTAGCATAAGGTAGGAGGCCAAGCCATGCTAGTTTTTGAGTTCAAAGCTTACGGAAATAAGAGTCAGATTGCAGCAGTAGATGAAGCGATTCGTACAGCACAATTTGTCCGCAATAGCTGTTTGCGCTATTGGATGGACAATAGAAAAATAGATAAGTACGACTTAAACAAATATTGTGCCGTGCTGGCTAAAAATTTCCCATTTGCCGACGAACTTAACTCTCAAGCTAGACAAGCTAGTGCTGAAAGAGCCTGGTCTGCTATCTCCCGATTCTATGACAACTGTAAAAAAGGTCTTGTCGGGAAAAAAGGGTATCCCAAATTTCAGAAAAACTGTCGCTCAGTTGACTATAAATCAACTGGATGGAAACTTGCGGATGACAGGAAGTCAATCAAATTCACCGACAAAAAAGGGATTGGTAAACTCAAATTAAAGGGAACACGGGATTTGCATTTCTATCAAATCACCCAAATCAAACGGGTAAGATTGGTAAAACGTGCAGACGGCGTGTATGTCCAATTCTGTGTCGATGTCGATCGAAAGGAAAACACAGAGCCTTCTGGAAATACCATCGGATTAGACGTTGGTTTGAAGGAATATTACACCGATTCAAACGGTGTAATGGTTGAAAATCCTAAATTCCTCCGAAAAAGTGAGAAAGTTCTCAAACGTTCTAGTCGTCGTGTTTATAGAAAAGTTAAGGGTTCAAAAAATAGAGGAAAAGCTAGACAGATTTTAGGGAAACGCCACCTCAAAATAAGTAGGCAACGCAGAGACCATGCAATCAAACTTGCAAGGTGCGTAGTTCAGTCTAACGACTTGATAGCTTACGAAGACTTGAGGATTAAAAATATGGTAAAAAATCATTGTCTGGCTAAGTCTATTAATGACGCATCTTGGTATCAGTTCCGTATTTGGATTGAATACTTTGCTAAAGTATTTGAGAAAGTAACGGTGGCGGTAAATCCGCAGTATACTAGCCAAGAATGCTCTAGTTGCGGTGCAATTGTCAAGAAGACACTATCCACGAGAACCCATGTTTGTAAGTGCGGTTGTGTAATGGATAGAGATTTTAACGCAGCTAGAAATATCCTGAGTCGAGGATTGGGTACGGTAGGGCATACCGGAACCTTTGCGAACCACGCAAGTAACGCTTTGGGAGAATCGACCTCTACTTTGGCTGGAGAAATCCTGTCTAAGCAAGTTGGCTCGTAGATTAAAGAATCCCACGCCTTTAGGCCTAGGAGTGTCAAGAAATTGCAGAAAAATACATTTATATTGATAGCCGTTGCGCTGACTATGGCGGGGTTGGTTTCTTTGTACGAGACGCAAGTGTCCCCGAAACAGGAGGCGGCTAAGGACGAAAAACATAAAATTTTTACTTTCAAGTCCGATCGCGTACAATTCTTTACAGTCAAAACTCCGGAAAAAATCTTGACTTTTGAACGAGTTTATGCAAAGAAAGGTGGTAAGTCTAGCTGGGAAATGAAATTGCCGGTGCAAGCACACGCGAGTCAGGCATCGGTGGATTTTTTGCTGGACAGGCTGGCAACAGGAAAGAGCGATCGCACAATAGATATTACTGCCGCTCAACTGCCAGAATTCGGCCTCGACCAACCGCAAGCCACAGTCACAGTCAAACTGGACAACCAGGAAACTCACCGCCTAGTGTTAGGCAAAACAGACTTTAGCGGCCGCTTTTTGTACGCCCAAGCCAACCCGGCGGAAGCGCCACCTCAAAATAGTGCCGAAACTTTGCCAGTCCTGCTGGTACCTTTTGACTTTAAAAATGCTGTCCAGCGACCTTTGTCTGAGTGGAAAAAAGCAGAAACACCCAAACCTGAGAAACCGCAAACACCTTCTCCCACGCCAAGTCCTGAGAATCAATAGATGCTGGGTCGATCGAATTTGGTAAGAAACAAGACATTCGGTATAGCCTCGGAGCAAGCTGAGATAGAATTTGAAGAACAAATCCCAAAACCTCTCAATTCCCAACATTCCTCGCCTAAAATACAGAAAAGTCTAAATCTAAACTGTATTCAAGCGGCGTGCATTACTCCCAGGAAAGGGCGAATATGTTTCAGACAGCACTCAACCAAGGTACGACAGCAACGGATACAGCGCTTGACGTTGAACTCCGCAAGGTCTTTAAGGTATTTAACGGCGAAACCGCAGTCCGCGGAGTTGACCTCAGCATTCGTCAAGGAGAATTCTTTAGCATTCTCGGGCCCTCCGGCTGCGGTAAGACTACCACGCTGCGCTTAATCGCTGGGTTCGAGACTCCCTCGGCGGGCGAATTGATGATTCGCGGCCAGTCGATGACCAATACTCCAGCTTACCGCCGTCCGGTAAATACTGTGTTTCAAAGCTATGCCCTGTTCGGACACATGAATGTCTGGGACAATATTGCTTTTGGATTGCGGATTAAAAAGCTGGGGAAATCGGAAGTAGAAGAACGGGTGCGGGAAGCTTTGCAATTGGTGAAGATGGAATCTTTCGCCAACAGGTTTCCGGGTCAAATGTCGGGCGGCCAGCAGCAGCGGGTGGCTTTGGCGAGAGCTCTGGTAAATCGACCGGCGGTTCTGCTGTTGGACGAGCCCTTGGGTGCTCTGGATTTGAAGTTGCGGAAGCAGATGCAGTTGGAATTGTCGAATTTGCATCAAGAGTTGGGTTTGACTTTTGTGATGGTGACTCACGACCAAGAAGAGGCGATGAGTCTTTCTAACCGGATTGCGGTGATGCACGAGGGCAGGATTGAGCAAATTGGTTCGCCTGAAGAAATTTATGAGTGTCCCCAGACTGCTTTTGTGGCGGATTTTATTGGGGATACTAATTTGTTTTCTGGTACGGTGGAGGCGATCGACCGATCGACTATTACAGTTCGCACATCCGCCAATCTGAAAATAATCGTTCAGCAGTCGGATATGTGGAATGGCGTCATCGGTGACTCTGTGGTGGTTAGCGTCCGGCCTGAAAAAGTATATTTGAATCTCTACCAGCCGGAATTGTCGGTCAACTGTTTTGAAGGGCGGCTCAAAAACATTATGTACATGGGCACCCACGTTCATTACGTGGTTGAGTTGTCGTCCGGCGATAAAATTACGGTGCGCCAACCAAATACGGGCGGCTCTTTCCCAGACCCGCACACGCCGATTTATGCTTACTGGGGAACTACTGATTGTCTCGCGTTGGGCGATCGAAAATAATTAGTCAGTTATCCGTTGTTAGTTGTCCGTTGTTAGTTGTCCGTTGTTAGTTGTCCGTTGTTAGTTGTCCGTTGTCCGTTGTTAGTTCAAATAACAAATAATATCAAGTTCGAGCGATCGCTTATATTTATTTTTGAGTGCGAGCGTCTCGCTCGCGAGCGGGACGCTCGCACTCAAATGATAACTGATTAACCGGACATGATATAACAAATAACAAATAACAGATAACAGATAACCAATAACAGATAACCAATAACCAATTCCCATTACCAATCTTTGAATCTGTGCCTCCGACAAATCTACCAATTTCCAGGATTTTCCCGGCTAATTCCACACGCCGTCAGTTCCTAAAAAATTCGGCGGCGACAATTTCCGGGTTAGCTCTTTCCAGTTGTGGCTGGCGGCTTGCAGACGTACAATCTGCTCCTCCCGTCAAAGGTGCTGCTGACCAACTTTTCATCTATACTTGGGCAGGCTATACCGATAAAGCTTTGCTCGATCGCTTTGCTGAAAAAACCGGCATTCGCGTAGTCGCCGACGTGTTTAGCTCCAACGAAGAGATGCTGGCTAGAGTTCAAGCTGGTGGCGGCCGCGCCTACAGCATCATTTACCCGTCTGACTACATGGTGGTTCAGATGACGGAACTGGGGCTGTTGACTCAATTAGACCACTCGATTTTGGGCGGACTCGATCGACTAAAAAAACAGTTTCAAAACCCTGTATACGACCCTGGAAACCGCTACAGCGTTCCTTTGAGCTGGGGAACCACAGGCTTGATTTACAACAGCGAACAACTCAAAGAAGCTCCAGAAGATTGGAGCTATTTGTGGCAGCACAAAAAAGAGTTAGCAAGGCGAATGACGCTAGCGAGCGATGTTCGAGAAGTCATGGGCGCTGCGTTGCGAATGCTGGGCTATTCTCTAAATTCTACGAACCAAGAGCAAGTTAAACAAGCTTACCAAAAGTTGGTGGAACTCAAACCTGCGATCGCATCTTTTACCACGGATGCTTGGCGGCCGCAAATGCTGACGGGGGATTTGAAGATAGCCATGTGTTATTCTTCTGATGCCAATGAAGTAATTTCAGATAACGACAAATTAAAGTATGTCGTACCAAAAAGCGGTTCTTCTCTGTGGACTGATACTTTAGTAATTCCCAAAGGTGCTCCCAATCCCGATGCAGCTTATAAGTGGATTAACTTTATGTTGCAAGCGGATGTCGCTGCTTCTCTAGTAGAAAGGCTCAGTTTTTCAACTCCTTCGGAAGATGCTTATAGTTTGCTGACGCCGGAAGTTCGCGAAAACGAGCTTCTTTTCCCTTCGGAAGCTGTTTTGAAAAATTGTGAAGGTGTGGCTCCAGTGGGGAAATTTATGGAAGTGTACGATCGCTATTGGACTAAATTAACCGCTGGTTAACCCTAACCTGTAGGAGCAAATTTGACCAACAATCTCTGACTCTCGCCCCCAGAGTCGATCGCCCGCATCAATTTTTCCGACAATAAGTCGATCTCGTACATTTAGATTTACCGTTGGGTGGGGGCGGGTTTATACGAATTCGGGCTTTGAAATTAAAGATTTTGGTGAATTCGCCCCTACCGCTAAAAAATCCAAACTATTATTTATGGCTGTTTCTACCAAAGCTCCCCCTCCGATTCCTCCCACTGCTCCAGTCAAGCCTGAAAGCGTCCCCCCATGGTCAAAGTGGACAGGCCCGCTGGCATTGCTCGGCCCTTCAGGCTTGTTCCTGGTTTTATTATTAGTAATACCAACTCTGGTGATTTTTCAACTTAGCTTGGTACCGAATATTAAGCCGGGAGATTTGGTAAATCCTTCGGGAATCGGCAACTACCTGCGAGTGTTTGAGCCGCTTAACTTGCAGGTGATGGGTCGATCGCTCTTTTTTGCCACGGGAACGACTATTCTGTGCTTACTGCTGGGATTTCCTGTCGCTTACTGGATCGCGCTCAATGTCTCGCCCAAGTGGCGGAATTTAACTTTGTTGGGCTTTGTGTTGCCGCTGTGGACTTCTTCACTTTTGCGATCGTATGCTTGGATTACAATTCTGCGTCCTACGGGCGTTCTCAACTCGCTCCTGGGACTTTTGGGCATCCCTCCTCTAGAATTGTTAAATCAAAGTTCCGCCGTTCTAATCGGCATGGCTTACAGCTATTTGCCCTATATCGTAACCATTCTCTACGCTTCCTTGGAAAAGCTCGATCGCAGATTGCTAGAAGCGTCTCAGGATTTGGGCGCAAATCCCATAGAAACTTTCTGGAAAGTGACAGTACCGCAGACAATGCCGGGGATTGCGGCGGGTTCTTTGCTAGTATTTATTAGCTGTTTGGGGGATTTTGTCGATCCCGAGTTGCTCGGTGGAGCTTCTAGCATGACGGCTGCTCGTTTGATTTACAATCAGTTTTTGGGGGCGACTCAAAATTGGGGGCTGGGTTCGGCTCTGAGTATGGTATTAATCTTTGCAGTGAGTATCGGAATTGCACTTTTACTCAAATATGGCGATCGTAATGCAGTTTAGTCAGTTGACAGTTGACAGTTGACAGTTGACAGTTGACAGTTGACAGTTGACAGTTGACAGTTGACAGCAGTCATTAGTTATTAGTTATTAGTCATTAATTAGTTGCTACAAATTCTCTTCAAATCGATGCCCGATGCCCGATGCCCGATGCCCGATGCCCGATGCCCGATGCCCGATGCCCAATTCCCAATTCCCCGATTACCAATTACCAATTCCCGATTAACGAGATATGGAAAATACCGCCGACAATCCACAGGAGGAAATACAACCCGATATGTACTTAAAACCTAAATTTAAGATTTCTTGGCAGGCAATATTTACCGTTTCAATGTTTTTTTATATGTACCTGCCAATTTTGGTACTCACATTTTACAGCTTTAACAAATCCCGTTTTAGCGCCGGCTGGGAAGGATTTACTTTAGATTGGTACGTTAAATTATTTAGCGATACGCGGATTTTAATTGCCCTGAGAAACAGTTTAACAGTTGCTGTTTGTGCAGTTGCCATCTCGGCGGTACTAGGCACTTTAATGGCCGTTGGTTTAGCCCGCTACCGCTTTCCCGGCAAAAGTTTATATCAGGGAGTTTCCTACTTGCCGATTATTATTCCAGATATTGCGAGCGCGGTTGCTACTCTGGTATTTTTAGCAGCGCTAGCTATTCCTCTGAGTTTGTGGACAATTGTTGCCGCCCACGTTGTGTTTTGTCTGGCTTACATTGCTCTAGCTGTTTCTACGAGATTGGCAGATTTAAACCCTTATTTAGAAGAAGCTGCCTTGGATTTGGGTGCAACGCCTATTGAAGCTTTTATTCAGGTTTTGCTACCTCAATTAATACCTGGAATTGTTTCGGGTTGTCTGCTATCTTTTGTGCTCAGCATGGACGATTTTTTGATTGCGAGTTTTACCGCAGGTAGCGGGACTACAACTCTACCGATGGAAATTTTTAGCCGGATTCGGACTGGTGTAAAACCTGATATTAATGCTCTGAGCGTGCTCTTGATAGTAGGTTCGGGAGGATTGGCGTTTTTAGCGGAATATTTGCGCGGTAGGGGCGACCAAAAACAGGCTCCTTAGTCGTCAGTAGGGGCGGTGCCCCCGTGCCCGCCCTCTCTCTTAGTAGATTAGTCATTAGTCGTAGGGTGCGTCGCCACAGAAAATTTCTAACTTAATATCGACAATCTCATAGCGACGCACCTGATAGCATTGAGAAAATATCTGCGTTAATCCGCGTTAAGGAGCGATTTCCCTATAAGTCATAGTCGTAGGGTTCGTCGCCACAGAAAATTTCAACTCAATATCAACAATCTCACAGCAACGCACCTGATAGCATTGCCACCGACTAAAGAACTCAAATTAGGTGCTATACTAAAACGGATTTGACTGAATGTTAATGCAGGCGGCTGTTAGGCAGTGAACAAAACTAGATAATACCCATATCGGATATAATGTGCCAGTGCCATAATACAAAAATGCGGAAAGATTTTAATAAAAATCAGGAGTTCTTGTGAAGATTGTACTCGCAAAAATATTAGAACACAAAGAGGCTTACGCCAACTTGCCACTATTCCAATATATGCGGGATGCAAGTTTATCTGAAGAACAGCGGCTGTCTTTTTACCCGTGTATGGCGCATTTTATTCTGAGTTTTGGGGATATCAACAAATATATGCTGCGCTCCGAGCCGACAAGCGATGAGTACCAGCAGCGGGTGAACATTCATACCTATGAAGACGACCACCATTGGCTTTGGTACCTTGAAGATTTTGCCAAACTCGGTTTCGATAATCGGTGCACTCCAACGAACCTGATGCGTTTTTTGTGGAGCGACGAAACACGCCAAAATCGAATTCTAACTTACCGCCTGGCTGCTCTCATTTCTACAGCAAGTGCTGTAGAACGGCTTGCCATAATTGAGGCGATTGAAGAAACTGGAAATGTCCTTTTCAGTACCGTGCAGGATCTGGCAAAAGCCATTGAGTTGCGGCGCAACATCGAATTGCGATACTGCGGGGCATTTCACTTTAACCTAGAGTCAGGTCATTTGGTAGGAAGCGATCGCATTGATATTTCAGAAATTTGCCTCAATGGTGCGATTCAGACCCGCTGTCTGGAGCTCGTTGATGAAGTCTTTGGGTTATTTGAGTCGTGGACTCACGAACTCCTCAGCTATGCAAAAGAAAATTCCTCAGCTATCCAAAAGCACACTTCTTTTTTAGGTTAATTCGATTCCTTAAAAGTCTAGCCATTGACTAAAGATCTCAAATGGGATCTATAGACAATCTCATAGCGACGCACCTGATAGCATTGAGAAAATATCTGAGTTAATCCGCGTTAAGAATCGGTTTTCCTAGAAGTTTTAAAGGTTCGCAACACGGATTGAACGGGAGCAACGACATTACTAAGAGGTGCTAACTAACCGTAAGGTGCGTCAGGAGAAAAATTATTAATCTGCGTACACCCTACAATAACTAACTAACCTTCCGCTCGGGAAGGTGGTAATTTCACTTTACTAGCCAAACCTACTGCTTCCAAGGCTTGAATTGTCATCCAGGTGAAGTCAATTTCCCACCATTTCATACCGTGACGGGCAGAGTATTGATAAGCGTGGTGGTTGTTGTGCCAGCCTTCCCCGTAAGTCAAAACTGCAACCCACCAACAGTTAGTAGAACTATCTTCGGTTTCGTAAGTGCGGTAGCCAAATTTGTGAGTTGCACTGTTCACAAACCAAGTGCAGTGATATACCAAAACTAAGCGGGCAAAGATTACCCAAACTACAAATGACCAGCCTGCTACGAAGTAAAGCAACACGCCAAAGACGATTTGCATCGGGAGAAAGTAGTTTTGCAAAAATCGGTAAAATGGATCGCTGGCAATGTCTTTTGTACAGCGGGGAATTTCAGCGTGAGCCGGGCCTTTATATAGCATCCAGCCGAGGTGACTCCACCAAAAACCCTTTTGGGCATTGTGAGGGTCGATCGCATTTTGGTCAGAGTGGGTGTGGTGCAATCGGTGCAGTCCAACCCAATCAATTATTCCTCCTTGACAGGCAAGGGCTCCGCAAAATGCTAGAAAGTATTCTACGAATTTTGGTGCCTGAAAACTGCGGTGGGTGAGCATACGATGCCATCCGAGAGTTATTCCCAAACCGCCTGTTATCCAGTGCATGAATACTGTTAAACCAACTGCTGTCCAATTGAAGTTGCTGGGAAGCAGTGCGAACAAAGCACCGATGTGAAGTCCTGCTAAACTAATAACGTGCTTCCAATTGTATTGGAGTTTTTCTTGCGTTGCTATTGTCATTCTATTTTTGGTTTCTGATGAGATGCCGAGCTAGATTCACGCATAAAAGTTTGGATTGAGCAGTGAACTTTCTTGCTGCACACTTGCCCAAACGAATCAAAAATGAATGAATTATAGATTTAGGATGAGGATTGAAAAAGATTTACGGTTTAATGAATGAAAATAAAAACTTTGGCTGCTAAACAAAATTTTTTGTTCTCAAATCTATTATAACTGATTATGGTTTTGGTTGGGTCGATCGCACAAGATGATTCAATCTCAGTTCAACCCAACCTTTAGCGATCGCAAAAACAGGATTAGGCATTGGTCACGAGCCATTAGTCCAGAACTGATGACCGACAACCAATGACTAAATTGCCGATCGCCCTATTTTTCTGCTAACTTCACTTTGGTTGCCAAACCCAGCGATTGCAGCAGTTGAATTGTCATCCAGGTCAAATCGATTTCCCACCATTGGAGACCGTGGCGAGCGGAGTATTGGAAAGCGTGGTGGTTGTTGTGCCAGCCTTCGCCGTAGGTGAGCAAAGCCACCCACCAGCAGTTAGTCGAACCATCGCCGGACTCGTAGGTGCGGTAGCCGAATTTGTGGGTAGCGCTATTAACCAGCCAAGTGCAGTGGAACACCACTACAATCCGCATGAATACGCCCCAAACCACGAAAGACCAGCCGCCTAATAAATAAAGCAACACACCGAAGACAATTTGGAGGGGTATAAAATATGCTTGGAGAAACTTGTATACTGGGTCGTCGCCGATGTCTTTCGTAAAGCGGGGGATTTCAACTCGGATCGGCAGATCTGACAGCATCCAGCCCATGTGGCTCCACCAGAAGCCTTGATTGGAATCGTGGGGATCTGTTTCCGTGTCGGAATGGATGTGGTGTAACCGGTGCATTCCTACCCAGTCAATCGGGCCGCCTTCACAGGACAGGGTGCCACAAATCACTAGGAAGTATTCGAGCCATTTCGGTGTTTGAAAACTGCGGTGGGTGACGAGACGGTGAAATCCGAGGGTTATTCCTAAACCACCTGTTACCCAGTGCAGGAATACTGCTAGACCGACCGCAGACCAGCTAAAGTTACCGGGCAGCAAAGCAAATAAAGCGCCGGTGTGCAGAAAGGCCATAAAGCCTATGACAGGCCAATCAGGAGAAGTTTTTTTGGAAGTTACAATCGTCATGAATATCTTATGTTTACAAACTAGGGGCCGCATCTACGCCATAATGAACAGCGCGCACGCAAGTGGTGAGCGAGGTATAGATGAATAGCGTTTCACGGCTACAGGAAGCAGAACAGGCACTCTTTCAGATTTTTTCTGGTATTGACGCGACAGTCAAGCAAAATCTTCAAAGAGTCTTAAAAGCTTTTCGCAGCCACCGGGTTGGAGTCCACCATTTTGCAGGAGTTACGGGTTACGGCCACGATGATTTGGGTCGGGAGACTTTGGACGGGGTATTTGCCGAAGTTGTAGGGGCCGAGGCGGCAGCGGTGCGGGTACAGTTTGTTTCGGGTACTCACGCGATCGCCTGTGCTCTGTTTGGCATCCTGCGTCCCGGTGACGAAATGTTGGCAGTGGCTGGTTCTCCCTACGATACTTTAGAAGAAGTGATCGGCTTGCGGGGGCAAGGTCAAGGTTCACTTATTGACTTCGGCATTAGTTACCGTGAGTTGCCTCTAACTCGCGAAGGTAGTGTGGATTGGCAGACATTGAGCTCTGCTATTTCAACAAAAACTCGCCTGGTTTTGATCCAGCGCTCTTGCGGTTATTCTTGGCGATCGAGTCTGTCTATTTCTGAGATTAAAAAAATCGTCGATCTAGTCAAACATCAGAATCCTAACACAATTTGCTTTGTTGATAATTGTTACGGCGAGTTTGTTGATGATTGCGAACCTACTGCTGTGGGTGCAGATCTGATGGCGGGTTCTTTAATCAAAAATCCAGGGGGTACGATCGTCCCTGCGGGCGGTTACGTGGCCGGGAGGGCGGATCTGGTGGAGGCGGCAACTTGTCGCTTGACAGCCCCCGGCATCGGTAGCAGCGGGGGCGCGACTTTTGATTTGAACCGCTTGCTGTTTCAGGGTTTGTTTATGGCCCCGGGGTTTGTGGGCGAGGCGATGAAGGGCAATCATTTGACGGCTTATGTTTTTTATAAGCTGGGTTATCGGGTGAATCCCATTCCTTTGGCGAGGCGCAGGGATGTAATTCAGGCGATCGAATTCGGTTCTGCTGATAAGTTAATTGCTTTCTGTCGGGCTGTGCAGCAAAATTCCCCAGTCGGTTCGTATTTAGACCCGGTGCCGGCGCCGATGCCGGGATACGAGAGTCAGTTGGTGATGGCTGGCGGTACTTTTATTGATGGCAGTACCTCGGAGTTTTCAGCAGACGGGCCTCTGCGAGAACCATATGTGGCTTTTTGTCAAGGGGGTACTCATTGGACTCATGTGTCGATCGCCCTGGAAGCTGCGATCGAGGCTGTCGGGCCGGCCAAGTAAGTTTGGTATAAAACCGTGGTTTTTGAGTGATACATTTCGTCTGAGCTTGCCTGAGCAACGGGTAAACAAACAGAATACCCAAAGTCCCGACTTTTTCGGTGAAGTCGGGACTCTAACGGCGATCGCGTCTTAATTTAATTAGAACGACCTACTTATTTTTCCGCTAGTGTCATGAATTATTCGCGGAGATGACAGGAGCGATGAAAAGCCGCTAAAACGAGAAGGTACCGCCATTTCCCGTAATTTGCCATGACGATTTTAGAGCGAGAAGCCCAGATTTTACGAGTC
>NZ_JAAFKG010000080.1 GCF_013299185.1 Microcoleus sp. bin48.metabat.b7b8b9.023 | reverse complement strand
CAAAAAGTAGATAATTACTTGCATCACACCAGCCGATTAATCGTCGATATTTTGACGGCGCATCAAATTGGGACGCTAGTAATTGGTAAAAATGCACAGTGGAAAACCGGAATTGACCTGTCCAAACAAACTAATCAAAACTTTGTCAGCATTCCTCACGCTAGACTAATTGAGATGTTGGAATACAAAACTCGATTGGTGGGAATTAAAGTGATAGTTCAAGAAGAGTCTTACACCTCTAAGTCGAGCTTTTTGAACCTAGATCCAATTCCTGTGTACGGACATACTGATGCGTCGAATGTCATATTTAGTGGCAGGCGAATCAAAAGAGGATTGTACAGAACATCAGTCGGTCAATTAATTAACTCCGATGTTAATGGTTCTTATAACATTCTCAGAAAAGCAATCCCAAATGCCTTTAGCAATGGGATAGAGAGCTGCGTAGTTCAGCCGAGGCGGGTCAATCCGCTCAAAGTAAAAGCGAAGGGGGAGGGATTTAACGCCTCCCATGCCATGTAATAAATGACTATACTTTTACCAGCTATTCAACAGGTTGGCGTTTATTAAACGATCTCAGGCTCTGGGTTTGAGCCTTCAGGAGATTAAGGATATTTTACAAGTTCGCGATCGGGGAGAGTTGCCTTGCTCTGAAGCGAAGCAGCATCTAACGGCGAAGGTTGAGGCAATTTCCGGGCAAATTGCAGCGTTAGAAACTTTGAAAGGGGAATTGCAAGGAATTCTCAACCGCTGGCAAGAGCAACCCTCGCCGGAGTGTATTACTCGCACCATTTGTCCGAACATTCAGCGGGATTGAGCAACGGCAGAAAGATACAAAAAAAGGGAAGGAATTATCGGTTTCCTTCCCTTTGTTGTTTGGTTTGTGGTTTGGTGGGCGATCGTTTTGGCGATCGTGCTGAGCTTTTAACTGTTTTCGGAGAGTTTGCTGTTGCTTTTTGAGCTGTCGAGCCCTGGCCGATCCGCCTTTGCCTTTGGAGTTTCTGCCCTCGCTGCGGGGAGACTCCCAACTTTTTAGTCTCATGTTTTTATTTATGTGTACTACTTATATAGTACACCGCCACCATTGCAGTGTCAAGTAATTTATAGCCTGTCTGGTGTAACAGTGCGGTGCTCTTATGGAAGAGGGCATAGGGCATAGGGCATAGGGCATAGGGCATAGGGCATAGGGCATAGGGCATAGGGCATAGGGCATAGGGCATAGGGCATAGGGCATAGGGCATAGGGCATAGGATTGGAATCCGTGTACCTCACTTTCTTGACAACCGCTATATTAGACAAGATTGCATAAGTCTTCGAGCGATACAGAAACCGCAGATGTCAGACAGATGCAACACAGATGCAACGCAGATAATTTCAGGGTGTTTTCCGATTTTTGCAATTCAAGTCTAATATTTAAGAACACAACTATCTATTTTATTCTACTTAAAATTTAGGATTGTAGCCAGAAATTTTCATGCTCAGGCTCGCGAATTAAATAATTTACACATATTTGTGGGATGGGCGTCTCGCCCGTCCAGAAAGCATGAGCGGGACGCCCGTCTCACAAGAACAATAAAAATTGTAAGTTGTTATTTAATTCTCATTCCTTAGTTTGATTTTTCGCTCAGTCCAAATATTTCCTAGGCATTGCAGCATCTGTAAAAATTGGTAGCGTTTCCCAAATTTTCAGCCATTCCGGCAATTCCGCTAATGTTTTGAGCTGAAGCGACATTTCTACTAAGGAAAATTCTAACTTGTGGAAATCTTGAATAAGTTCGGCTTTCAAAAAAAATTCACTTCTAGCTAAATCTGGAGCATTAGTCGCGAAAACTATACTGTTACCAGTATCTAAATTGCATATATAAACTTGTGCGAACACAGTTTGAATTGTTTTAACCGCCGCTGCATTAAACTCTTGTTTGTGAAACAGGTGGATAGCTAAAACGCCCGTATTTGACAAGTGCGTTTTGCAGAGTTGGTAAAATTCTTGTGTCACCAATGGATAGGGCATATAGCCGCTGCCAAAACCAGCATCTACAATAATTATATCTTTTTTTATCGTGGGATTTTGTTCGGCAAGATATTGACGACCATCTTGAATCGCTACTTTTAGTCTGTCATTGAATTGAATGCCAAAAAACTTTTGAGCAACTTCGACAACTGTTGCGTCTATGTCGGCAGATTCGACTATCGCGTTAGGGAAATAGTGATGCAAAATTCTGGGAAGAGTGCCACCCCCAAAACCGATTATATAAATATTTCTTGGTTGAGTTTGCCAGAGTAATGCTAATAGCATTGCTTGGGAATATGGAAATATTAATTTAAGTGGATTGTTGAGGTCGAGGATTGATTGAGCTACACTTGTAGTCAAAGTTTCTCTATCTACTAAAACCAGGAGCAAGCATGATTTATCTTTTTTGATTGCTACGATGCTGTCGCCGGAATCTTGTTGAAATATGATGCCGTCTGGCTGTTTTTTAAGCCAGTCAATCTCTTGGTTGGCAATTGCTAAATAATACCAATTATCTAAAATTGTGCAACACTCTTCGACCCCCCCTAGCCCCCCCTTGCTAAGGGGGGGGACAAGAATACTGTTATTTCGTTGAAAATTGGTATAGTTATTGTTTTGCTTGCCTGTATCATAATTCATAGTATTCTAAATTAGACGTTTGAGATTAAAAATTGATGACTAAAATCGTGGTTGGGATCTGACGTATAGTTTCATTATTGTTGAGAACTTATATCAAATCTAAAATCTAAAATCTAAAATCGAATCACCTCAAACCCAATAATAGCGCGATTCCGCCGATCGCACAAACCACGCCCACAAAAGCCCGAAAACTAACCTTTTCGCCGGCGAGTACGGCTAGAGGCAGTACAAACAGGGGACTTGTAGAGCTCAGTGCTTGAGCGATGGCTGCGGGTGCATATTTCAGGGAAGTCTGTTGCAGGAAAATTCCGAGATAGGTTCCCAAAAAAGCTGCTAAAATTATTGCACCTAATATTTTTGGGGCTTTTAATTGTTGCAAAGTGCCAAGGTTTGTGGGGTTGAGAAAGCACAGCATGACTGCCATACCGCCGCTCAAACGCAAAGCCGCTGTCCACAAGGGATCGATATCTATTTGAGCAAATGCAGCGCGGGATAAAACTGCTCCGGCTGCGTGGGCTGTTTGTCCTAATAAACTAATGCCTAATCCTTGCCAAAGATGTTTTGATGGTAAGGTTGTTTCGGCTGTTGTTTCGGCTGTTCTTTCGGCAATCACCCAAGCTACACCGCAGATTGTTAAAAGAATGCCTGTACAAGCAATAGGCGATAGCTTTTCTTGCAAAAATATCAAGCCGAATAAAGCTGTCAAAGGCGGAGATAGGGTTTCTAGAAGCAGCGCTCGCCTCGCGCCTAAATATTTTAAGACGATAAAGAAAGCGGTGTCTCCGATGCCAATTCCTAGGGCGCCGCTGATGAGCAGCATTGTTAAGATATTGGGGTTGACTGCTGGTAAGGATTTACCTAAAATTAGTATGGTGGCAAGAAGCATGACCAGGGCGATCGCGCCTTTGAGCAAGTTTAGTACAACTGCCGGGATTTGCTGTCCGACTCGCTGCCAAATCGTGGAAGATAGAGCCCAGACAAATGCAGCACCTAAAGCGGCGATTTCACCCATAAAGTTATTGGTTATTGGTTATTGGTTATTGGTTATTGGTTATTAGTTAAGCTGCTCTGCATTTAAATTGTGTGTCAAAAAAAATCTTTCTTGTGTGGGCGTCCTGCCCGTTCTGAATATACTACAACTTAAATGCGTGACAGCTTGTTGGTTATTGGTTAAATGCCCGATGCCCAATTCCCGATGCCCAATTCCCGATGCCATATAAATTAGGGTTCGAGACTTATCATCTCGAACCCTAATTTATTAAGCTCTGTAAGTAGTGGGCGGGGAGAGAATCGAACTCTCATACCTTTCGGTGTCAGATTTTGAGTCTGATGCGTCTACCAATTTCGCCACCCGCCCTTTTTTGTGGCTTCACCATCATAACACACCGATCGAGATTGTGCAAGCAAAGATTCATAATTTTTTGAACTTGCCCAGCGATCGATCTCTTTGGCGCGCAATACTGGTACAGGATGGGACAACTGAGCCGTTTGAGCTTGCTTGAGCATTTCCCCGAGTTCAGTGCTACTGAGGTCGTCGTAGGCCCGCGCTTGCGCCAAAAACGCATCGACATTCAGTTTCGGAGCTAACGCTGGCGAACCTCCGGCCAGTTTCATCAACACCGATGCTACCACTCTGGGGTCTTGGGTGGCGAGTAAGGCGGCGCGATCGCACGTAAATTCTGCACAGCGCAACCATTCCAACATTTGCGTTTGCAAACCCTGGGCGAGTACGGTTCCCAAAGGCGAAATTTGACCGGCGGCCAAGACAATTAAATTAGCCAGAGTCAGGTAAACTCCGTGCTCGCACTTCAAATGTCCCAACTCGTGACCGATTACGGCTTTCACTTCCTCGTCGGTGAGCAAATCAATCAGCGAAGTGTGCATCACCACAAAAGGCTGTTTTCCCCGCATCGCAAAGGTGTAAGCATTGGGCATCGGATGCTGGCGGACATAAAGCTGCGGCACTTCCAAATCCAGAGTTTTGCAAGCATCCACTAGCAATTGATGCAGGTGCGGTAATTGATTTTCGCCGACTTGGACGCTGGAAGCCAGATTTTCGAGCATAAAAAACTGTTCGCCAAGTTGTCCCAGCAACTGCCGCACCATCAAATCGAGTCCGGGCAGTTGTTTGAGAGTGTTGGTGGCTTCCAAGTCCAGCGGGTGCCGAAACTGGTCTGCTTTTAAACCGATGAGGGGGATGTTTAACATTTTAGTCAGTTGGTCATTGGGCAGTTGGCAGTGGTTATTTGTTATTTGTTATTTGTTATTTGTTATTTGTTATTTGTTATTTATTAGTTGTCATAACTAATAAATAATAACTCTTCGACCCTTCGACTACGCGAGCGGGCACCGCAAATAACCGACAACCAATAACAAATAACCACTAACTACTAACTAACAGTTTAAACTCGATCGCACGGGATTGACAGGAGCCTCAGCCGTCGTCGGGTCCGTACCCTCTTTGACTCGCCGCAACTTAGCTCCCAATTTTTGAAGTTTCATCTCTAACTGCTCGTAGCCGCGGTCTAAATGCTGCAAGCTGCTGATGGTTGTGACACCATCTGCTGCAAGTCCCGCGATTACCAAAGCCGCCGAAGCCCGCAAATCTGTTGCGACTACCGGCGCACCCGACAGCATTGAGACTCCGCGCACCACGGCGACATTCCCTTTAACGCGAATGTCGGCGCCCATGCGGTTGAGTTCTGCTACGTGGCGCAAGCGGTTCTCAAATACGGTTTCTTTGATCATGCTGTCTCCCTCGCTCAGCGTCAGCAAAGCCATAAACGGAGCTTGCATATCTGTGGAGAAACCGGGGTAAGGCAGAGTTTCGATGTCTGTGGCAGTGAGAATTTTGCCGGGAACTATCCGCACAATGTCGGACTCTACGATAATTTTCGCCCCCATTGTCTGCAATTTGGCAATAACTGCGGTCAGGTGGTCGGGAATTACCGACGACAAACTGATTTCTGAGTGAGTGATGGCTCCTGCTAATAAAAATGTTCCGGCTTCGATGCGATCGGGAATAATTGCATAGTCTACCGCGTGGAGTTTCTCAACTCCCGAAATGACGATCGTATTGGTGCCTGCGCCTTGAATTTTGGCTCCCATCGCGCGACAGAAGTTGGCCAAATCGACGACTTCCGGTTCTTGAGCCGCGTTTTCAATGACGGTTTCTCCTTGGGCCAAAGTCGCCGCCATCATCAAAGTTTCAGTGGCGCCGACGCTGGGGTAGTCCAAATAAATTTTGGCTCCTTTCAGGCGGCGGTTCGGCCCTTTGACGTAAGCGTTGACTGTACCGTGGTCAATGTGGACTTCGGCGCCGAGGGCTTGCAAGCCCCGAACGTGAAGTTCAACAGGCCTGGCACCGATGGCACAACCACCGGGCAAGGGTACTTTGGCAAATCCCAAACGCGCTAGCAGGGGCCCGATGATGAAGAAGCTCGCCCGCAGTTGGCTGACTAATTCGTAGGGGGCTTGAGCATCCAGGAGGTTGCTGGCGTTGATGTCTAAAGTATCGCCATTCTGCTGTACTTTGACTCCTACAGCCGATAGAATTTGCCCCATGCGGGCGACATCGACCAATGCGGGAACGTTGCGGATGTGGCAATCGTCAGGGCATAGTAGAGCTCCTGCCATGACTACTAAGGCCGAGTTTTTGGCGCCACTGATTTTGACGTGTCCTTTCAGGGGCTGGCGACCCCAAATTTGTAATACTTGTTGGTCGCTTTCTGGTGAAGCGGACAGGTTAGACGAGTTTTGAGCTGGTGTAATGATTTTGCCCTCCATAATATTCGCTTCGTTACTTTATACATTATTAATTTTGGTTTCGATTTTACCGGAAAGTTTGAATATGTCTAGGGGGTAATGTGAGGAAGGTCTGACTTTATCTTGGCTAAATTCTTACTGGGTGGGGGTTTCAGGTACGATCGCCAAATTAATGTTGATTTAGTTTCATGAAGTTATTTGTATCAAACTTTACTTTTCTTTGATGGTGTCGCTGGGGGCCGAGATGCTAAACCATTCTCAACAAGCTTTTGAAGAAGTTGAATCTGACTCCGTTGTTGACAAAAGTGGCATATACCTGTTCGATCGACAATGCCGAGAAGTTCGCACGTTGTCGATCGCCCCAATGCCTGTGCTACCCTGTCAGGAATACCCTAAAGCCAAAGTTAGTGCTAGCAAATGGTTCACATTAAGCGGATCGAACTAACTAACTTTAAATCTTTTGGTGGCACAACGTCCATTCCCGTGCTGCCTGGTTTTACTGTGGTTTCCGGGCCCAACGGTTCAGGGAAGTCCAATATCCTCGATGCTTTGTTGTTTTGTCTGGGACTTTCGACTTCTAAGGGAATGCGGGCTGAACGTTTGCCGGATTTGGTGAACAGCGCCCAAAATAAGCGCGGTACGATTGAGGCTAGCGTGACTGCTACCTTTGCGCTGGAAGATGTGGGTGATGAATGGTTCGCTCAGGATGAAGATGAGGATGAGGTAGAAAAGGCAGCGGATGATTTGTCTGTTGAGTCTGTTGAAGCAGAAGATGTAGAAGCAATCGAAATTCCAGAAACTGAAGACAACAACGGACAATCATCCAATCGAAAATCTCAAATTCCCAATCAAAAATCGGATGAGTTATCTGTTGAAGAAGTCGAAGAAATAGAAATCGCCACCAGTCAAGAAAACAACGGACAACTACTCGCTACTAATCGAAAATCTAAAATTCAAACTCCCAAACCGGATGAGTGGAGTGTGACGCGCAAACTCCGAGTCACTCGTCAAGGAACTTATACGTCAAATTATTACATTAATGGCGCACCTTGTACGCTGACTCAACTGCACGAACAACTTAACCGTTTGCGAATTTATCCCGAAGGTTATAACGTTGTTTTGCAAGGAGACGTTACTAGCATTATTTCGATGAATTCTAAGGAACGCCGCGAAATTATTGACGAATTAGCTGGAGTGGCTCAATTCGATCGCAAAATCTCTCTTGCCAAGCAGAAGTTGGATGAAGTTAAGGAAGTTGAAGAGCGCAGCAGTATTGTCGAAAAAGAGCTAATTTCTCAGCGCGATAGACTGGCGAACGATCGCGCAAAAGCTGAAAAATATCAAAAGTTGCGGGCGGAATTTCAAGAGAAGTCGCAGTGGGAAATTGTTCTCAAGTTCCGCCAGTTGCAAAAGCAAGAGTGGAAACTGCGCGAACAAATCGAAACGGGCGATCGCAATTCTACATCTCTCACCGAACAATTGCAAGCCATTACCACCCAAATTCAAGCTGCAACCGCTGAACTTGACGCACTAAATGCTCGCGTTAAAGCTTTGGGCGAGTCGGAATTGTTGGCGTTACAAGCAAGTATTGCCACTCAGGAAGCGGAACGGCGACAACTCCAAAACCGCAAACAGGATTTGGAAACAACTGCTGGACAAATGGCAGCTAATATAGCACAAACTGAGCAAGAAGTTCGGCAGTTTCGGCAAAGTTTGGAGCAAATTGAGATTAAAATATCCTATGTGATGTCTCAAATAGGTACTTTTCAGGAACAGCGCGACGCCGCCCAACAAAGTTTAGATCGGAGTCGGGAAGTTGCAAATGCGATCGCCTCGACGGCGGAAGCTTGGGTGCAGCAACAAACGGAATTGCACCACCAAATCGAAACAATTCAGCAAACTTTGGAGCCGCAGCGCACCGAACAAGCTACTATTGGCGAAAGAGCCGATCGCCTGCAAAGTCAAATTCAAGAACAAAACCAATCGCTACAAGTATTGGAACAGGAAATTACAGCTAAAAAAAATCAGCAATCAAGCCTTGGAGAAACCCAAAAAGTTGCTGCTTTGCAAGTAGAATCGCTGAATCAGATTGTAGTCGCAGCCGAACAAGAATTGCAATTGCAACAGGAAACTCAAACTCGTTTGCTGGAAGAACAGCGGGAAAGACAGCGCAAGTTAGATAAGCTAGAAGTGCAGTTTCAAGCCCAGCAAGAAGCCAGCGGCACGTTTACTGCAAAAATTATCGCGCAAAGCGGAATTGGCGGAGTTTGTGGTTTGGTGGCTCAACTGGGTAGGGTGGAACCGCGCTTTCAGTTGGCCCTGGAAATTGCAGCGGGTGGCCGCATGGGTAATATGGTGGTGGAAAATGATAGTGTGGGGGCTGCTGCGATCGAATTGTTGAAGCAAAAACGGGCGGGAAGGATGACGTTTTTGCCTTTGAATAAGATTAGAGGCGGCAGGTTTTCGGTAAATGAAAATTTGCGGCGCGCGGCCGGGTTTCTGGATGCGGCTGTGAATTTGATAGAGTGCGATGTGCGCTATCAGGAGATTTTTGCTTACGTTTTTGGCAGTACGGTGGTGTTTAGCAATCTTACTGATGCCCGCCGCTATTTGGGACAGTACCGGATTGTCACTTTAGATGGGGAAATTCTGGAAACGAGCGGCGCGATGACTGGGGGAAGTTCTACTAATAAATCTACCTTGCATTTTGGTACGGTTGATGCTAGTGATGCTGCGGATGAAGCGCGGACAATTGCTGCTTTGCAAGAACGGATTGAGGAAATTGAGCGGATTTTGGAACGGTGCAAAATTGCGATCGATCGCGCTGCTGTTGCTGTCAAAACTCGCAGCCAAGAATTGATGGAAGCAAAGCAGAGTTTGCGCGAACATCAGTTGCGCTTGGAACAGTTGGACTCGGAAATCAAGAATTTGCAAGCGCAACAGGAACAAGTGCGATCGCAAATTACTAAAAACACTCAGGAATTGACTGATTCGCGATCGCGATTGCAGTTGCTTTCGAGGGAATTGCCCGCACAGGAAACTCAATTGCAGCAGTACCGCCAAACTTTGGCGCAGTTGGAAGAGTCGAACAGTCACAGCGAATGGCAGCAAATGCAGTCGGGTTTGCGAACTCTAGAAGCGCAACTGCAAGAGCGCGAATTGGCTCTGAGAAACGCCCAGCAGCGCCAAGGAGACCTGCAAAATCAATTCGGGCGCTTGGAAGAAAAAATTAAGGAAGGCAGCGAGAAATTGCAGGAATGGCAAGTGCAGCAAAATGCGGGAACTGATGCTGTAAACCGGATTGTTTCGCAGCAGTTAGAACTAGACGCACAGATTGCAGCAGCTAAGACAGCTTTGAGCCAAATTGAAGAGAAATTGGGTTTAGAGAAAGGAGAACGCGATCGCGCGGAATCGCAACTGCGAGAGCAACATTTGGCAAAACAACAGTTACAATGGCAGTTGCAAAAACTGCACGAAACTCAGCAAGAACGCCGGGAACAATTAGCCGCCGTCCGCACTCTCATGGAAACCCAGCGCGCGGAAATGCCCGATCCGGTGCCGTCGATTCCGGAAAATGTCGAGAAAGCCAATTTGACGGAATTGCAGCAAGAAGTAAAGGCGATCGCCAAACGCATTCAAGCTTTAGAACCGGTGAATATGCTAGCATTGGAAGAGTACAACCGCACTCAAGAACGCCTGCAAGAATTGAGTCAAAAATTGACGACATTGGCAGGAGAACGCACTGAACTTTTGCTTAGAATCGAAAATTTTACCACGCTCAGGCGGCGCGCTTTTAAAGAAGCTTTCGATGCGGTTAACGAGAACTTCCAGACAATCTTTGCGGAACTTTCCGAAGGTGATGGGTATCTTCAGCTAGATGACCAGGAAGACCCCTTCAGCAGCGGTTTGAATTTGGTCGCTCACCCGAAGGGCAAACCCGTTCAACGGCTGGCTTCCATGTCGGGAGGCGAAAAATCGCTGACAGCGCTGAGTTTTATTTTTGCGCTGCAACGTTACCGCCCGTCTACGTTCTATGCTTTTGATGAAGTGGATATGTTTTTGGATGGGGCAAATGTGGAGCGATTAGCTAGAATGATAAAACGACAGTCTGAACAAGCCCAGTTTATTGTTGTGAGTTTGCGGCGACCTATGATTCAATCGGCTGAGCGTACAATTGGTGTTACTCAAGCGCGGGGAGCTTATACTCAAGTCATCGGACTTAAGTTGTAGTCCCAGTGTTTCTGTTGACGAACGTGTTCAGCAATATATGTACTCGATAAATCAGGATTAAAGCTAGATGACATCCGAACAAATCTGCCAACGCTCCGACATTCTAGGCACTCAGGTAATCACCCGCGACAGAGGTAAGCGCTTGGGTGTAGTCAGTCAATTGTGGGTGGACATTGACAGGCGGGAAGTTGTGGCGATCGGTCTGCGTGATAATATATTTGCGGTCGCTGGAATGCCGAAGTTTATGTTCCTCAGCAATGTTAGCGAAATTGGCGACGTGCTGTTGGTGGAAGATGAAAGTGCGATCGAAGATGATGTTGATGTTGAAGTCTACAGCATTTTGATTAACAGCGAAGTGATTACCGAAACCGGCGAACTTTTGGGAAGGGTGCGGGGCTTTAGGTTTGACCCGGAAGACGGTAAGTTAGTTTCTATCGTCATCGCTTCCCTCGGAATCCCCCAAATCCCCGACCAAGTTCTCAGTACCTACGAGTTGGGGATTGAAGAAATTGTCAGCAGCGGCCCCAACCGCTTGATTGTGTTTGAAGGTTCCGAGGAAAGGCTGAGGCAGCTTAGCGTGGGTTTGCTAGAGCGCGTCGGTTTGGGACAAGCACCTTGGGAACGCGACGAGGAGGAACAAGGCTATTATCCCAAACCTGTGGCTACAGACCATCAATTGGGCCCAGGCGTGCGGATTCCTGCTCCGGAAATGCGAAGCCGAGTAGCAGCACCCGTGGTAGAAGAGGTTCCTTGGGATGAGGATTCGCAGTGGAATCGCCCACCGGTACGACAGCAGCAGATGCGCGCGATGCCCCAGCCCCAGCAGATAGACGATTATGATGAGTATGAAGAGGATAATTGGGGCGGCGAGGACGATTACGAGGAAGACGAGTACGAAGAGAAGCAGTACAGCCCTCAAGTTTCTCGCCCGAAGGAGCCTGTCGTAGTGGAGTACGAGTACGAGGATGATGTGGAGGCGGATGCTTGGGCTGACGATGAAGCATCGAAGCCTTACCAGGCTCCTCGGGTGAATATCCCTGAGAAGACTAAGACTCCTGAGTACGAGGAAGAGCCTGGTTATTAGGATTAATCCAGGGAAGTCCCTCTGTAAGATACTGTTGGAAAACCCGCTTTTGCGGGTTTTGTTGTGATTGGGGCGATCGATCTAATAGATATAATAGAAGTATAAAAGTGCGATCGAAAAGGTAAAAACCGTGACTCTAACTGCAACTGAATACAAATATGTGGAATTAGACGAGAAGAACGTTCCTCTCATCGCCGGAACCACAATGAAAGTCGTTGAATTAGTACAAGCTCATATCGCTTACGGGTGGAGTCCAGCCGAGTTGCACCTCAACCACCGCTATTTGACAATGAGCCAAATTCATTCTGCTTTTGCTTATTATTGGGATCACAAACAAGAGCTTGATGCAGATATGCAGCGCAGGTTTGAGTATGCCGAAAAGTTGCGCTTAGAGGCTGGCGAATCTGCTTTGGCTAAAAAACTCCGAGCCCAGGGACTAATTAAATGAGCATAGCGCTATATATGGACGAACATATCCACTTGGCAATTACGGTGGGATTGCAGTTTCGGGATGTAGATGTTCTGACGGTTCAAGACGACGGTAGAACAGGTATGCCCGACACTATTATACTCGATCGCGCAGCCGAGCTTCAGCGCGTTGTTTTTACTCAAGACGAGGATTTTTTAGCCATAGCAAACCGCCGCCAGCAAGAAGGAATAAATTTTGCTGGCGTCATCTACGCTCACCAACAAAGTGTAACTGTTGGCGATTCGATTCGTGACTTGGAAATAATTGCCAAGGTTAACGAACCTGAAGATTTAGCTAACTGCGTTCAGTACCTGCCTTTGTAGCAAAACCCGAAATAGCGATCGGCTCAATCCGTGATATTATATCTGGTGATTTGATGTGCAATATGGTAGCCAAGGCAGAGTTATTAATTGGTCAAGCCATCCTACAAAAATTATAGATATAGCCTTTCTCAAAAAGGTGAGGTATGACTGACAGCTTATATAACCGCTTAAACCAAGAGGGCTGAAGCCCAACAACGTACCTAATCTTTGTGACAACCGCTATAAATTCGCCCCTGCTTTCGCTCTTTTTCCTCCCCTGAGTCCTCTGCGCCTCTGCGGTTTATAAAAAAGCCCCTTCACTTTAATATCACATCAAAAAAATTGAACCGTCAATGCAGAAAACTGAAAAATCAAACAAGTATTTAAATATATCTCTCTATACTGTTATCATCATCGGTTCATTCATAGCAGTAGGGTATAAGTTCCCGATAGGAGGCAACTTTCCCGAATTGCCACAAATCCAATCCCTGCTCAATCCTGAACTCTACAAAAATGACTATCACGTTCAGGAAATGGTTAAATTCAATCCGAGATACTATTATTATCAGATCATTTATTTGTTAGCAAGCTTAGGGTTAAGCATCCCCTTAGTACATTTTATTTATCAATTCCTAGCCTTTGGTTCAGTTATCCTAGCTTGTCGGGCAATTATCAGAATATATACTAATTCACAACTGCCAGTAGCAGCAATGAGTTTCTTGTGTTTAGCCGCTTCATTTACAGATGTGGGTAACACGCTGGTATTTTCCACAAAATCAGTACCGAGTACCTTCGCAATGGGTGTCGCAATCTGGGGAATTTACTTTAGTTTGCGTCAGAAATGGCTGACAGGATATTTCTTTTTTGGACTGGCTTGTTTGCTGCAATTTTTAGTGGGTTTTCTGCCGGGATTGATGATGATTCCCGTTTTACTGATAAAATCTGTAAGAGAGCGGCAATTCAAAACGTTGATTTGGGCGATCGCACTTTTATCAGCAATGTCAAGTATAGTATACGTACCCATGTTATTGACAGGCACTACCGGCACTCCAATCATCGACAATGCCGAGTTTGTATTCATCCACGCCAAAGTTCGCAATCCTCACCACATCCTGCCGTCAAATTGGACTATTGGGAATTGGTTCAACTTTATATGTTTCATCAGTGGCGGCTTGCTGTGCATCAAAAATACCGACTTACTCCAAAAAGCAGACAAGATTAATTTTTATATAATTGTTGGCACATCAATTTTCGCGCTGTTCCTAAACTACGTATTTGTAGAAGTTTACCCGCTGGCTTTAATCGCCAAACTGCAATTGGCGAGAACCGTTCCATTTGCTCAGTTAATTATATTTATTGCTGTTAGTTTAACCGTCGGTAGGCTTTACACAAATAAAAAAATAGCTGTTAGCTTGTTGCTGCTCTCTGTACTGACGTTGCCTTTTCGAGGTGTAATTTTCCTCGGATTATCAGTTTGGCAAAGCAGAAACTACGTATTTCCCAAGAGATACAATATATTGCTGTGGATTTTTACAGCAGTAACGTTGATTTTTAGTTTGATATATCCGGCGACTGATTCGTGGGAAATTATAGGAAATCGCCTAATTAGCATACCTATCCTCTTTTCAATTCTTGCCTTGCCTTTCATTTTAGAACAAACATCTATATCTACAGCACTCACACAAATAGTAACCCATATTTTAGCTTTGACAACTACCGCCATCTTAGTTTTGGGAGTAGGAGGGATTTTACCAAAGCCAATGTTAGAAACATTTCAAAAAAGAGTTAATATTAATGTAGTTCCCAGCAACGACTTAAACAGACTAGCTTTACACTTTTCGCAAATTAGCAATCAAGATGCACTCATATTAATTCCACCTTCAGTTACCAGCTTCCAGTTTTACTCTCAGAGAGCTATAGTAGTTAATTTTAAGAATTTTCCCTTAACAGAAACAGGAATCAAAGAGTGGCAAAATCGCATGGAAGCTATTTTAGGAGTTCCCTTAAACCCGCAAATGATTTGGGGAGGGAACGACTTATTCAGCCGTCGCAGCAGTACAGAGTTAGTCAAAGTAGCCCAAAAATATCAGGCCGATTATATCCTGACTCGCAGCGATTGGCATCCAAACATTGAAGGAGAAATAGTAGATAAACAAGGCAAATGGATAATCTTTAAAATCACAAATAAAACAGGTTCGTAGTGAGGACTTCAGTCCTTCTTCAGGTTCGTAATTCAGGTTCGTAGTGAGGACTTCAGTCCTTCTTAAGGTTCGTAGTAAGGACTTCAGTCCTTCTTCAGGTTCGTAGTGAGGACTTCAGTCCTTCTTAAGGTTCGTAGTGAGGACTTCAGTCCTTCTTAAGGTTCGTACTGAGGACTTCAGTCCTTCTTAAGGTTCGTAGTGAGGACTTCAGTCCTTCTTCAAAATCAGAGGACTAAAGTCCTCACTACAAACATCATAATATAAACAGTTAAATATCAAAATCCGAATCATCAATAATTTCACAAATCTGCTTATCCACATAATCAGCAGCCACATTCCGCGCAATCAACTCAGCCAAAATTCCCAAAGAAATCAACTGCACCGACAGAATTGTACACAAAATCCCAAAAAATAGCAAAGGTCGATTGCCGATCGGCCCAAAGTGCATCCCGGCTAAATTCAAAAACCAAATTACAATCAAATAACTCAGCGAAACAGTACCCACCAAGCCAAAACACAACCCCAATCCACCAAACAAATGACCTGGTTTGTGCAAATACTGAGTAGTCGCCAACACCGTCAACAAATCAATAAATCCCCGCGCATAACGTTCCCAACCGTAATTTGATTTACCATGTTTTCGCGGATGGTGTTCGACAACTACTTCGCCAATTTTAAAACCTAAATTATTTGCTAATGCTGGAATATAGCGGTGCAATTCCCCGTACAATTTAATTGAGTGCAAAACTTCCCGCCGATAAGCCTTGAAACCGCAATTCATGTCGTGCATTTTCACCCCAGTCAGCAAACACGCAACTGCATTAAACAGCCTCGAAGGCAAGGTTTTCGATAGGGGGTCATTCCGCTGTTTTCGCCAACCAGAGACCAAATCAAATCCCAATTCTAGATGATGTAAAAATTTTGGAATTTCGGCGGGGTCGTCCTGTAAATCTGCATCGAGAGTAAAGATAATTTTTCCTGCTGCATTGCGAAATCCTGCTGAAAGTGCGGAGGATTTGCCAAAATTGCGGCGCATTCTTATCGCTTTAATTTGTTGGGGAAATTGACTGGCTAAATCAGCAATTTCTCGCCAAGAAGCATCGCGGCTACCATCGTCTATGAAAATGACTTCGTAACTGTCAATTCCTGTTTGGGACATGACTGTGCTAATTTTTTCAAACAGCATTTTGAGGGTTGCTTCTTCGTTATGAACGGGAATTACGAAGCTGATTTGTTTGGGCATAAGGCAATTATATTTTATTTGTGTTGTCAATGAGTTTTTTTATTAACCGCAGAGGGCGCAGAGGGCGCAGAGAAGGAGGAGCACAGAGAGAGTAGGAAAAAGGGGTTTATAAATTATTTATGGTTGTTATGGATAAATTTTAATTTTTATCGATCAATTGGGAGTTTCGCAAAGCTACCCAACCTTCGCGGTTTTTGAATGAAGCATAGGCTGTCAATAATTTATCTGTTGGCGATGTTTGAATGTATCCTCTCCAAGCTGCGGATTCGTAGGCCACCCCAAATAAGTTAACTAAGTCGGGGCGGGGAAATCCTGACATGGCGAAACCTCGAACTACATTTTCTTGGTTGAGAATGACAATACATTTTACATGATTTTCGGGATCTCCTACCCAACCAATTACTCTAGCGGCGGCTGGTG
This sequence comes from Microcoleus sp. bin48.metabat.b7b8b9.023, assembly GCF_013299185.1. GTDB lineage: Bacteria > Cyanobacteriota > Cyanobacteriia > Cyanobacteriales > Microcoleaceae > Microcoleus. Next base: position 9,392 of record NZ_JAAFKG010000080.1, on the reverse strand, counting down.
CGAGTTTTGTGATTGTATCAAAATATCCGGGTACTCCGTCTTTGGGGGCTGAGAGTAAATTCGGGTCGATTTTTGTGTCTAATGCTGCACAGAAGTTGTATTTTTTGATGTCTCGATTGAATGGTACTAAGTTGTTAGTTTTTAAGGCATCGATTAATCCGACAAATGCGGCGGGTTTGTTTCCTACTCTCTCTTTAATTAGGGTGATGTCGGTGATGCCTAATTGCAATGATAGTGCTACTAGCGGTTGATAGGTGGCTCTGCGGCCGATCGCCCTTGCAGTTTCGCCGCCCACCCCGTACATTAAAATGACGGCGGCTGTCACGACTGCAAACAGCGGTGTCAGCCATCGTTCTTGAATTCTCGGTTTCGGCTGCAACTCCTGCACAGCAAGCACTGTGAGGATAATTGTACTCATCCAAAACAAGGCTGGGAGTGTGGCGTAGCGGGAAGCGGTAGCCTGTTCGACTCCAAATCCCGATCGACTAACTGCGGCCATTAAAGCCGTTTGCAGGGTGTACAATTGGATGGACAGCCAAGGCAGCCAATTTGGGCGATTCCCTACAGGATAGCCAAGCTGCACAGACTTTTTTGCCAATAGCCAATAACCGACAAAACCCGTTACAGCGATCGAGCCAATTATACCAATAATTGACGCAACAATAATATTTTCGCTAAAAATACCCCCGAGATAAATCGGAATATATTCGAGAGTTTTCAGCGGATTAATTTTAGTTAAAGAAGGATGATTGGACGGAGTTTTGTAAGTTAAAAAATAAATACCAATCACCGCAATCGAAGCAGCAAAATACAAATAAGTTATCCGCCGAGGAAACCGCAGCACAATCGCAGCCCCACACAATATCGGCCACAAACCTAAAGGAGTGCTGTAACTAATACAACCTAAAATCCCAAAAACAATACTACCAATTACCCACTTATTTTGTTGCCATCCCTGATTCCCCATCTTTTCCGAGGAATGAATATCTAAAGGTTCTGCCTCTCTGCTCTTTAATAATAAATTAACATATGATTGCAAACAAAATATCGAACAAATTACAAATAAATTAGCAATAATCCAGTGGACTCCACTAAATCCCCGCATCCAGTTGTGTGCCGCCGCCGGAGTAAAATTAAAAATAGAAATACACAGGATGACTGAGATAAATTGTAGTGGAAAATTCCTTAATTTTAAAGGCAGTAAAGCAATCAAGACATAGCACTGAATCAAAGCCAAAAACCAAGCAATCAAACACAAACCAATATTTGAACCTTGGGTGACAATAATATTCAAGCCATAGATAATCGCCGGAATCAAGACAAAATGCTCGTTCGCCCGAAATATCCAGTTAAAAGGATTTGTAGAGAAACCGTCTACTGAATAAAAATTCCAAGTCATCCACCAATAATCAAAATTAGACAAGTCTCCCGCTTGGGATATCAAGTACAAAATATATGAAGCGGGTATCAAAATGCTGATAACTGAGGTGATAATTAAAACATATTGGTTGTTGATTTTCATTGATTCCGACATGGGGAGATTTTGAATTAATCGGGGGGTTTAGCCTAATAAAGTTCAGTTAAACCGGATCCCCCCTAACCCCCCTTAACAAGGGGGGGACAAGAAAACTGTCAAAGTCGATCTTTTTAAGGGAGATTTAGGGAATTTCCGGGGATAAACAGCGCCACAAAGATACAAACTAAGCACAGTAAAGCTTATAACTGAGCACTTGCACCATTCTCAACTAGCCTTTTATGGACGGGCAGGATGCCCATCCCACAAGAAATTTCCTCTTTGTGGAACAGGCATCTTGCCTGTTGCTGACGGGCAGGATGCCCATCCCACAAGAAATTTCCTCTTTGTGGAACAGGCATCTTGCCTGTTGCTGACATTGGTGGAAGATCAGTTATAACAGATAATTTCCAAACAAAACCCACCCTCGCGTTTTGAGTTTTACTCAATTTTTCACTTCATTTCTTTAACCAGCATTTCTCTGAGCCCTTGCCGCCAGTGGGGAGGATAGGTTCCCAGAAGTGCTGATATTTTTACTGTAGAAAGTACAGAAAAAGCGGGACGTTTTGCGGGTGTGGGATATTCGGCGGTGGTGATGGGAATTACGCGCTTGATTTTGAGGGGAAAGCCGAGTTTCTCTGCTTCTTCAAAAATGGCGATCGCAAAATCGTACCAACTACACACACCGCTGTTAGTATACTGGTAAGTCCCAAAACTTTCCAAGCCAAGCAGAGGGATGATTTGAGCAGTCGCAGCCCCCAAATCTGCTGTCCAAGTTGGACTTCCAATCTGATCTGCTACTACCCGAAGTTCTTCCCTATCTTTGCCCAATCTCAGCATGGTTTTGACAAAGTTGCCTTTACCGCCGTTACCGTAAACCCAGGCGGTTCTAATAATAATATGTCGGTTTCCCGCTTTTTTAATTGCTTCCTCGCCTGCTAATTTGGACTGCCCGTAAATTCCCAATGGGTTTGTCGAATCTGTTTCGAGATAAGCAGAACCGCTGCTACCATCAAATACGTAATCAGTGGAAAAGTGGATTAAACTTGCTCCCAGTTTCTCGCATTCTTCGGCAAAGATGCCCGGTGCGATACCGTTGACTGCGTGGGCTAAGTCTGCTTCGGTTTCGGCTTTGTCAACCGCAGTGTAAGCAGCGGCATTCACGACGACATCCGGTTGAATGTCAGCCATTGCTTGACGGATGGTTTCGGGCTGGGATAAATCGACGGAAGTGCGATCGACTGAAATGACCTCTCCCACAGATAATAAGATGGGATGCAATTCTTGAGCTAGCTGTCCGCTACCGCCTGCGAGTAAAATTTTCATTATCTAAAACACTTGAGCTCTTTTCAATGTTTGTCCGGCTTTGTCTTTAGGTGATAAAATTGGTTCGGCACCATCTAGCGGCCAGGCGATCGCCAAATCAGGATCATTCCATACAATACACCGCTCGTGTCCCGGTGCATAGTAGTCTGTAGTTTTGTACAAAACTTCAGCAATGTCTGATACTACTAAAAAACCGTGAGCAAATCCCGCCGGCACCCAAAATTGCCGCTTATTTTCTGCACTAATCAAACAGCCCACCCACTGTCCGAAAGTCGGCGAAGTTTTTCTAATATCCACCGCCACATCATATATTTCGCCCGCCACAACCCGCAGCAATTTACCTTGAGGCTGCTGCATTTGGTAGTGCAAACCGCGCAGCACATTTTTAGAAGACTTGGAATGATTGTCTTGAACAAATTCTGCCGTCACGCCTGTTTTTTCGACAAAAGCTTGGTGATTGAAACTCTCAAAAAAGAAACCGCGATCGTCTCCGAAAATTTTCGGCTCAATTATCAGAACGTCCGGTATTTCTGTAGATATAACATTCATAGTTGGCTGTATCGCGTGATAAACTCATACTCAGTCTATGCTATCTTACTATGAAAACTGACACATATCTCAAAAAGTTGTATGCCAACCGATTTGATTCCCGACAGATGCAAGCCAAGGTGGCACTTTGGAAAGTTTTAATTGACGAATTTTTACAAGATTATGTTCCTCCAGAATCGGCAGTTTTAGATATTGGCGGCGGCTACTGCGAGTTTATCAATCAAATTCGGGCTGGCGACAAATGTTTAATTGACCTGAATCCCGATTCAAAGTTATTTGCTAATGCTGATGTCAAGGTGCTGAATATTGATGTGCTTAACTTAGATAATCGTACTTCTTTTAGCGAACAGTTCGATCGCATTTTTATATCGAACTTTTTTGAACACCTCCGCAACAAAGAGGAACTTGTAGAAATCATCTCATTTTGCTTTGATGCGCTGAAGCCTAGCGGCTCTCTTTTGGTGATTCAGCCAAATTTCAAATACTCTTACAAGGAATACTACGATTTTATCGACCATCAATTACCGATTACACATTTATCCCTGCAAGAGCTTTTACAAACTGTCGGGTTTAAAGTTGATGTAATGATACCGAGATTTTTACCGTTTTCGACGAAAGGGCGGCCGGCCTCGCCGTTGTTGTTAAAGGTTTACTTGAAGTTGCCTTTTTTGTGGCGTTTTTTGGGCGGGCAAATGTTTGTTAAGGCGTCGAAACCCAACTATTGAGGCAGAGTTTTGCGATCGGCATTCCCAGGTAGAGCCTTGGAACGAGAATCTAGGCCGATCGCTATTTTATTAATTGTATCACAAACAAGGTCGATCGCCCTTAATATTATAGTTGAACAGATTTATGAAATTACAGTGCCTCTCTGATCTCCAAAGCAGGCTGTTCTCTAGTTTCCATGAAGTCTTCAGAGAAAAGTTTTAAGCTATCAAACAAAATTTGCCACGGATTGTCTTTCGAGATTAGAACAACAACATTACCTATCTTTTTAATGTAAACTTCGCTATCTTGAAACTGGTATTCCTTCGGTAAAACTACAGTCTGGCGATCGCCCTCGATCGATAATTTCACAGTGTTCATTTTAGCAACTCCCAAAATTCACTACTTATAGTTGATTTTATCATAAATAAGGTCGATCGCCCTTAATATCCCAGGACGAGTTGACTAAAATGTAGGCAGAAACCGGGTTTTTTCGACAATTTCCGCCGCAGTTTTAAATCCACGAAAAACCCGGTTTCTTTAGTCCTAGCGACGCAATATTAAACCAGATCGCACACAGCCCCTAAAGATGCGATCGTCACTTTTTCAGCCTCCGTCAAACCCGTAACACCCGTGATATTCATGCCCTCATAAGGTCTTTCAGCTATCAGCGTTTTGAGGCACTCACCAGTCTTGACATCCCAAAGCTTAATAGTTGCATCCAAGCTGCCACTAGCCAAAGTTTTACCGTCTGGATTAAATGCGACTGAACTTACAGTATCGCTGTGACCTTGAAAAGTTTCGAGGCATTCACCACTATAACAGTCCCATAATTTTATAGCTTGATCGGCACTACTACTAGCCAGGGTTTTACCATCTGGACTAAATGCAATCGACCATACAAAATTGCTGTGACCTTGGCAAGTTTGAAGGCATTCACCGCTGTGCCAATCCCACAACTTTATAGTTCGGTCATTACTGCTGCTAGCGATAGTTTGACCGTCTGGACTAAATGCAATTGACCATACAAAATTGCTGTGACCTTGCAAAGTTTGAAGGCATTCACCACTGTGGTAATCCCACAACTTGACAGTGAGATCGTGACTGCCACTAGCCAGAGTTTTACCGTCTCGACTAAATGCAACTGAAGATATCCAATCGTTGTGACCTTGCCAAGTTTGGAAGCATTTACCGCTGTGGTAATCCCACAACTTGATAGTTTGGTCATTACTGCCACTAGCGATAGTTTTACCATCTGGACTAAATGCAACTGAATTTACCCATTGGCTGTGACCTTGCCAAGTTTGGAGGCATTCACCACTGTGGTAATCCCACAACTTGACAGTTCGGTCACTACCCCCGCTAGCGATAGTTTTACCATCTGGACTAAATGCAACTGAATTTACCCATTGGCTGTGACCTTGATAAGTCTGGAGGCATTCACCACTGTGACAATCCCACAACTTGATAGTTTGGTCACTACTGCCACTAGCGATAGTTTTACCATCTGGGCTAAATGCAACTGAATATATCAAACTGCTGTGACCTTGCCAAGTTTGGAGACCTTCAGCACTGCGACAATCCCACAACTTGATAGTTTGGTCACTACTCCCGGTAGCGATAGTTTTACCGTTTGGACTAAATGCAACTGAATTTACCGAATGACTATGACCTTGAAAAGTCTGGAGGCATTCACCGCTGTGGCAATCCCACAACTTTACAGTTCGGTTATCGCTGCCACTAGCCAGAGTCTTACCGTCTGGACTAAATGCAACTGAATTTACCGAATGGCTGCAACCTTGCCAAGTTTGGAGACAGTCATCACTGCGACAATCCCACAACTTTACAGTTCGGTCATCGCTGCCACTAGCCAGAGTTTTACCGTCTGGACTAAATGCAACTGAATTTACCCAATGGCTGTGACCTTGCCAAGTTTGAAGGCATTCACTGCTATGACAATCCCACAACTTGATAGTTTGGTCACTACTCCCGCTAGCAATAGTTTTACCGTCTGGATTAAATGCAACTGAATTTACCCATTGGCTGTGACCTTGCCAAGTTTGCAGGCATTCGCCACTGCAACAATCCCACAACTTGATAGTTTGATCACTACTGCCACTAGCGATAGTTTTACCGTCTGGACTAAATGCAACTGAATTTACCCAATGGCTGTGACCTTGCCAAGTTTGCAGGCATTCGCCACTCCAACAATCCCACAACTTGATAGTTTGGTCACTACTGCCACTAGCGATAGTTTTACCGTCTGGACTAAATGCAACTGAACGCACCCAATCGCTGTGACCTTTACAGGTCAAAATTTCTTTTTCACTAGCAATATCCCAACAACGAACTACGCCATCTGTACCACCTGTAGCTAACAGTTTACCATCAGGACTAAATACTACTGCAAAAACCGTACCGAAACCTTTGATAAAATTAGAATCACTCAAATTCGCCCCAGCAAAATTGACACGCCGCAAACTAGCATTAGAAAAATCAGCACCTTTAATCACAGCCCTCGATAAATCTCTCCCTTCCAAAGCAGCATTATCAATTTTCACCAATACCGTCGCCGCATTCCCCCCGACATAACCAACTTCCGCCTCATTTTTACCTTTCGTCGCCTCCAAAATTTCCAACAGTCTCGACTTAACCTCACCAACAAACTCGGTTTTTCCCAGGATCGGTACCAACAAATCCATCACCGCTTTCGTCAAAGTTTTCTGCCCGAAACTGTTAAGAAGTTGCCCTAAACTTTCACTCACAAAACCCTTCAAAGCCGGAATCGGCACAATATCGCCCGCATTGTCCGCCTGACGGCTAAAATATGCCGACCAAGTATAATTCACCGACTCAACAGAATTATCCAAATACAATTGTGCCTGCGACAACTCCGTAAAATCAGCGGGCAAAACCCCCAACTCCGCCGCCAACTTATACGCTACAAAAAACTCCAAAAGTGACCTGTGTGCCGGAGAATAATCCCCCTCAGCATTGCGAATTAACATCGTTTGACCCATCATGTCGTAATGCCAGTGGTCTAAATCCTTTTCTGCTTGCACCGCAGCCCCAAACAAGCGGCGAATTCTGTCTGGAAACAGCCGATAATTCAAACGCATTTGGTCGGTTGATAGCATTTCCCAGGACAGTTCGCACAGGAAAAATAACTTATCTGCCAGGGATGTAAACGTCCTTTCTGCCTTAATATCCCGTTCCATTTTCCGCCGCACCGCATACAGGTAAACTCGCGACATATCCACGGGTTTACCTGCTTGAATATCCGGCAACGATTCTAATATCAATTCTGCCATCACCGGCCGCCGCGCCAAATCCAATAATTGCGGATTGTTCATCACCTGTGCTACAGTTTCGGCATCGGCTTGGTGAGATAATACTTGACGGATTTGGTCGTCGTCAAATGCCGCCAATTCCAATACTTCAAACTGCGGTGTTTCTCCGCTGAGATTGGCAGTCGAGGCTTTTAATTCGGCATTCAATAAAGCGCGTCCTTCTTTGGCTTCGGGAAAGTGTTCTGTGCGACAGGTTAAGATGACTTTTGCACCGGGAACAATTACTTTTGCTAGTTCCCAGAAGTTGTTAATTGTTTGTTGTCGATCGCACTTAGCGGCCATTTCATCAAATCCGTCAAAAATCAACAGCAACTTACCCATCCGATTCAGTTGGTCGAACACTTCACTATTCAGTCGAATATTGTGCTGAGTAAAGAAGAAGCCAGCCAAAACATTCTCAACATTCAAAGCTCTTGCATAGTCACGCAAAGTGATAATTAAAGGCAAGCGAGGTCGTTGAGTTCCTTTTTGTTTTGCCTGTTGGTAGCGCTGCAAAGCCGTCCAAGCGTAGTGAAAAGCAAACCAAGTTTTCCCCGTCCCGAATTCGCCCAAAACTGAAATATGTTCCTTCGCCGGATCGTCCATCCACAAGTCAATATAACCGTCAATCCAGCCATCTTCTTCGCCGTAATAGCTCGCATCAATTTGTCGCTTATTAACGCCATCTAACTCGGCTTTCGTACAACCGAGAGGCACGTATTTCCCATCGATTTTTCGGCGCTTAACTTCATTCTCCAACCATTCGATGTAGCCGCTAAAATCAGCATCCACATCAATCAGTTCGTCAAACGTATAACAATCGAGATGGCGATTTTCTGGTTGGTCAACTTCCCTGCGGGCGGCTTTAGAAATCCGGCGCGATGTCACCAGCCAACCTTCATCGGTTTTTTGCGTTTTTACCGACTGTCTCAGCGCCCCGACATCTTGAATTCCCGCTTCTCCCGCCATGCCGCGAATCAAAATGCGATCGAACCTACCCCGCCTCACCGGAATCCGAATAATCCATTCAAAATAGTTATCTTCCCAAACCTGATACGGCTCAAAATCGTAGCCCAATATTTCAAACCAACCGCGCATTTGCTGCGCCAAAGCAAACTCTTGGGATTTTACCGCAGTTTCATTTCCTGCTGGTAAAGCCGGGTTAATTTCCACAGCCAGCCGCGCCATTTCCGCCCGCATTCCTTCGAGAGTTGGCAGTCGATCGAGCCTTTCTTGAACTGCTACAATTTGTTTGTGTACTGAATCAATCTGATGATTCGTCAAAGCTTCTTTGGGATTGCGGGTGCGTTTGGTGACGGCGATAAAAACTGCGGAAAAAGCAGCAAATTCGCGCCGAATGTCAATCCCTAAATCTTTAATTTCATCTCCCAAAGCATAGGCATCGAGAAAATCTTCTCCTTGTTTGAGAAACACAGCCGGAGAATTGCGATCGAATGCTTGGCGGAAAGCTTGTTTAATCTCTTCTTCCCGAAACAGTTCTAAAATTGGCTTGGGTTTGCCGATGCCGTATTCTACTAAAGTGTAGGCGTAAACGGTGCTAAAATCCGGTAGCGGATGTTCGGGATCTAGGTTAAATTGTTTGAGTAATTTGATGACTGTTTCGCTGCGCTGAAACTTATCTTTAATTATAGGATTCGCAATGCTGGTAATCGCGCCGATAATCATATCAAGATTTGGTACAATCATGCTGGGATTTTGAGGTAGTTGGTGGGGAATTAGGAAATGCGATCGCACCCGACAGACTTGTTTTTATCTTAAGGTCAAAAGTAGTCACAGACTGCTGGCAAGATTATTAAAGCCCGATCCCCCCTAGCCCCCCTTAAGAAGCAGGGTGGATTAATTGTCGAGAGGTTAAATCAAGGCTATGAAGGCTATTGACTGACATCATGCGAGGCATTTAACAGGTTTATCTGAACTAGATAAATCAAAAAGTAACTCACTCAAATCTTCAA